>JACNJD010000322.1:7901-10228 GCA_014382715.1 Candidatus Desulfacyla euxinica | reverse complement strand
TTATGGGAGAGCGGCCACATCTTGCCCGGCCACTTCGCCAGGTTCATGGGGAACCCGGCGGAAGGGCTAAGTGCAGTTACACCTTTCTCATTCAGGATCTTTACGATCCTGCGTGACACAGCGTTTGTTTGTTCAAACGACTGCAGAAACTCCAGATCCGATACGTCACGGGATGGACACCGAATATTCTCCGGATTCATCCGGCAGATAATACTCATAAGGCTGCGGGTCCCGGGAAATATCTCCAGAATATCTTCCCTTTGATCTTCTATATCCGGGCGATCGATTTCCACCAGTCCGACATCGTCCGCGCCTGCTTCCAGGGTAATAGCCTTGAGCCACGCTGAATCGAGCTTTTCCCGGACCACGGAAGGTACGTTTTTCTCAACTTTTTCTCTATAACGAATAACGGTTGGGTGATCATCAAGTTTCATAAGTACCCCTCCACTTAGTCCAGTGCTCCAAAACGCCAGCATTCCATGCCAACCTTATGGAGACCTCTGCAAAACGCCTCTATTTTCAATCTGAAATCTGCGATCCGCAATCCGCAATCGTGTCGGAATCCCGCCAAGGCGTGATTCCGACATTAATTACGCCTCCCATATCTCCGGAGGGACCATTCCCATACCCTGGTATTCGATACGGTATGGCGTGATCTTGCAGACACAATAATTGGGATCGTCCGGGCCTGAGAAGATGTTTTCAAGGTGGGGGTTCCAGACCGCCTTCTTTGTGTTTTCATCGGTCAGGATCTCGGCTTTGCCTTGAATCTGAAGGTACGACTCCGCCGTCTCCAAGTCGGTGACACCGGTGGTCAGGTGGACTTCCGGATTTTTGCGGATCTGGGCCACCTTTCGTGAGTTAACAAAAGTAGCCATCCAGAGGGTCAGGTTCTCATCAGCCATGGGGGTACAATAACGGACCCAGGGTTTCCCGTCTTCCGTGATGGTAGAAAAAGCAGATAGGGTCGGATGATCGATTTTTGCCAGAATCTTCTGTTTCAGTTCAGACATGAGTATCTCCTTTATGGATAATAAAATGGTTTTGGGTTTAGGGTTTCAAAACATAATCAAACATGAACCGTTTATGGTTCTCAAGCGGTTGAGGTCCCTTTATCGCTTTCATGTGCATGAGAGCGCCGTGCCAGCTGCTCACAAGGAAACGGGCAGCCTCCCGCACATCCAGGTCTTGGGAAATCTCACCCTTTTTTTGAGATTCAGCCAACAATCCAGAATAGGTGTCAACCAGAATGTCCAGGGCGGACCTTAGTTTTTCCCGAAATGCCGGGCTCAGATCACCCATCTCCTGCGCAAGATTGCCGATAGGGCAGCCATAGGCGTAATCCTTCGATTTGAAGAATTCCATAAACCACTCGAGGAGCCTTCTGATTTTCTGCAGGGGGGAAAGGCTGGGATCTTCCAGGATCGGTCGTGACATAAAGGTATAATATCCAGCGAAATGGTCGATGACCTGAAGGCCGAAATCCTCCTTGTTGCTGAAATAGTTATAGAACGACCCCTTTGGTACTCCGGCGCCCTTGAGGATTTCCTGGAGGCCAGTGTGATTGAACCCCTTGAGATGGATGAGCTCAGCTCCAGTGTCAAGGATCTTTTGTTTGGTATTCGTTTTCATAATCCCCGCTTTTCTTTGAACGTCCAGCGATAATAGACCGGTCGTCTATGGCTGTCAAACTATTTTTTGTATTTTTTTAGCTTAGCAAATTTCTTGAGTCTTTTTAGCGAGATTTGGACGCAAAACGCAAGACGTGCGCATCAAACAAGTTATTTCAGGTGCGGTTCTTTTCTTGTAACATCCTCAGCAGAACCCAAATATAAACTATCCCATTCAAAATCAAGACGGACAGGCCAAGGAAAAGTTGATCTTCCCGACTCAACTCTGTCGGATAGATAACTGGAATCAGGTAGTGTTGAATGAAGCTGTCTTTATATGTTGTTGTGCCGGCCAACTGACGGAGTTGATTTTCTATAGGGGTAAGAGGGCAGAGCCACCCGTTGATTTCAATAAGCCCTCCCCACACCGCAGCAGGGATATGCAGGTAACCGACTTTGGGCCATTTGAAGACAAATAATCCTCCAAGGACCACAAAAAGGATGAAAACAAAATGAAAAACCACTAAAAGATCTGCGAGAAAAGAGTAAGCCATTAGTTAAACTTTTATCTCCAATGTTGATAAAGCCGCCCCGGTTAAATAAGTGCAAAAGAGATTTAACTGGGTAGACAAAAAGGCACAAAACCCACAGAAACTACAGCGGGGGAACATGTGAACGGCTAAATTCTTTATACTTTTTAGGCCTGGAACTGTCAAA
>JACNJD010000322.1:3745-7431 GCA_014382715.1 Candidatus Desulfacyla euxinica | reverse complement strand
CTTTTCAATCTCAGATGATTGTGTTATCAATCCATTTGTCCGGCCAACATCTTCGTTCCGCTCATGATAGATCGTCTGGAACGAATCAACATGCCATCTTTCACAACTTCATTTTATGGGACACGTAATCTCTATATCCAACCAGAAGGGCGGTGTGGGAAAAACCACTACTGCCGTAAACCTTGCAGCGTCCATTGCCGCAGCAGAAAAGGATTGCCTGCTTATTGATTGCGACCCCCAGGGGAATGCAACCACCGGCCTCGGTGTAGATCCGGCAGCCCTGGAACAGGGCCTCTATGACATCTTGATCGGGCAAACGCCTCCAGAAAAAACAATTGCCGAAACACCTTTGCCACGACTCCACCTGATCGGCGCTACAGAAAACCTGATCGGTGCAGAGGTGGAGTTGACCTCCATGAAGTCAAAGGAATTCCGTCTCCGCAATGCCATCACGGATATGAGACAGAGATATGACTACATTTTTTTTGACTGCCCCCCATCTTTAGGCTTTTTGACACTAAACGCCCTTACTGCAGCAGAGTCTGTTCTCGTCCCGCTCCAATGTGAGTATTATGCATTGGAAGGGTTGTCGCATCTACTGAACACTGCAAAAGCAGTGAAAAAAAACTTAAATCCGGTACTCCAGCCTGCATCTATCCTGTTAACCATGTATGATAAACGCAATAATCTCTCACTCCAGGTTGAGGATGAAGCCAGAGCACTTTTTAAGGAACGGGTTTTCAAGACTGTTATTCCACGTAACGTACGTTTAAGCGAGGCCCCAAGTTATGGGAAACCCATTATACTTTATGATATCGCTTCCAAGGGCGCACAGAGCTATCTGGCCCTTGCCACGGAGTTAATCGGGAGGGAATAAACCACCATGGCAAAACGAAAGGCCCTTGGAAAGGGGCTGTCGGCGCTGATTCCTGATGCCGATAAATCTGATGACAGAGATGAGCAGTTCTTTCAATGCCCCGTAGAAGTCATTGAACCCAATCCTCATCAGCCAAGACAGAAATTCTCGCCTCATGAACTGAAAGATATGGTTGCCTCGGTCAAGAATAACGGCATTATTGCACCACTCCTTGTCAGCAAGACAGAGACTGGATATCAGCTCATCGCCGGCGAGAGAAGGTGGAGGGCGGCACAAAAGGCAGGCCTCAGGCGCGTTCCTGTCGTTGTAAGAGAAGCTACACCCTCTGAATCCTTAGAGCTGGCCCTTATTGAGAATATTCACAGAAAAGACCTCAATCCCATTGAAGAGGCCGTTGCCTGTGCGAAACTTATTGAAGAAACCGGCATCACGCAGGATGCACTGGCCAAACGATTGAGTAAAGACCGTTCTTCCATAACCAATCTTTTGCGGCTTCTTAAACTCCCGATACAGATACAGCAGGATGTGATCGACAGTCGTCTAAGTATGGGCCATGCCCGGTTGCTCGCCGGGTTCAAGAAGAGTCAAGATCAGTGGGCACTGCGAAACACCATAATTAAAAGAGGCCTTTCTGTCAGGCAGTCAGAGGCATTGGCGAAGAGGGGAACGGGTTCCACAAATACAATACTGAAGGGATCTGCCAAGGACCCTTATCTTCGATCGTTAGAAGACAACCTCAAGAGGTCACTTGGCACCAAAGTCGAGATTAGGAAACGGGGTAAGAAAGGTACCGTCGTAGTCCATTTTTATTCCAACGATGAGTTGGACAGACTGCTTGAGCTTCTCGGTTAATTGCCAATATCTTTCCCTTTGCGGTCTTTCCATCTTCGCTCCTCACCCCTGATCAGGTCTTGGATGTTCACCTTGTGTTTGTAGCAGATCAGGAGAGCCATAATCAACGACCCGATTATAAGGGGCTGCGGCTTTCCGAAGAGCATAAGAAAAAGGGGCATGGCAGCCACTGCAAGGATAGAAGCGAGAGAAATATAGTTCCATATCATTACAATTATGATAAACAGGACAAGGCTGCAGAGACACGATAATGGGGAGAACGCGAAGTATACGCCCAGCCCCGTTGCTACTCCTTTTCCCCCGCGAAATCTAAGAGAACTGGGGAACATGTGGCCTAATAGAGCGCATATACCGATCCCGGCCAGGGCTGTTTCATTCCATGGTTCTGCCTGAGAAAAAAGGTAAGAAAATAGCATCACCGGGACAAAACCCTTAAGCATATCGAGGAGTAGTGTAATGATCCCCCATTTTGTACCGAGCTCTCTGGCCACGTTGGTGGCCCCGATATTTCCGCTGCCCCGCTTGGTGATGTCAATTTGCGCCACAAATCTGGCGATTATTTTCCCAAACGGGATTGCACCCGCCATATAGGCCGCTATGGCAAAAAGAACGGTTTCAAATACCATTTAAAACCTCTAACCCGGTTAAAGCGGCCTCCGGCTCAGCGAGGATTAAACTTAAAGCCTCACGCAAACCCGAAAAGACGCGAAGGTTTTTAGACTATTTGACGAATCTTTAAGTAATGAGGATATATTTTTTTCACCAGTGATGCAATCTCTTTTTCGCTCACCAGGGACGCTACGGAGACAGGTTAAAACCATGAAATTAATGGTTATGGACGGACAGGGCGGGGGCATCGGAGCAACCGTTATAAAGGGGCTTAGACATTCAATAGGTGCTGACCTGGAAATCTTGGCACTTGGAACCAATTCAATTGCAACATCGAGGATGATGAAGGCCGGGGCCAACAGGGGTGGTACAGGAGAAAATGCCATTATTTGTACCAGCCATGTGGTGGATCTGATAATTGGACCCCTCGGTATTTTAGTGGCCAATGCAATGATGGGTGAAGTAACGCCCAAAATGGCGTCGGCAGTGAGTTCAAGCAAGGCAAAAAAGGTTCTGATTCCTCTAACACAGGAAAAAATCAAGATCGTTGGGATTTCAGATGAGCCTTTGCCCCATCTGGTAAACCAGATAATAAAGACGGTCAGGGAGATAATTTGAGATGTGTGAATCAACCGCGTATATCTTGAAGGACGGGAAGGAAGAGCTTGTTTTTGAGGGGGTGGATCTTTTAGAGAGCAGTGATGACGGTGTGAAGATGGTAGACATATTTGGCGAAGAAAAGATCATTCGCGCAAAGGTGAAACGCTTTTCCCTTTTGGATCATAAGATAATCTTGATGCCCATGTAAAAACTCATTTTTACATGGATTTAGGGATTCGGGAATTTGGGAATTGCGAATTATTATAATTTGTTAGTCCTAAGGGTATCACTCAAAATCCTCAACTTTTCGATTTTTTACGAAACCATCAATCTTGGAACCAAATTAACGCCAGAAGGGAGAGCGCTTGAAGTTTATCCCGTTAAAGGCATGTTTTATTTATCTGTAGTGATCTAAGAAGTGTTAACATGCCTTTCATTTAGACTTAATGTGCTTATCTTGCTGTAAAGATCGGGTTTCTCAAATAGGTATTATTCAAATTTAACAACTTCATTGACCACCGCAGCCTGTACAGGCGACGGCGAGGAAAGGAGGGTATTGAGATGATAAAGGCGTTTGCTGAGAAAATTGTGTGGCTTGGCCATGACGGATTTCGTATTGATGGCACAAAGACGATCTACATTGACCCATACCAGATCGAGGGAGGTCCAGTGGCTGATGTTATCCTTATCACTCATGAGCATTTTGACCACTGTTCACCCGAGGATGTTGAAAAGATTCAGGGACCTG
>JACNJD010000322.1:0-3403 GCA_014382715.1 Candidatus Desulfacyla euxinica | reverse complement strand
GCGGACCAGGCCGTAAAGGCCGCACTCGCCATCAATCCCAAACTCGCCATCCCCATGCATTACGCCGCAATTGTGGGAGATGTCCAGGACGCGCTAAATTTCGAGAAGGCGCTTGCAGGGAAGGTCGACGTGTTGGTTCTGGAAAAAAAGTAGAGCTCTGAATTCAAGCAGGGTATTTCTGAACCCTGCAGCATATACCTTTGAGATTGGGGGTGCCGAATTCTTTTCCCACTTTATCCACTGATGTAAGGATGTTGAGATTGGACTTTGTCCAATTATCCTGAGAGGTTATATCCTCTTCCGGGAACCACCAGCCGTATGAGGCATTGATAACATCGGGGTGCACGCGTTCTGTCAAATGTGCTGTCTGGGTGATCTGGCCCTGCTTTGTGGCAATGATCACCCTGTCTCCTTCATGAATACCGAGTCTTGACGCGGTTTCCGGGTGGATTTCCGCTACGGGCTCGGGGCTCTTCTTTCTCAATCTCTCGACCCACCTGTAGGATGAGTGCATATAATAAGGGTTTTTGGCACTTGTCAATACCAGGGGATATTCCGGATCATCTTCCGGCTGCTGCACATATTCCGGCAAGGGCCGGAGACCAAACTTTTCTGAAGTGCTCAGACAGAGCTCCACCTTGTTGGTCGGGGTTTTGAAACCACCTGACTCGTACTTTTTGAATTTAACCTCCCCCTTCAGATATCCCAATTCAGCAAACTGGCTATACCTTAGATCGCTCGGCTTGAGGATGGCCCCAAGGAGGTCTTCGTAATCATCAAACCAGTATTCCTCCGGTGTCATTGCATGGCCTAAGGCATTGAGTATCTTGATATCGGGCCAGCATTCTTCAGGCGGATCCACCACTTTTGGCCGCGCCAAAATATAACCGTGACCCAGCCCGTAATGCCCGATGTCATTGAACTCAAAATGGGTAGCAGCCGGTAGGACGAGATCTGCAAGCGCGGCAGTGGGGGTCATGAAAATATCGGCGACTACCAGAAAATCAAGTTTTTTTAACGCGTTAAACGTCATATGGCTGTCTGCGTAGGCAAGAAGGGGGTTAGAGCATTGAACATAGGCCCCCCTGACCGCATAGGGAATTTCTTCAAGAATCGCTTTTCTCAGAAAAACTGGTGGCACGGTCATGAGTTTGGGGATGGTATGATAATGGGCATGGATCATCTCTTTTCGTTTTGAAGGGAGAAGATCGGCCCTGACGAATTTACCGAGAGGCAGGATCCTGGGTTCATTGGCATGGATATTGCCCCCCGGGACATCCAGATTCCCGCATATTGCCATGAGGGAGACAAGTGCCCTTGCCGTATCAAATGTGTTGACGTTTTGCTCTATTGCATTCCCCCACTGTATGGCGGCCGGCCGGGATCGGGCATAGAATCGTGCGGCTTCCCGGATAAGATCCGGCGCCACCCAGGTAATGGCCGACATCTTTTCAGGGCTGTAATCCTTTACATGCCGGGCCAATTCCTCAAACCCGTACGTCCAGTTCCGAACAAACTCATTATCAAAAAGCTGTTCTTCTATAACTACATTTAACATAGCTAACGATAGAGCATTATCTGTTCCGGGCTTTAATTGGAGCCACAATTTAGCCTTTTTGCCCAATTCCGTTTTTCTGGGATCAACCACAATCAATTCCGTGCCGGTCCTGATTTGCTCTAAGAGACCGCTGCAGATCTCTCCCTCCTCATTGGTGCTGGTAAGGTTGCTCCCCCAGACCACCACGACTTTGCTCTTATAATGAGAATCGAGCACCGGATAGAAACCACATGTATGAAGCCCGGTAACCTCCCGTGGCGCATGGCACACGTCCTGGACAGACACGACATTGGGAGAACCGAACATATTGGCCAAACGGATCAGGACAAAATGCTCCATCCCTTTTGGCATGCCCTGGCAGAAGGCCACACCCCTGGCCCCATATTGTTCTTTGATCCTCATGAAACGGTCACGGATCGTATCTATTGCCTCCGGCCACGAGATCCGGACCCAATTTCCCGCACCCCGTTCCCCGACCCGTTTCAGGGGATATTTGAGCCTGTCAGGATGGATGAGACGGTCCGGTGACGCCAGACCCTTGGGGCACACATATCCTTTGTTCAGAAAACCGTCCGGGTCACCCTTTACCCTGACAATCGTGTTGTCTCTTACACCCACTGATATGGCGCATCCGCCATGGTCCATCCGTGCGCAGTGTGTCTTTATCCATTTGATATCGTTTTCCATTTCCGTATTCTTCCTCTGGTCGTTTACAAATTTCGGGATTGGTTTAAATTTCGGATAACAAATCTCTCACAGAGCCCACAGAGTACACAGAGAAAACAAGAACCGGTCAACACCTACAAAGAAAAATACAACCGTCAGAAGTTTCCAAGAGGCCCAAGTTAAAGCCAACCAATACCTTTTTAAGATCTGTTAGTTTCAAGTTTCCAATTTCAAGTTTCAATTCTCTTTCTGAATCTGTTTTAAGGTCTGCCACAGGTCTTCTACCTGCTTTTTTGTCTCTTTCAAAGTCTTATCGTTATGTATGACAAAATCGGCATAGCCCACCTTTTCATCTATGGGTAACTGTGCCTTCAGAATGTTCGCTGCCTCTTCCATGGTGATACTGTCTCGTTCGGCCAGGCGTTTTACCTGCTCTTCCTGTGGGATGTAAACTACAAGATTCTTGTGAAATATGTACTGCAGGTTCAGTTCGATCAAGAGCGGGATCACCACCTGAATAATCGCACCCGGGTCCTTTGCCGCAATTTCGTTTACCTGTTTGACAAATCCCTCATTTATCCTGGGATGTGTGAAGCTTTCCAGTTTCTTTCTCTTTTCAAAATCTCTGAAAACGATATCTGAGAGCATTTTACGGTCCAGGGTCCCGTCTTCCTGGAGGACCTGTTTCCCAAAATAGTCCACGATCTCTTTTAAGGCCGGTTGTCCCGGTTCAACCACCTCTCTTGCAATAACGTCAAAATCAATGATTGGAGCACCCAGCTCCTCTAACATATTGGCCACGGTAGTCTTTCCACTGGCAATACCACCGGTCACCCCCAACAACAGGCGCTTATCTTTTCCCCTGATGGCCTCCAACTGGTTCAAACCCCCGTAGGACATGGGGAAGGCCGCGGTAAGGTCCTGTTCAGCACCCGCATAACTGATCGGATAGCGGATGCCCCTGCGGTAAAGGGCCTCCATCCCCCTCAGGGCCTTTTCCATCATACCGGCAGGGATGGCCATGACCAGGTCCTCATCCTGCGCGTGGCCATAGCGGCGTTCTCCATAACAGGGGATCGTTAAAGAGGGCTTTCCTGTGAGATAGCATCTAACAATGGCATCTGAACAGGAGGACTCTCCCACGCAAAAAAACTGCATCACCTCATAATCTTCAAACTG
>JACNJD010000320.1 GCA_014382715.1 Candidatus Desulfacyla euxinica | reverse complement strand
CTCGCCATGAGAGACCTCGGCGAACGAGCCGGGATTAACATGAATTCTCTGAGTATGGTTGTTTCGGGCCAATTGAAGGCGGACAAGGTCGTAACAAAATCGCACGGGACATTACGAAACCTCCAGTATCTTGAGCCGGTAATAAATGGAGATCAGGTGTCAATTGAGTTAATCGCTGAAGTTGACTGATTTGATTCCATCGGATTAACACTAACCCTACCAGGACACAGATTTGTTACTTCCCCTTTTACCAATCACAGTTTCACCCTCCCAGAAGGCTAAGCCTGTATTGATATCAGTCAGGGTCAACTGGAAATAATACTCAACCTGCTGAGTCCCGCTGCTTACCCTTACGTTTCGTTGAATTATTTTTCCTGAAAGACTCAGGTCAGGCGCAATCATTTGCCCTTTTTTCGCCACTGTGCTCTGCTTGAATTCATCTGATTTGCGCAGCTGCCTTGCCTTCATTGACATTTTGTCTTCAGGATCCCCCGCACTGACAGCGGTTGTCACCACGACCTTACCGCTCGCTAAAAGCTCAACACGGATTTTTTTGATCAGCTGGTCCGTGTCGATTCGTTGCATTGTGTCATTGACTATTCGTGATATTGCCAGAACATACCGCCCTCCACCCCGCTTACTCAATGCCCCGGATTGAAGCATCGATTTTATGGCTTCACTTGCGGCTTTTTGAAAATCACGATAATCGAGACCCATAACCGCCTGACCCTTATCATTATTCATGTCAATATTTCTGGTCGCTGTAGCGCAGCCGCTGAGCATTAAAAGTACAACAGCACCGACAATAAGATACGTAGCCTGGAACTCAAAAAAAGAAACAAAACTGGATTTGCTGACCTGTTTCACCTGCCCCATAATTAATCCTCCTCTCTTATCCTTATTCGGAAATCAGCTGCGGTCGCTTTAGGCGCAACAGCCCTGAATCCAAATTCGGAATTTCCATAAGCTGGAAAATCAGTCCATCGCGACATAACAGTGTCTATTAAGAAGCCGTTATTATCAAACCACTCGATTTTGTATTCAAGCCTTTTATACGAAGATGTATTGTTTACGCCTGTCAGTTGAACTTCCATTAACCCTCCCCTATTTATTAAGCCTTTTACGTGGGTAATGGATATTTCATTATCCAAAAAAGAATCAATAATCGTGACTTTCGAATATGCACGTTTATCAGGACCGTCACCGGTTTTCTCCCTTTCATTGAAAATCTTGACTTTAGATCTGTGCGCTATGAGAGCCTCAATTTCTTTCTCAAGACCGGACGTATCAATTTTCGCCTTTATGGTTATGGTTACCACAGGGTTTTGCCCCTGCATCTCCCACATCTCTTCAAGTATTTCAACTGACATGGTACCGGCAGCCAGCGAAAGAACCTCGTCCCTGGTTAAATGAAGACCGTCTACTTCAGAAAAACTGCGCAGATAAGTTCCTGCCTTTTCCATAGCCATTTTCTTGGCATCAAGCAGAGCGAATTTCCTGGCTTTTGTTTTTGTGTCGAGATCACCCATTACATATTTGCCGGTGGTTATGACCTCTCTTGTGGCCCCTGTAGCGGAGCCGTAAAAAAATAGAAGCATGCAAAACAGAACTACAGATATCTTTATCATGACGAACTCCTCAGTTTGCGCGTTATCAACTCTGATGTTAAAGTTTCATAACGTCAATTACAACTCTGGCCCCTCTTCTCGGAATCTTCACATAAATTAGAGAATTTCTTTTCTTGGGGACAGAGACATTGTAGGTTTTACCACCCGGAGTTGCTATTATGACAGAACCACCCTTGGGAGCTGCGATCTTAGCAACTTGAAATTCTTTGGGCAAGGCCGTCCACATACGGATATCAGCAGCAGTAGTGGCCAATTGATAGACCGCGGCAAGCAGTCCTCCGATATTGCCGAAATTTTGTTGCGCCAGATATTGAACAGAGGTTTTCATTAGCATTGAGATAACAGCCCTGGTTACAATCAGGGGATATCTCATTTTAAACTCTGTCTGAATAACCCTGTCCATACTTGCCATAGCCTTTGTTTTCGTAATTTCTTCACCGGCATTTCTAACGGCAAGATAAGGAAATGCCTGGCTTCTAAGCTTCAGTCTTGGCAGGGCTATACCCGCGTATTTAACCTTGTTTGTGGCTAAGAATATCGGCAAATCAATTCGGAATTCTTCTTTTTCAGGGCCCAGGCCGTTTTCAAAGATAATCCAGGTATAATGACCTTTTGTTCTTTTCCCTTCCAGTATTTTTTCTACGGTTGCGAAGTCGTCAGCAACAACAGGGTTCTCTTCCACCATACCATAGGTTTCTTTTAAGAGTATTGCTGCCTTGGCATAATCACCTTCAGACAGAAAAAACAGACCCGCTATGTAGACTGTAAATGGATTAATAAAATCAGGATATGCCTTGAAGGCATATAAGTTCGAATATTTTTTCTTCAATATTCTGTCAATTTCAGAACTATTTACTGTTCTATTTACTTCTATTTGGGGAGCTTTGTTTTGTTCTCTTCGAATTTCTTCTTTCATTTTTGAAATTTCTTCAGCAAATCTTTCTTTCGCACGCCTCTGGCGGTCTAAAGCGCGATTAAATTCAATACGCGCCAGATCATTTTTACCAATTTGCCAAAGATTCAAGGCCTTATAAGTGTTTACCATAACCCCGTTATATTCTTCTCCACGGAAATCCAAAGAAGCTTCATTTATCAAAACCGAAAAGATGGCGGAACCTGCGTCATCTATAAACAGTTGTTCATTGAAATATTTTATTACTTCTTCACACCCATCAAATAAATCAGTGCTCTGAGGATATTTCCGGGCATAACGGAGTGCTGCTCCCGCCTGGAGCATTTGCAAAAGATGTGAGGGATCGGATTTCTCGTCTCCCATTTCTTTTAGCTCAAAATTTGCAGCATCTAAATATCGGCCTGATGAATAAAGGCTATTGAATGCTCCCAACTCCTTTCTTGCCGACATTGATGCACAACCAGAGAAAACAGCTGCAGCAAAATATATTAGGCATAACGGGAGTAAATAAATCTTGAAGCTTTTCGTATTGTTCTTGATACCTCGCCCCCATTTGTTCAGCAACGGCATTTGCTTACCGACTGAGAGCCCGCTCAAAATGAAGTTCCCACCATTTTCTCAAGACTCTTATGTCCTGTATCCGCGAAAGGTTCCCATTTTCTTCTTTGTAAGGACCGATCTGTAATCCAACTGCCACCTGCAGTGAAACCTGTCCAAACATTTCTTGTACATGCATCCAAAATAGTCAAGTCTATTCTGGATGCCCATCAAAATGGTCAGCCCAATGGCTCTTTTGCCTTATCACCCTCTTATAATTATCGAAGATATCTGTGAAAATTCAAGGATTTTAGCTTTGTCTATGGGATTTACGGTAGGCGTTCACGAGTTCAAAGGTTCCCCGCCCGGCGGAGAACCTTTGAACGATTATGATTTAGAGCAGAATCTAAAACGAGGGATTTAGGATTTAGACATTCGTCCCGCCAAGGCGAGATTGCCTTAACAGTATTTTTCGTTCAGGCGCTGACTAGACCATCTCCAGCACACACGCCATCGACACGCCCCCGCCGCCACAGAGTGTGGCCAGGCCTAAGGTTTTTTCCCTCTTTTTCATGGCATAGAGCAGAGTCACCATGATACGTACTCCCGTTGAGCCGACCGGATGACCCAGGCCGATACCGGAGCCGTTTATATTGGTTATCTCCCGGTTCAGACCCAATTCCTTTTCACAACCGAGGTATTGGGCCGCAAATGCCTCGTTCAGTTCAATCAGCTCAAAATCCTCTATCTTGATGTCAGGATTTTTCTCCAAGAGATTTTTAACTGCAGGGACAGGGCTCAGACCCATGACCGAGGGATGACAGGCCCCTCGCCCTGTGGCCCGTATTCGCGCGATAGGCTGGATACCCAACTCTTTGGCCTTATCGGCGGACATGATGATCATGGCGCTGGACCCATCGTTGATGCCTGAGGAATTTCCGGCTGTTACCTTTCCGATCTTTGGGACAAAGGCCGGGGGCAGCTTTGTTAACTGTTCCATGGTAAGCCCTGGACGAAAGTGTTCATCTTTATCAAAAATAATAGGAGGCTTCTTCCTCTTTGGCACCTCGATCGGTACTATTTCATCCTTAAATTCTCCCTCTAATGTCGCCCTTTCTGCATTGTTGTGGCTGCGCAGCGCAACCTCGTCCATCTCTTCACGGCTGATGTTGAGAAGTTGGGCCACGAACTCGGCGGTATGCCCCATGATATATGGCTTTCCCTTGAAAAGCTCTAAAGGCATCCCTTCTTTTACGGGACCTTCTTCGGGATGGGGCAGGAGAAAAGATCCGCAATGGAGCGCATGAATCATGGTATCCACAAAGACCTGGTCCTGCAGCCGGCAGCCCCAGCGTGCGCTGGGAACCGTGTAGGCAATACTCGACATATGTTCCGTACCACCGGTAAGGATGATATCGGCCATACCGGCCTGGATCATGGCCATGCCTGAAATAGTCGCTTCCATGGCTGATGTGCACACGCGGTTGATAGTTACGGCAGTAACGGTATCGGGTATGCCGGCCATTAGGGCTGCAACTCGGGCCACATTGAGGGCATCCGCATGCTCAATACAACTCCCAAAGCGGACATCATCAATCATACCGGGTTCAATCCCGGCCCGCTTTATAGCCTCTTTCATGGCGAGGCTTCCGATAACGGCCGCGTTCATATCTCTCAGGGTTCCGCCAAAGGCTCCCACGGCGGTCCTGCATGCAGAAACAATGACAACTTCTTTCATAATATCTCCTTCAAATAATGGGTTACACCCGCCATAAATACTGTGGGTAAAGGTTCAGGGGTTTAAAATTGATAAACTCGCAAAAAATCTCCAAGGCCGTCACTCCCGCGAACGCGGGAGTCCAGTCCCGCCGCAGAATTGTTTTCCCTGGATTCCCGCGTTCGCGGGAATGACGAAAACGGGTCAGTGCCTTTTTTCGATTTTGTTCAGAGATTTTCAACTAACCAAGATTACTTTCTTTTTTAAATCCGAAATCCGCAATCCAAACTCCAAAATTGTGTCTGAACGAGGCTTTCGTTCAGGCATTAAATAAGTCTATTCTCCTTCAACTTTCCTATCAGACTCCCTACGGCCTCTTCACCATCTCCTTCCAGGATCTCCCCTTCCCGCTTGAACTTGGGGGAAAAGGTTTTAATGACATGGGTCAAAGAACCCTCGAGTCCAATCTCACTCGTCTGGACACCAATATCAGCGGCATTCCAGATGGTTATGGGGGCTTTTTCCTCACAGGCGGCAATCAGCCCACCTATATCCGGATATCGGGGCGTGTTGATTTCACCGATAACTGTAAAGAGTGCCGGAAGGTTACACTGTAAGCGCTCAAACCCATCTTCAAGCCTTCTCTTAACGACCATGCTCTTTTTTCTGGTCTCTTCAATCTCATATACATAGGAGACCTGTGGTACCCCGAGATATTCAGCCACCTGCGGACCGATCTGGGCCGTGTCTCCATCAATGGCCTGACGACCGCATAAAACCAGGTCGTATTTCCCTATTTTTTCAATGGCCTTTCCCAAAGTGAAAGAGGTGGCCCAGGTGTCTGCCCCTGAAAATGCCCTGTCAGAGAGAAGTATTCCCTTATCCACCCCCATCCCGAGGGCCTCTGATATCGCGTCAATAGCCTGGGGCGGTCCCATTGAAACGGCCGTTACTTTCCCCCCAAAGGCCTCTTTCAGGCTTATGGCTGCTTCAAGGGCATGCTGATCGTCAGGATTGATGATACTTTCAATCCCTTCCCTGATGAGGTTCCCGGTCTTGGGGTCCAGTTTTACCTCTGTTGTATCGGGGACCTGTTTTATCAAAACAATGATATTCATGGCGTTCACTCCCATTTGAGAACTCTGAACCTGCAAAGTTTTCGTGTACTGTATACAGGAGGGCCTGTCAAGAGGTTTTTGTGCGGTTACGGCGCCCTTCCCTTTGATAGATTTTGACTGCCCTGTTATGCTCCTGCAAGGTCTTGGAAAAATAATGACTCCCATTATTCTTAGAAACAAAATAGAGATAATCGGTGTCTGCCGGGTATAAAACGGCCTTGATCGCCTTCTCTCCGGGATTTGCAATAGGACCCAAAGGAAGACCCCTGATAACGTAGGTGTTATAAGGCGTCGATTGGCTCAGGTCCTTTCGCGTCAGGTTTCCGTTGAAGTCCCTGATCCCGTATATGACGGTCGGGTCGCTTTCAAGACGCATCCTTCTTTTTAATCGATTCAGAAAAACACTCGCAATAACAGGTCTCTCCTCTCCCTGTCCTGTCTCCTTCTCAATCAGGGAAGCCATTATAACTACCTGCTGGAGCGTCATGCCCGACTCCCCTATCCTCTTCTTAAAGGGAGTGGTCACTTCAAAAAAACGCCTGACCATTACATCGATGATGGATATAGGGGACTGGCCCCGGCCAAACCGGTAGGTATCGGGGTATAGATATCCTTCAAGACTGGGGCCGGATATGCCATACCTCCTGGCAACATCCGGATCCTCTGCAAGCTCTGAGAATTTTTCCTTGTCTGCGAGCCCTTTCTTATCTAATTTCTCTGCAATCTGCCTTATGGTAAACCCTTCAGGGATGGTTATTTGATGAGTTATGATACTTCCTTTGCTCAAAATATTGAGGACCCCCAAGGGAGCCATACGGCCGTTAAGCCGGTATTCGCCTGCCTTTATTTTGGTACCGTGCCCAGAGAGCCTGCCCCATAAGAGGAGAGGTGTCTTGTTGGCGATTATCCCTTTCTTTTCAAGATCATAAATGACCTCCCTCAAAGTTGTGCCCTTATGAACTACAAAGATCTGGTCCGGGCAAATTTTTCCTGCCGGTTGAACGAGGTATTGGGCAACCCCGGCAAACAGCAGCACCCCTGCCAGAAAGAGAAAAGCAGATACAAAGAAAACCGTTCTCTTGGTCCGAATAGAAATCGACATAACAGCCTTTGATTACCTTCCGGGTCACATACTTGAGGTTGCCTTATGGCTTCACCTTCCGGATCATCCCCCGTATACGATCCCTGAGTTTTGAACAGATGAATTCGCTGATCTTTTCCGTCTCATCTTCCGTTTCCGAGTGCTTTATATCCATTATATCTACATAAAGGCGATCAACAGCAGGATAAACGTCTCTAATCTTATCAAATAATATTGATTTATAGATATTTTTGCCTAAAAGGATGACCGTGAAGTCAGCCTCGGGACAGACATCCCGGATCGTTTTTCCTGCATTTTCAGGATATATGACAAGCGGTCTTTCATCTTCAATATAAAACGATATATTCTCTTCTGCAATTCTATTCCACAGCCTGTCCCATTGTGACACGCTGATTTCAGGTTTGTCCCCTTTTAGACGGATAACCTCTTTTCTCAGACGGGTTTTCGTTGCTGCAAGTATCTCCTTTTCCAATTTTTTCGTCATTTCATCAAAAAACTCAGTTGGTTTGAAGCCGTGTTGAGACAAACCCCGGTTGGAGTCTCCATAATAGAATTCTCTCATTATGGATGGCAAAAAGAGTATTTTGAGTGCATCGAGCTTATCCGAACCGCCAAAACGGCTGCATTGATACCTCTTATAGCCTGCCTCACGAATTCCCTGTTTGACAAATTTCTCTCCCTCGATTGCGCCTGTGTCATAAAAAGCCTTAACGAGAAAAGGGGATTTTAGATATTGGTAGATACGTGGTTCGCTCTCTATAATATCTCTAATGAGCTTCAGTTCAGCGGGCTTGAGATTCATGGCATTGAGATCCCGAGGGGAAGGTTTCAGTTCCGGATCCAACAGAAGCGCTTCCCGATCAATAAGGGCCTTGAGGTTTATTTTCTCAGTGCGATGGATCTTTTGCAGCAGTAGCAATCTTATGGCTATGAACTCGGGAGCCGGATAGATACTCGCAACGCCGAAATCACCTTTATATAAACTCAGTTTCTCATCGTAATAATAGAGGGTCCTTGTAAGATCCAGAATATTCGGGTCAAGAACCATCAAATCAAGCTGGTCTCTCTCCGGATCGGTCATGACTTCAACAATATTCCTGAAATCGAGTTCTTCATCGATCCCTCTTATTTTCCAATCTTCTCTCGACCCTGAGCGGCCGGCCTGACCCAGAACGATCTGCAAGAGATAGGCTAATATCTCCCCTGCGTATTGTTGTGCGGGGGTCAGTTTGTTAAGCTGCAATTCAGGAGATTTATTCTGCGCGGGGCGGGTTTTCGAACTAATTCTCAATGCGCCTTGAAATGCCGTCTTATTGGAATCAAAGGGTATCGCCTCGCTTATCAAATAGAAGTTCTCGAAGGCGAGGAAGAGTATCCACAAAGGGGCCGTAATCAGAAAAGAATGTGTCAGTTTCTTCAAATGGAATTCTCCTTTGCCTTTATGGAGAAATCTTGTATCATGATCGTTATGGGACATCAAGTGTTCAGAAATGAAAGAGCGGGACCAAGGCGTGGAAAACCAGAAACCAACTCGCCAGAGGCGAACTAACTTCCCCGCTACAAACGGGATAAATAGGCACTTTTTCCGGTTTATCCGCCTATGGAGGATTTATCCGGGTCAGGAGGGACCAAATGGATGAAGTTGAAGTAAAATTCGGTGAATGGATCGAAAAGGGATTCAATCTTTATAAGGAAAATTTCGGTATACTTGTCCTGGCCTCGCTTATTGCCGTGGTGCTCAGCATGGTAACAGTCGGGGTCCTTGCGGGACCCATGGCTGCGGGGGTTATTCTGATCACCTTAGGCCTGGTTGACAAGAAGGAACCAAAGCCTGAGGTTGGTACCCTGTTCAAAGGGTTTGAATACTTCTTGGACTCGTTTCTCTTTGTAATCCTATGGGGGATTGCGCTTTTTGCGGTATCAGTTGTTGTTGGTTTCGTCCCCTGTATCGGGCAATTGGCCTCTATTTTTGTTGTTTTCGTGGCTCACGCCCTTCTGATGTTCGGTCTATTTCTCATAGTTGACAGGCGAAAGGAATTCTGGCCTGCTTCCGTGGAGAGTTTTAACAAGGTCAAGCCCTACTTCTGGCCTTTCTTAGGCTTTTCAGTTGTTACGAACATCATCGGCAGTATCGGGGCGATAGCATGCGGGATCGGTGTGATTTTCACTCTCCCGATTCAGGCTTGTATCCTGACAGTGGCTTACCGCGATGTATTTGGCGGGCGCGAACCTGAGGCCTCTGCTGATAAGGGCCCGGAAGAAGGCGAGAACAAGGTGGAGACTGCCCAGCCATAATAAAGGTTATCAGATGTATATTATTCATAACAGGTGGTTCAGGGGGAGATTTTTCAACCCTCCCTTTTTATCCTGGACACGGCCGGACTCTTACTGGGATGTGGTTGTGGCTCACCTGCCCCTGGCCCTCATTACAGGGATAGCATTGCTGCTGCCACACCTGGTTCCATACGATCTCCTGCCCTTGAAGAAATGCACTTTTCTCAGTCTGACAGGTTATCCAGGCCCGTTCTGCGGTTTTACCCGTTCGTTCTGGGCAATCGCTGAAGGTAACTGGGGTTTTGCCGTCAACAACGCCCCGCTGGCCTGTTTGGCATATATGGCAACCGCTATCCTGTTCGCATGGCACACGACAGCCCTCATAACAGGTGTCAGAGTTGTAAGCGGTTTACTCCATTTACTTAAATCCTTTCACGCAGGCCGGCTGATCGTTGCGATGTTTATCCTCAACTGGGTTTATAGGCTGGCCCTTGGTCTGAAATAGCTGTTTGGAATTTCCAATGAATGGGGGTCAAATATCGACCGCCTCCCTGAACCCGAAACGTATGCTGTTATCCAGATAGTAGATGATCGAGGGTTTGAATTTATAAAGCCTGACGTGAAAGCGTTTTGCAAAAGCATCCATATCCAGGGCCTGGTCTTTCGAAAAAAAGTCTTGTGTAAAGTCGAATTTCTTCAAGTATTTCCCGATGGTCTCAACGACCTCGAGTTTTCTGGACACCATATCTATGCTGCCTGACATCTGGACCCCCCGGATTTCTTTCCATGAGTATGCGTCTGAATGTATGGCAGCAGAGGCAAGGCAGCCTGCCAACGACTCCTCGATATGTCTCGATCCCGGGTCTGAGAAAAAATAGAAGGAGGATTTAAAAAAGACGTAGTAGACCGGCGCGGCCCAGGCAGCATTTTTCTGTGCCGTGGCCAATGTCATGGTGCTTTGCCCTTCAATGAGGTTTTTAGCAAGCGTTCTGAGC
>JACNJD010000239.1 GCA_014382715.1 Candidatus Desulfacyla euxinica | reverse complement strand
CCCGCGTATTCGGCCCGTAACATTCGCGGGTAATACGCTCGTTCCAGTCGTGGTAGGGAGATGCCGATGGCTGGTATTCGATTGCATTTATCCAGGGATTCTCACGGGGAGGTTGATAGAAATGCCCGTGGATGCAGAGATATTTGTCAGTCACTTCCCTTAACCCACCCCCCTTCAAATATACCGGAAAAATGGCTAAGGTTGGTGCTTTTTTTTATTCGATGTTCGATGTTCGACGTTCGATATTCGACGTTCATCTTTTTTCCACCGCCATCCTTCCCCTTTCAAATGCCTCTAAGTTTTCAGACAAACGCTCGGAGGAAAGAAGGCCCCCAATGGCCTGCTCAAACCCATGAAGGTCAATCTCCAGCATCTCAAAGGTAGAAAACGCCCCTAACATTACCATGTTAGAAAAAATAGGGTCACCCATCTCCAGGGCGATTTCAGTTGCGTTGAGCGCCCAAACCTCTTTGCTCAGCTCTCCAATTTTGCGAAGCACTTCCTGCACATCCGGATAGGGTGTCTGGCCTGATATGATCTCAATGGGATGTATAGGCCGGGTGTTGACAAGAGAAATCACCGCCGGGTTGCCGTATTGCCCCAATATTCTCAGCCCCTCCACAGGTTCCAGGGCCATAAGCAGGTCGCATTGCCCTTCCGGGATCAGAGGCGAGAACTGGTCTTTGGCAGAGATCCGAAGATGGCTCATCACCGCTCCCCCTCGCTGGGAGGCCCCATAGGTCTCCCCAATGGTTATGACATACCCCTTTTGGAGGAGTATCCGCCCTAATACCTGAGACGCAATAACGTTTCCCTGGCCCCCGACTCCACCGATAATCACGTTAAACGGGTCTTTTTGGAAAGCCATTTAAACCACCTCCTTCCGTATTGCCAAAGAGGGGCAAATATCGGCACAGACCCCGCATCCGGTGCAGATGGCCTCATCAATGCCGGCTCTATCGGCAATCGTATCCCATATGAGGCCGGGGCATTTAAAGACCCGGGTACAAAGCCGGTTGCAGCCGCATTTTTCTCCGAGACAGAGATCCTGTTCCACCTCCATATTGAACAGCTTTTTTTGGGTGCGGCCCCGAACCAGCGCGCATTCCCGTCTGAGAATCAGGACCTTAACCCCCTCTACGTCCTGAAGCAGCCTGAGGATAGTCTCAGTAGTGCCCTCCACTTCAAAGGGATCTCCCATTTCTACCTGTGCACCCAGGGCCTTGCATATAACCTCGAGGTCCAGGATGGGCGCCTCATGCCCGGTCGCGGTTTTGCCAGTCCCGGGGTGGGGCTGAAAACCGGTCATTGCTGTAGCGCTGTTGTCTAATAGCAAAAGCAATAGATTGGATTTATTGTAGCTGGCATTTGTTAAGGCCGGCATGACGGCATGGTAAAAGGTCGAGTCACCGCAGACTGCTATCACGGGCTGATCAAAGCCAAAGGCGTTGAGTTGGCCGAATCCCCCGGCAAGACCTGCGCCCGACCCCATTGCGTGAAGGGTTTTCATCTGGCTGAATCCTGATGGGCCCATGCCAAGTGAATAGCAGCCGATATCACCCGCTACAAAACCGTTACGGCCATCCAGGGCCAGGGCGTTCTTTATGGCCCAGTAGGTAGCCCGGTGAGGACATCCGGCGCAGAAACCCAGTGGACGTTCAGGTACAAGCTGAGCGGAAATCTCTTTCGCCCGGAGTGCATATTCAGCAGGCAGCGGTTCATAAGATACTTTCAGGATATCCTGCAATCTTGAGATAACAATATCCGGGCTAAGCTCACCGATGTCAGGAAGGGTTCCGGAGGCCTTTCCTGAAAAGCGCTTCACACCCAGATCGCCGCAATTCTGGGCAAAAAACTCTTTTACGCTGTTTTCCAGAAAGGGGTTCACCTCTTCCACAAAGAGGACGTGTTTGACCTTCTTGAGGTGGTTCAGGACCATTTGCTCCGGCAATGGCCAGGTTGTACCTATCTTGAGGATACCCACTCTTTCGCTCAAATCGAGATTTATCACCGCCTCGAGGCTGTACATCCAGCCGCTCCCGCAAGTGATAATTAGAAGCTCGGGTTTTTCAGGCCCGCGAAAGAAATTAAAGGGGGATGTCTCGAACACCTCGCCGGCACGCCTCAGCTTATCTCTGAGGAGCTCATGATTGAGCAACACCGGCAGGGCGACACGCGGCTTCGATGTGTCGAATAGGGGCTTTTTTGTCAAACGGGGGAGTTCATCGAGAAGGACATTTCCCCGGGCATGGGATACGCGGGTGACAGTCCGGACCAGCACAGGGAGACCCAGATCTTCGGATAGATCAAAGGCCCATTTGGTCATCTCTTTGGCCTCCTGAAACGTTGCCGGCTCTAAGAGAGGAAAATCGCCCAGTTTGGCAAAGGCACGGGAGTCTTCCTCGTTGGTGGATGAAAGGGCCCCGGGATCATCTGCCACCACCAGGACAAGACCAGCCTCACACCCCGAGAGGTTGAGGTTGAGCAGGAAGTCGGAGGCCACATTGAGACCGTTCTGCTTCATGGTGCAGAGCCCCCTCAGGCCTGCAAAAGAGGCCGCCGTTGCCACCTCCAGAGCGACTTTTTCATTGACCGACCATTCCACATGAAGCCCGAACTCATCCGCCACTCCGGAAAGTGAACCGGTGATTTCAGACGAAGGATTCCCCGGATAGGCGGCACAGACTTTTATTCCCGCCTCAAGGGCTCCGCGTGCAATGGCTTCGTTCCCCATCAAAAGGACTGTTTTTCCAGGCGCATCCTGGGAAATAATGCTCATTATGCGCCCTCCTTTGATTCTGATTGTATCTGACGGATCAACTCTTGAGACAGGGTAAGATAACCCTCTTCAAGCCCACCTCGATCTCTCATGGCATCGATAGCACGCCTCTTTTTCAAGAGCGATGCCTCCCTTAAATGGCTCAGCTTATCTCCGGGCAGGGGCCGTGACTCAATTACGGTCTGCGACTCGGCCAGTTTGACAAGTTCCTCACCTCTCTCTGTTCGGACAAGGAGAGTATTCCACCCTTCTTCCCCTTCTACAGTTCCAACAGAGATATCGGAAAACTCCGATGTCATATCAGCACAAACATGACAGCCCGAACGTATAAAGCCACGGACCTCATCCAGGGGTATATGGTGCAACTCGTCTCCGGCAGTTATTTTCATTAATCTTTCCGGGGGAGGAGCGATATCGACCTTGCCGATGGGTAGATCTCCAAAGCGTTCCCGGAGGAAGGCCATGAAAGATTTATAGTCAAGGGCCCAGGTGCAAAATAGACCTATGACCATCTCCACACGGTCAATGGGGGTCTGTGTTTCTAAGGAAGAGGTCCTCATTTTGGCCAGGGCAAGAACCATGCAGGGGAGGCCCACGACCCCGATCCGTTCATCCCCGTTCCAGGGGCCCCTGTTCAATGCCTCCAGGGTGGGGCCGGATGTGTAGATAGACCCAGCGCAGGCAAAGATATCCTCTCTGTCCGTGGCAATGTGTCCCTTAGGAAGCAAGTTAGTCCCCCTGCCTGTGAGAACAGCAGCATCAATGATTCCCTCTTTAATGGCTAAATCGGTCAGGGCCGAAACCACTCCCCCGTTCTGGGCCTTGCCGGTCCAGACGGAATCACGGGCCCGGGCCATGAATACATTGAGGACCTTACCTATTTCCATCTCCTTATAAGGACCTCCAAAAAGCTTCCGGTGAAGCTCATCCAGATCCACCCTGCCCCGGGGGCAATAATCAAAGCAGCGACCCTCAGCAAGATCGCAGTCGTCAAGTTTGACTGTCCGCCCTTGCCAGGAACGCAGATAAGGACAGAGCGACACACAGGCCCCGCAGGACACACATAGATCACGATCAAACACTTTCTCTTCTAAAGCCCTAAACCCCCCATTCATCATCTCTTCTCCCACTTCAAAGATCGTCAAACAGTTCACAATTCACGTACTTAACAAGATTTATTATAGATATTCATTACCCATTGCCTGCAAATGAAATCACGAGATTCTTAACAGAAACATACCCCAAAAGTCAATGCCCTATTGCGCACAACAAATGTCCATCGAGATATGAATAACTCCATAAAAAAAGGCTCCCACTGAAGCGCTTTCACAATTTCAATGGGAGCCTGATCCGATCATATTGGCCCTATCTCAGAATAACATTGTTAGAGCCTTAGGCAGGGTTCGTATCGCTCGATTTTCCCTCTTGAAAAACAATAGTAGCCGCATCTTTGAGGGATTCTATATACTCTTTGACTGCCTCATCTTTCTTCTCTGCAGCAAGATAATTTGAGATACGCTCGCTCACTTCAGAAAGCGGAACTTTCCTCGCCTCTTTATGGTCAAGCACCTCAATAATATGATAGCCGAAGCTCGTTTCCACAACAGACCCGATCTCCCCAACCTTTTGGGTGAAGGCCGCTTGCTCAAAGGCCGGTACTGTTTGTCCACGGCCAAATGCACCTAACATCCCACCCTTTGATTTACTCGGGCAGTCAGACTTCTCAGCTGCAATAGCCCCGAAATTTTCTCCTTTCTTATCCACTAATTGCCCCCTGACTTCTTCAGCTTTTTTCATCTTCAGGGTCTTGGCTGCCTTATCATCATCCGGTTTGAACGCTATCAGGATATGTCTGGCCTCTACACTTTCCGGTACCTGAAACTTTTCCGAATTATCCGCATAAAATGCCTCTATCTCTTTATCAGAGGGACCCGTGATATCTGCAACCTGTTTTTCTACAAGCTTTTTAATCCTAAGGCTTTTGCTCAGGGAATCCCGCAGATCCTTTTCTGTGAGACCGATTTCCTTAAGATATGCCTGAAGTTTAACATCGGGAGGCATGGACCCTTTCAATTGCGTCAAGGCCTCATCGACCTCTTCACTCTTGACAATAACATTCTGGTTTTCAACTTCCTTTGTTAACAGCGCCTCCACAATCATACTGTCTAAAGCTCTCTGGTCCAGCTGGTCTCGCACCTCTGTTAACTTCTCAGGAGGAAGCGTAGCTGCCTGGGGTCCTAACATCTCCGCGATTCTTTTATCAACTTCACCCCTTGTAATTTTAACATCATTAACCGTAACAACTATGCCATCTTTTCCAGCCTGCTGGTTTAACGCCCATCCGTTAAATGCAAATGCCCCCACAACCAGGATAAGAATAGAAATGGATATCCCCTTTGCCAATGTCAGTTTTCCCTTTTTCATAATTAACTCCTTTCGAATCGAATAGTTGATGACCTGTCTTGATAAATACTTTCGTTCCTCGCCAGCCTGATCAAATTTTTATCGACCCTATCGCCCCCTTCCCTGCATGATATTGCTTTCACAGTAAAGACCTTTCCTTTGCATCGTGGAAACAAGTTATTGCACAATTCTTTCCACAACCTTTCCTGAACATTACAACTCGGTAAGGTATTATAATTGAGGGATTGAGGAATTGGGGGATTTAGGAATTCAGGAATTGATGGTTTCCTTGCCAGGAAGTAAGAAATGATTAATCACAGACGCACACAGAAAGACACAGACGTTGGAAAAGAGAAGGTTAATTCTCTATGCCTGTTAAGAGAAAATGTAAGTTGGATCTTCATTTTGATCCTTTCAGGAATCTTTGTCCGTGTGCGTCTGTGTGCGTCAGCGGCCAATGAAGGAAGAGTTATGTTCATGAAAGAGGAGCATGAAAACCGTGAATTGAATTTCTTCCAAAACCTATTGATATTCTCCGATTTTTGTGTCATTTTAAAAATCCTCTAAAACTCCGGCATCAGGCAGAATGGGTATCTGGCCTTACGCTCTCCCCTGCCGGGCCACTGTTGCAAAGCAAGGGATATCGTTACGAAAATTTGCGCGTTAGCCGGCATATTTACAGCATGAATATCCACATTCTGATGGCTAAATATCATTTTATTTTTTAAGTCCGGGAAAGGAGGACATTATGGAACTGGAAGTTATCTCAAGAAAGCCAGAAGGCGTTTCTCGTAAAGTACCCGTTCTTTTTGTTCATGGCGCATGGCATGGGGCATGGTGCTGGGAAAAACATTTCATGCCTTATTTTGCAGAAAAGGGCTATACCGCTTATGCGTTGAGTCTGCGGGGGCATGGGGATAGTGAAAGACCTGGGCATTTCCGCTGGATGCGCATCGCTGATTATGTGGAGGATGTTGCACAGGTGGTTGACCAACTACCTGAAAAACCGGTGATGGTCGGGCATTCAATGGGCGGTCTTGTTGTTCAGAAATATTTGGAAGAACATACCGCACCCGCGGCCGTATTGCTGGCATCTGTTCCTGTCAAAGGCGTGTTCCGGACGACCCTTCGTATTGCCCTTCGCCATCCGCTGGCGTTTTTGAAAGCCAACCTTACCTGGAGCCTGTACCCGATAATCGGTAAGCCGAAACTCACCCGGGAAGCCTTCTTCTCTATGGATATCCTCCCTGATACGCTAAAAGGGTATTTTAGTCTTATGCAGGATGAGTCCTATCTCGCTTTCTTAGACATGATGCTTTTCAAACTACCGAATCCTGAAAAAATCTCAACAGAATTGCTGATAACCGGTGCAGAAAACGATACCATATTTCACCCTGGCGAAATAGAGGCCACTGCAGCTGCATATGCCAAAAAGCCTGAAGTCTTCAAAGGAATGGCACATGATATGATGTTGGAGGATGGATGGCAGACTGTGGCAGACCGAATACTCAAATGGCTCGGTGAAAAAGGCATATGATTCAAAAACATTATCGGCGCCACAAAGCCTGCCTTGCCTAAGCAGAAAGTTCGTTAGACGGTAAAATCAGGCCCCATCAGCCGATTAAGAAATACTTTACTCAAAGGAACCTCTTATGAACCCAATCAAAGGAAAACAGTTCTTTTGTTCATGGAGCGGCGGAAAAGACTCCTGCCTTGCTCTTTACCTCGCCATCCAGGATGGCGCGATCCCAAAAGCCCTTCTTACAATGCTGCAAGAAGATGGTAAGAGATCCCGCGCCCACGGCCTTCCAGTTTCTGTGCTGCAACAGCAGGCTATGGCATTGAGAATCCCACTCGTTACGTGTAGATCCTCCTGGGATAATTATGAACGACATTTTTCAGATACCATCAGCGAATTCAGAAAGGAAGGGATCGAGTATGGAGTCTTTGGTGATATTGATTTAGAAGCCCATCTCGAATGGGTAGAACGTGTTTGTTCCTCTGTACATATTCAATCATATGAACCACTTTGGAAAACCCCACGACGGGATCTCTTAGACAAGTTCTTCAAACTCGGTTTCAAAGCTACGGTTATCGCAGTAAAACAAGGGGCCCTGGACAGCAGTTTTTTAGGCCGCACACTCAACGATGAGGTGATTGTTAAAATGGAGAACGCCGGGATCGATGCTTCAGGGGAGGAGGGCGAATATCACACAGTGGTTACCGACGGTCCGATTTTTCGTCATGCGGTTGCAATAAAATCAGAAGAGCATATCCTTCGCGAGGGTTACTGCTTTTTAGATGTTTCTGGAATAAGGGAAAAGAAAAAATGTTAAAGAAACATAGAGCACTACTATTATCGAGCTGTATCATATTGGTATTAATAGTTATTTCTTTCTCAGTCTACAAAACAACAGTACCAATTAGGAAGAAATCCATTGCGGACATAAAGACTTCAGCAGACCTTGCCGAACATTCAAAAATCTTCAAAAAAGGTGTGGAAAAAGTAAAGGGGACGAACAATATTTATGTTGCCATTGGCTTTGGCCTGGCAAACTCTATTATGATTGAAGGTAAAGACGGCTTGATCATTGTAGATACAATGGAAAGCAAGGAAGTGGCAGCTAATGTCTTGTCCGAATTTAGAAAAATCACCCAAAAACCGATCAGGGCGATTATTTACACACATAACCATGCCGATCATATTTTTGGCGCGGAGGTTTTTGCGGCCGAGGGTAACCCTGAAGTTTATGCCCATGAAACAACCCTTTACTATGTCAATCGGATGCTAAACAAGATGCGACCCAGCATCGGCGTGCGTGCCATGCGAATGTTTGGAAACTTTCTTGACAACGAAGGTTTGGTCAATGCCGGCATTGGCCCTCATCTGAGTATCGGTCCGGAGAGCACTGTTGGATTTGTGCAGCCCACTAAGACTTTTTCCGATACCCTTGAAGCCGAAATTGCAGGTATAAAATTTGAGCTGATTCATGCTCCCGGAGAAACCAACGATCATCTCCTTGTATGGCTGCCAAAGCAGAAGGTATTGATGCCCGGAGATAATTTCTACTGGACTTTCCCGAACCTCTATACCATCCGCGGAACGCCCTTCCGAAGTTTACAGCAGTGGTACCAGAGTATTGACAAAATGCGTGATTTTAACCCTGAGGTTTTAATTCCCAGTCACGGCCGTCCCATTGTGGGATCCGAGAAAATCCAGAGGATTCTCACCAATTACCGTGATGCCATTCAGTTTATTCACGATCAATCCATCCGGGGAATGAACATGGGCATGACCCCCGATGAGTTGGTAGAATATGTCGTACTTCCCCCCCATCTAAGGGACCTGCCATATCTGCAGGAGTTTTACGGAAAATCGTCCTGGTCTGCACGTTCAATGTTTTCAGGAAATCTGGGGTGGTTTGACGGGGATTCTGCCAAACTACAACCTCTAACACCGCTTAAACAAGCTGAACTGATTGCCCGGATTGCCGGAGGTGAGGATGAACTTTTGAAACACGCCAAAGAAGCCTTGGAAGACGATGAATATCAGGCAGCGCTTCAGCTCACAGGACATTTAGTTCGTCTGAAACCGGATAACCAAAAGGCCAAAGATATTCGCGTAAAGGCCTTAACCGCACTGGGTGAAAGGGAAGTAAATCCTAATGCCAGGCATTATTACCTGACAGAAGCATTAGAAATTCGAGACGGATTCGTGGCCCGGGAAACAGCAAAACCCACCCCCAAATTGCTTCATGATTTTCCCCTAAAAGGATATTTCGAATCATTGGCTGTAAATCTGGATCCAGATGCCAGCGCAGATGTGAATAAGATCGTCGGCATGACATTCCCGGACATTAACGAGGGTTACACCATTCATGTCCGCCGTGGTGTGGCAGAGATTCGCCCCCGTTCGCCGGAAGAGATAGATCAAATGGAGCTTGATATTAAGGTCATCGCAGATTCAAAGGCCTGGAAAGAGATGTTAGGGAAGATCCGCAATTCAGCACTCACTTTAGCGGGCTTTGAATACGAGAAGGGAAACACATTGGCATTCGCCAATTTCCTCAGAATGTTTAAACCACAAGATCCAAAACTTCCCTATGAACCGGTAAAGAAGGAATAATCATGTTGACGCAAACAGGAAAATTATTATAAAAGAGATTGCAAAATGACGCAGGATCTCTATTATTTAATGAGTCAGGCAATTCTGCAGGCAAAAGAGGCATTCTCAAATGGTGAGGTCCCTGTAGGGGCAATCTTGGCTGATCCGGATGGCCGGATCATAGCCAGGGCGCATAATCAGCCCATAGGGCTTAAAGATCCTACAGCCCATGCTGAAATCCTTGCATTGAGAAAAGGAGGCGCGGCCTGCAATAACTACCGGCTTAACGGGGTCATTCTTGTCGTGACTATCGAGCCATGTCTCATGTGTATGGGGGCGGTTATCAATGCAAGAATCGCCCGGCTTGTGTTTGGGGCCCATGACCCCAAGGCCGGCGCCGCAGGGTCCTTGTATGACCTTAATAAGGATGATCGACTCAATCACATGGTAGAGGTCATATCTGGCATTATGGAAGAGGAATGCGGGAACCTGATGAAGGAGTTTTTTCAGGACCGCCGGGGAAATCAAGGAGAGGTACCGAAGTGGTCGTAACGGGGTCGACTCGAAATCGATTTGTCCCGTGAATAGCGGGGCACGTGGGTTCGAATCCCACCCTCTCCGCCATTAACTACCTGGCATCATTAGGTTTTTATGTTTTTTGGGTGGCAAACAGGTGGCAAACAAATAAGAGGACTATCTAATTACAGGTAGCCCTCTTTTTTATGCAATAAAGAACCTGGAAGAGTCGAATCCCTCCCCTTTCACTAATATCAATATGTTATAAACCCTTGACAAAGATGTGACAACCCCGAACACGAGCGTTTTTTTGATACAGATTTGACATTTTATTGCCTTTGAATTATTCAATTAGAGTGGACAATTTTGAATCGGGGCATTTTCCAGGTTTGAGTTGGTAGCCTTCACTTATTTGGGCTGGTGTCATGGTTAGGACTAATGCACGTTATGTTGCCGGTTAGTTTATGTTGTGTGATTTGGTTCTTTTCATTTT
>JACNJD010000329.1 GCA_014382715.1 Candidatus Desulfacyla euxinica | reverse complement strand
ACCGCTTCCAATAACACATACGCAGTCTGCGCCTGAGCCATTGGTCGATCTCCGGGTCGAAGACCGGCATCATGACCTGATAGATGGCTTGTTGGATCACCCGGTCAACAACAGCGGGAATGCCCAACGGACGGGTGCCGCCCGTAGATTTGGGAATCTCCACTCGTTTGACCGGTAATGGCTGGTACCTGTCGCTGAAAAGCGAATCGCGGATACTTTCCCAGTGGGTGCGGGCAAACTCTGGAAAATCATCGATCGACATCTTGTCGATACCGGGTGCGCCTTTATTGGCTTTCACCCGTTTCCAGGCCTGTCGCACATTATCTCTGGATAGTATCTGCTCCAGCAGGTTGACATTTGGATCGGACGATTCCATGACGTGCCGCATATGCGCTCCACCGGTCGGCTTCGTTGTGTTATTCGAACTCATGGAATATCCTTTCCGTTCTCTGTGTTCTGCCCTTCACCGTGTCCCGGGCATTACCCCGGGCGTTGGGCTACTATGGCGTCTGCTGACTTCTGTCTCATCACCCGGCAGGTTGCCCTGCAAGGCGCTATAAGAAGACGCTGCTTGCGTTGCTATCGATGGTTCGCTCACATCCGGCGATAGCGACCGGATGTGCCTGGACCTTTGTTACCCGGTGGTCCGGTCTGGGATCTTTCGCAGAGCGAATCTCATCGCATGTGAGACAGATCTCCCCGGATAAGAACGTGAACTGTCACTATACAGCCGCGGCATTTACCCTATCTCCTGAATCCGGGGCTTTGTTATGTTGTGCTAACTTACCCGGAGACTGGGCCTTGTATGCCATTTCTGTTCGTCGGCTCATAGCTTCGGAGTCTCGTTGCACTCGCTTACCTGCACTCAGGCTTCCTCTGGACGGTCCCTCACGGTTCCGCCCTTGCCTTCGGCTAGTATTTTGGATAATGTTTTAAACACATTAACCGGATTCACATACAGGGGACTTTCACCCCATAAGTTCACGCCCATGCCGGGCGTACACAAGTCGCTGGAGATCCGACGAGAAAACGCTGGCGCGTTTCCCGCGTCTCAGCTCCAGCGTTCGGTGTCTAAAACCAGATCCCAAAAAAGGCTTGTTGCTATTTTCCTGAAATTTGCTTAGGATACTTAAAATTACAAATTTAATGATTAAAAAAGACAATTCAGAATGAAACCTTTATCGGAAGATCTCCAGACACCCAAGCAAAACTTAGATGAATTTGCAGATATTACCAAGAGAGTCTTAGACTATCTGCCAAATATTGTTTCAGAAAGAGTTGCAACAAGAGATTACACAATATTATCTTCTGTAGTAGCTGGTACAACAAAATTCGCTAGACCGATTAATAACATTTTGTTCATAAATAAAATTGAAGAATTTGAGAAAAATTACAAATCATTTCTTGAAATTCTCAGGCAAATCAAGAATAGAAAAAAAATAAAAAGAAAAGATTATTCCACAATAGATGCTGTAGCATATACAATTCAACAATCCATTGGGGTTGGCATGGATTTTCTTTGCAATCCCAACAGTGCGAGGAAACACGTTGGAAATAGGTTTGAGGAATTAATTCGTAATATTTTTTCTCAAGCAGGAGTTACAAATGATAAAGTTGTGTTCAAGATTCCTTATCCATCAGAGGAAGGTGATAAATATTATTCCTGCGAAACAGATATCATTCTGTCTCCTCATGAAAGAGTAAAATCGAATACAAAAACAATAAACGAAGATGAAATTGTAATCTCTTTGAAAACAACATCAAAGGACAGGATGGGCAAAATCTTTCTTGATAAACTTCTTATGCAGAAATTCGCTGAGCATCCTGTAAAAGTGGTTGGAATATTCTTGAATGATGTTCAGAGGAAGAATACAGATAAAATCAGTTACACTTTTGTCTCCGGCTTATTTATGGTCTATACGAAATTTCTAATCCAGCTGGAAGGTGTTTATTTTATTGATCCACCCCCAATCACCAAGACCGCTCCTTACAATGAGCACATTTCTCCATTTTCACAATTTATTGCCAATGATATTTGGGAGGTATTATCCCCTTAATTTTTTCCTTCTCTCAATAATCTCTGCTTCTTCGCTGTTATCAGCAATTCTTGCAATATGTTCTCTATTTAATAACCTTCTTCTTATGATGCTGCAATATTCAATATTTGTCTCACTGCCTAACCATTTTCGGTTAAAAGCTTCGGCAACGGCATATGTTGTGCCGGAACCGCCGAAAGGATCGATGACCGTTCCCTCTGGATTTGAAGAGGCAAGAACACATTTTTTTACCAGTTCGACAGGTTTTTGGGTGGGGTGATGTTCTCTTTCCCAAGAGCTATTTGATAAGGTGGGGATTTCAAATACATCTTTCGGTTTTGCGCCTTTGGGATGAGGGGTCCAAATATATGATTTCCCGTTCCCATATTGCGATGTCTTTGCCTGGGGATGTTTAGGATATTTTAGGGTATGAAGATTATATGAAACTCTAACATCGTCAACATTAAAAATAATTTTCTTGCTTTTTCTAAAATGTAATAAACTTTCATGTGATCGTCCCCAATCATTGGCTAAATTGGCTTTGTTACGATAATACCAAACCAACCACTTACACCCCTTGAAAAGACTACTTGCGGCCCATTTAATGTCAGCTAGTATCTCAGAAAATCCACAAATATATAAACTTCCACGTGGTTCAAGAATTCGTTGTGCCTCTCTAATCCATTCCATACTCCATTCAACGTATTTTTTTTGGGATTCAAATGTATCCCACTCAGCCTTTTTAATATTATATGGAGGATCGGCAAATATAAGTTGAGCAGACGAGGTTTCGAGACTTTTAAGAAATTTGATAACATCTTGATTATATAGTTTACCGTGGCTTGTCTCAAAAAGAGGATCAATTTGATATTGTAAAGAATTAATATAGTCGGTTAAGTATGCTTGTCCCATTTCTTTGACAACAAATTTAACTTGATCTTCTTTATAAATGCGGTAATTATTAATCGGGTGCCTTTGAGAAGGAAATTTTCCAGCTTTATCCCATCTTCTCAAGGTTCCTGTGCTTACTCCGAGTATTTTTGCTGCTTGACTAATGTTTAAGTAAGTTTCCATCATTATATCCTAATATTCTAAGCCAATAAAGATTATGAAACATTACACATCATTACATTGATCAACCTTATACATAATTTTAAAATACTATGTCAAATATTTTTTTGATCTATATGAAATAAAAAAATAAATATGAGCCTTACCCCATTAATATTACAGTAGAACACCGAACAATGGCATGGAGGTGGATTAGGTAAAGCTGGAGCTTTCCCCAACCACTCATGCCTGGCGTTCTGCCCTTAAAATTTCTCTAATATACAATTTCACTTGACGTATTGACAAAATGTAACTACAATATCATTATGGATTTTGAATGGGATGATACAAAACGCAAATCCAATATAAAAAAACATGGAATAGATTTCATCAATGCACCTACGATTTTTGATGGTTACACTCTTACTATTGAAGACGATCGATATGATTATGGAGAAAAACGTTTTATTACATTTGGGATTCTTGAGGGAAGGGTCGTTGTGGTTGTGCATACAGAAAATGGTGACTCAATAAGAATTATTTCAATAAGGAGGGCTACAAAATATGAAGAAAAAACATATTTCTCACAAATCCCGGACTGATTGGAATCGTGTCGATAAGTTACGTGATAAGGACATAGATTTTTCTGAAAATCCTGAGGTTACACCTGAAATGTTTGCAAAAGCAGTTCTAAGAAAAGGTCTGAAACCTGTAACTCGAAAATCTCAGGTTACTTTGCGAATTGATGATGAAGTTCTAACGTGGTTTAAAAACCAAGGAAAAGGTTATCAAACACGAATAAACTCTTTGCTTAAAGCATACAAAGAAGCAAACCAAAATGAATCTGGCAGAACAATTTAATGTAAGAAAAGGCATAGGTGTCAGGCCTACACGGGCTGTTGCTCAAAAGGGTTTGCAACCTGAAATGCAAGCAAACTGACCGGGTGATATTTAGAGACAACGCGATAAGAAGGATTATGCCGGACAAAATACTGTTGAACCTGTAAAGCCGATTAAATGCGGTCTCCATATCGCGAAATTGAGTCCGTTTCTGTTGACATGCCCGGACTTCCTCCATCCGGACATTGCTCTTTGACATTTTATCCTTTGGTTGCTTTATCAGGACAGTGATGTTCTGAACGGCTGCGATAAGGAAGTCCTGAATCTCCATACGCCACAAATTTCGCCATCTTGCCCTTTTATAACCATATCTGGTGGACCAGGCAAATGAACGCTCAGACAAATCCTGACGATGCTTGATATCTCTTCTTGCGTTTCTGCTCTCGGCTTTTTTGACCATGACATCAAGCTCCTCTTGCCGCACGTGATGGGTAGGGGTCAGGGTAGGGGTCAAGTCTGCTGTTGACTGTTAGTCTCTGAAATGATGTTTGAAACTTATGAGAAGACCATTGAGAATACTATCGCGGGGCAGTGTTGGGGGTGACGTCTGCCGTTGACTGTTTTACTCTGAAACGACATACGAGCTGGGTTTTGAAATGGTGAAAAGACAGTGTCCGATAAGACTAAACTTAAGAGTAGCTATAAAGAAATAAAGGAAAATGTCAACTAACAGTCAACAGCAGACGCGACCCCTCTCATCATAACCATGGCAATACAGCGGATCGGCAAAAAACCGTGCCCGCTGAAGAGCGGTGTTCGACAGGGGATGAAATATATGATTGGGGCTATAGCAGGAGACATCATCGGATCGGTTTACGAACAATATCCCATTAAGACAAAAGCTTTCCCCCTTTTCCATCCGAAGTGTTGTTTCACGGACGATACGGTCCTTACCGTTGCTATTGCGAAAGCCATATTAGACGACCGGAATTACTTAAAGGCTGTGTGGGAGTCCGGCAGAAAGTATCCACACGCCGGCTACGGCGGGGCGTTCATCCATTGGCTTCAGTCGATTGAGCCCGAACCCTACAACAGCTGGGGCAACGGATCTGCCATGCGGGTAAGTCCGGTCGGATTTGCCTTTGACACGGTTGACACAGTCCTCCAGGAGGCCGCACGTTCGGCAGAAATATCCCACAATCATCCTGAAGGTGTGAAAGGAGCACAAGCGACAGCGTTGAGCATTTACCTGGGCAGGACTGCACGAGACAAAACATTGATTAGGAGAGAAGTGGTCCACCGGTTCGGATACGATCTCGATCGCACCGTGGAAGACATCAGACCTTCCTACGCGTTTGATGTTTCATGCCAGGGGACAGTGCCAGAGGCCATCATTGCCTTTTTAGACTCAGACTCCTATGAGGACGCTGTTCGCAACGCGATTTCTCTGGGGGGTGACAGCGACACCCTTGCTTGCATCACAGGAGGCATTGCTGAAGCCTACTACGGTCCTGTTGTCCCACGTATCTTGAAAAAGGTGAAGGAGTGTCTGACAGGAGACCTTTGGCAGATCACGGAGCAATTCTGTCAGAAATACGGAATTGAGAAGTCAAACAAGAGCACATGAGCCTTTACTGATCATGCCGGTAGGCTATTCAGCATAGGAATAAATATTTTTAGCAGTGATTTCTATGTTCTGAGGGCAATCAATGAAAAAGGATATGGTGTGATTTCGGACCGCAGTTGAGCAGCAGGTCAAAGGCAGAAAGATTGGGAAGAAACTCTCCCCACAATTGGGGATAGACAGGTGACGGGATCTTGACGAATTCAAGGGAGATATTTTCTTTTTTAAACAGATCTGCATTAATGAATTTTTTGGTGGAATTCTGTGCCAGAAAACGGTCAGCTCCTGTAGTTTTGCAGATTTCTATGAGAAGCTGACTACCCCCTGATCTGAGCCCCAGGCTGGAGAGAAGTACAAGTTTTGTATCAATCCCGAGGTGGCGGATCATATGTCGGATGATCATGAGATTCAGGTCAGCAGCATTTTGAGTCTTTTTTGAAAAAATCTCTTTAAAAATTTTGATGTGATCCTCCAAGAATGGCGCATGACCATAGGCAGTTTTCAGACTTTCCAGATGCTTTGCCGCCCACCTGCCTTCATGGCAGATCCTGACATGGTTGATTTTCTGAAATCCCAGCCCCTTTTTCCATACCGGCACGGTCAACCACATGGTCCCCTGATCATTTTTAAACCGGTTTCTTGTTATCCAGGTTGTACCCCGCGGAAACTGTACCGTATCAAGAATAACAAAGAGATCGGAAAGGTGGGCCTTGTAAAAAAAGCCTGGAAACGGAGCAAAGTACGGCTGGCAAGTTGATACAATCATTTGACCTCTCCTTGTCAATGAATCCGTGGACCTCTTACCGTCTGGATCATTCGTAACAATTTTAGAGCACGGTTTAAAAATATTCAAGTTCAGATTCGGTTCTGATAGGTGAATTCAAGTTGCAGGTTCACCATACTCACCGAGCTGAACAAGGGATGAAAAGAAACGCTGCCTGAAACGCCAGTTCGGTTTGCTCATCAAATTGACTTCCCTCCTTGACCTCATAGCCTTAGTCCTGTACTCTTCTCGAAACTATTTAATGTCCTTTAGTGAATAGAGGGCCCTAAAATGCATCTTCCCAGATTCAGACATCTGAGCGCCGCATCTTTCGATGAGGCCGTTCGTCTCTTGAATGAATACCCTGCTGCGGGTCTCATGGCTGGTGGCACAGACCTCTTACCCCGTATGAAATACCGACTCACTTCGCCCGAAGTTATCATCAGCTTGAGGACCTTGTCGGCTGATTCCCCCTCTGTTACACCGGAAGGGGATCTGGTCCTGGATCCGATGATGACCCTGACCGCAGTGAACCGTTCAGACATGGTCCGTGAGAGGGCCCCACTCCTTTCAGAGGCGGCGCAGAGGGTGGCATCCCGTGAGATCCGGAATATGGCCACCTTGGGGGGGAATCTATGCCAGGAGACCCGCTGCCTCTACTATAACCAGAGGCACAGCTACCAGTTCGTTGAACCTTGTTATAAACGCGGTGGGGAGATCTGTTATTTCATTCCCAAGGGCAAAAAATGCCGGGCCGTTTTCATGGCCGATACCGCCCCCCCATTAATCAGTCTCGGTGCCCAGATCAAAATTATCGGACAAGAGGTCAGACAAATTCCATTGGAAGATCTTTACACAAGCGAGGCAGAGAAACCCCTTGCCATGGCCTCAGGAGAGGTTATTTCCCAGATTCTCATACCCAATGGTCCTGGAAATCGGGGGGCAGCCTTTTCCAAATCCAGTCTGAGGGGCGGCCTCGAATTTGCCACATTGAGCGTGGCCGCTGTTTTGGATATGGAAGATGATGGAGGGACCTGTTCCAGGGCCCGGATAACCATAGGCGCTGTATCAGCGGCCCCTTTGCGGGTGAGGAAAGCCGAGTCGGCCTTGACAGGGAAGCGTCTTTCAAAGGAGCTTTTCTCACAGGTGGCAGACCAGGCAGCTGTAGAAATCCGCCCGATTCCCCATCACGGGCATACGCGCGCTTATCTAACGGAATGCCTGAGAGCGGGAACAAGGCACGCCCTCTGTTCTGCTGCCGAAGGGATTGATTTTCCTGGATTCCCGCGTTCGCGGGAATGACGAAAACGGATGAGTGACTTTTTACGAGTTTGTCAAATATCAAGTTTCAAGTTTCAAACAAGAGAGGATATTGATTATGAAAAAGAGACCGGGGAAGCAACTTCTGGAACTCACTGTCAATGATGAGTTTTATGAATTGGCGGTGGAACCCCAGGAGACGTTGTTGGAAGTATTGCGCAACCACCTTGGATTAACCGGGACAAAAGAGGGTTGCGGTACAGGGGAGTGCGGGACCTGCACGGTCCTTATGGGGGATGAACCGATCCTGTCCTGTCTGACACTGGCCATGGATTGCAGGCAAAAAGAAATCCGGACCATTGAAGGATTGGATCGGGAAAACGGTCTCACCGTGGTTCAGGATGCCTTTCTGCAACAGGGGGCCGTTCAGTGCGGTTTTTGTACTCCCGGCATGATATTGGCCACAACCGCATTATTGGAGAAGAACCCCAATCCATCTCAGGAAGAGATAAAAAAAGGTCTAGAAGGGCATCTCTGTCGATGCACCGGATATAACAAGATCTTTGAAGCGGTGGAGCAGGCAGCAGCGAGAAAATCTCGCCACGGGGATTCAGGGAGTGTTTGAAATGAATGAACTCGATTATGTGGGTAAACGGGTACTCAGAAAGGATGGACCGGATAAGGTGACGGGTCGGGCCATGTATACGGTGGATATGGAGCTTCGGGGTATGCTCACGGGCGGAATACTCCGCAGCCCCCACCCACATGCCCGAATCCTTAATATTGATACCTCCAGGGCCTTGAAGTTACCCGGAGTCAAGTCTGTCATCACGGCGCAGGATACCTCAGGGGTTATGCACGGATTTGTGGAAACCCCGAGGTATCCCCCGGATCAGCACCCGCTGGCTACGGAAAAGGTACGATTCGTGGGTGAGGAAGTTGCGGCCGTGGCAGCCACAGACCCCTATGTGGTTGAAGAGGCCATAGACCTTATTGATGTGGATTACGAACAGTTGCCGGCCGTGTTTGATGCTGAGGACGCCATGAAACCCGATGCCCCTGAGATCCATCCTACCCATCCCAAGGTGAAAGGGCCCTTTCATAATATTGGCGGCAAGACCGCCTCTAGCTGGGGGGATATTGAGGCTGGGTTCGCTAACTCCGATTATGTTCGCCAGGACCGGTTTGAAAGTCACCTGCGGACCCACGGCTATTTAGAGCCCCAGGCCACAGTGGCCAGCTTTGAGCCTGATGGGAAACTCAATGTCTGGACCTCTTCCCAGGGACCTTTCATCAAGCGGGCAAAGCTCGCGAGGACCCTCGGCCTCCCCTTTTCCACCGTTCGGGTGCAGAAGGCCTATGTTGGAGGGGCCTTTGGAGGGAAGATCGATCTTTTTTCCCACGAATTTTGCGCTGCTCTCCTTTCAATGAAAACAGGTCGTCCCGTCAAAATAACCGCCTCAAGAGAGGCAATCTTTTCCGCATACCGGCACGGTCAGCCATTGATTGTGGAGGTCAAGACCGGTGTTAAAAAGGATGGGACCTTATTAGCCCAGGAGTTTAAGATCATCAACAATGCAGGGGCCTATCGCGGGAGTGGAGTGGTGGTTATTTTCCTGGCCTGGGGTTTTGCCATGCTTCCTTACCGGGTGGCCAATCTTGAGTATGAAGGATATTCGGTTTTCACCAACAATCCCATCCGAACTGCCCAGAGGGGACATGGTGCCCCCCAATTACGTTTTGCCGTGGAATCCCAGCTGGATATGATTGCAGAAGAATTGGGGATTGATCCCATTGAAATCCGGATGAAAAACGCGAGACGTTCCGGTGAGCAACTGCCGAACGGGGATAATGTTCACAACTGTGGTCTCAGGGATTGTATTCAACTGATCGATGAACATACGAGTCTCCGGGAAAAATACGGGCAGACACGTTCCACCCGCTCCAGCGACCGCATGCGCCGTGGTATCGGTATTGGCGTCAGCTCCTATTTCGGGGGTTCGCTCATCTATCCCAACAGTTCCTCAGTGGTGGTCAAAATGAATGACGACGGATCCGTGACCCTGCTGACCGGGGCAATGGATATCGGGCAGGGTGCTGAAACGATCCTCTGTCAAATTGTGGCAGAAGAGCTGAAGGTGCCCGTGGATGAAATCCAGGTGACTGCAGCGGATACGGAAACCACGCCCGTGGATATCGGATCATGGATCAGCGGCAATGCCTATGTATCCGGCAACGCCACCCGGATGGCGGCCGGTGACGTACGAAATAAACTGATCGATCTTGCCTCTGAGGCCTTAGAGGCCAATGCGGAGGATTTGATTCTCAAGGATAAACGGATCTTTGTTGCAGGTTCACCGAGCAGGGGGTTAACCTATCAGAAACTCGTGTCCGCCAGTATCCAGGAGCGCAATGGGGATCCCATCATCGGTGAAGGGCACTGGCGTACCATGCGGGATGAACCCTTCCACCCCAGCCTGGCCTCAACAAAGGGCCGCTGGAGCGAAAACTACGCCTTTGATGCGCAGGTGGCCGAAGTGGAGGTAGATACGGAAACAGGAGAGGTTCGGCTATTGCGTGCAGTGACGGCCCACGACTGCGGTTTTCCTATCAATCCTCTTTTGGTGGAGGGCCAGATCGACGGCCAGATTTCCATGGCCCTGGGCCATGCGTTTTTGGAGGAAATCATGATGGAGGAGGGTCGAACACTCAACCCGAACTGGCTGGATTACCGTATGCCCACTATCCACGATACGGCCCTATCAGAACATATCGATGTCATCACCGAGAAATATGAGGTGGGTCAACCTTATAGGACAAAGGAGGTGGGGGA
>JACNJD010000153.1 GCA_014382715.1 Candidatus Desulfacyla euxinica | reverse complement strand
ATTGTTCATCGCTTACCTGGGTCAACTGCCTATCATTTTTTTCAAATCTATACCGTATTTATTCATACGATTCCATACGGTCACCCGGGTTACACCTAAGATCTCGGCCGCTTTTGACTGGTTCCCGCCAGTGCTCCGCAAAGCTTCCACAAGCTGCTGTTTCTTTGTTTCCTCCCTTTTGTGAAGAGTTGGTTTGTCTTTTTTGGCCAATATATTGGGAGAGAAAGAGCCTGGCGGCAGATTGTACGGCTTTATAAGGGCCTCCTGGCAGGTGACAAAGGCATATTCAAAAAAGCTTTTCAGTTCTCTGACATTTCCGGGCCAGGAATAATTCATCAGAATCTCCATGGCATCCTTGCTTATTCCCTCTATTTTCTTGCCGCTTTTCAACTGAATCCTTCTGAAAAACGCTTCAGCCAAGATGGAAATATCTTCCAATCTTTCTCTCAAAGGCGGCAAATAGATCGGTATAACATTAATCCTGAAGTATAAATCCTCCCGGAACTTTCCCGTTGATACCAGTTCCTTCAGATCCTTGTTCGTTGCGGTTATAACACGTACATCAACCGGAACCGGTTCGCTGTCCCCAACCCGCTCAATAACTTTTTCTTCAAGAACCCGCAGGAGTTTCACCTGGGTGGAAAGTGGCATATCACCAATTTCATCAAGAAAAATATAGCCACCATGAGCGGTTTCAAATCTTCCCGTCCGATCCCTGTACGCACCGGTATATGCCCCTTTCACATGGCCGAAGAGTTCGCTCTCCAGAAGGGATTCCGTTAATGAGGCGCAGTTTACTTTAACAAACGGTTTCTCTTTGCGATCGCTGACTTCATGAACAGCCCTGCTTACCAACTCCTTTCCTGTACCGCTTTCCCCGAAAATAATGACCGGGGCGTCTGACCGAGCCGCGTTGGCTATAAGTTCAAACACCTGTTTCATGAGTGCGGATGATCCCAGTAATCCATGAAAACCATCTTTAGATCTGAGCTCGCGACGAAAGGCCTCTATCTCGTTATCTTTATTAATAATTTCAGTCAAATCCGTTAAGGTCTCTACGGCGCCCAGCACATTGCCCTTGCCGTCCTCTAAAACAGCGGCGTTTTTCAGAACATCAACGTAACTACCATCTCTTTTCCTGACGGTACACCTCCGATGGTTCAGTACTCTCTTCTTAAAAAGATTGCACCACAGGTCCTGATTTTCGTCCCGAACAGTTTCACATAGATTGCAGTCCAAAGTGGCACAGTCTTGCCCTACGATCTCTGCCCATGAGTACCCTAATAATCTCTCAAAAGCCTTATTTGTGGAGACTATGGTTCCGGCCCTGTCCACAATCATGATGGAATCCTGTATTGTATCCACCACGGTTTTCCAATAACGGTTCAATTCTTGTTCGAACACGGTTCCCTCCTGTTAAATTTTTAGCAGATGTTAAAAACTATTTTTAACATTTTAATAGTTCCATGACAACAGAAATATTGAGAGACTCACCTCTGAAAAGGATAAAGAGACAGTAATTCAACCTTATTAGCGATTTCAACAAAGTCTATATTCGGTTTGGCACCGATATTGCTGTTAGTTACCTGTTAAGCAAAAAGAAACTTAGAGGGGGAATAGGGATGTGGGTAAAAAAACTGATCGCGTTCTTGACCTCAAAGGCATGGTCACTCCGATTTCGCTTTTGAAAGTGACAGGAGTATTCAGAAAAATGAAAAAGGATGAAACCCTGGAAATAGTCGGGTGTGACCAGGATACTCGAGCGGGTCTCGTCAAAGTCCTGCAGCCTTCTTCTTACGAACTTGAACGGGCGGCCGGCGGAAACAAAGGGCCATTTCACTTGATCAGACTGAAAAAGACCCAAGACATATAAGATTTTTTGAGTAGGAACATAAATCAGAGGCTATTTGGCCCATGTTCCTTTCAAAACGAAGCGAACAACCTGCACGAGAGGGTACCCATGGAAATAGGAAGAAGACATTTTTTCAAACTGTCCGGGGCGCTTGCGGCTTCGTCACTGGCCGGGACAGGGACACAGGCTCATGCCAGCAAGAAGACCGAACCGCCGGGCGACACCTATGGGTGTCTTGTGGATACGACCCTCTGTGTGGGGTGCCGGAAATGCGAACAGGCCTGCAACGAGCGTCATCACCTCCCGGACCCGAACGAATCCTTCGAAGAACTTAGCGTCCTCGAAAACCTTCGACGTCCGGACGTTTCATCATACACGGTAGTGAATAAATACTACCCAAAAAATATCGGAACCCTCATCTGGAGGAAGCGCCCCACTTTTGTCAAGTTCCAGTGCATGCACTGCAACGATCCCTCCTGTGCTTCCGCATGTATTACCGGTGCCCTTTCCAAGCAACCGGACGGACCGGTGGTCTATAATGTGAGCAAGTGCATCGGCTGCCGTTACTGTATGGTAGCCTGCCCGTTCCAGATCCCCGCCTATGAATACCACAATGCCCTTACACCGAGTGTGCGAAAATGCACCTTCTGCGCCAGCTATATCAAGGAAGGCAAGCTTCCGGCCTGCGTCCAGGTCTGTCCGAGGGAGGTTATGACCTTTGGCAAAAAGTCCGATCTCCTGCGGCTCGCCAGGTGGAAGATGAAAAACAATCCCGGAAAGTATGTGGATCACATATATGGTGAACACGAGGTGGGAGGAACAACTTGGCTCTACATCGCCTCTGATCCGTTTGAAACCATCGGCTTCCCGAAACTCGGCGAGTCAGCTCCTCCGAGACTCACCGAGGCTATTCAGCACGGGCTGTTCCAGTACATGGCCGCTCCCATTGGGCTCTATGTTGTCCTTGGCGGCATTATGTGGCTGACTGGTTTTTATAGAAACAGGGAGGAGAGCACCGATGAGGATTCCTCTGGAAAAGGAGGCAACGCATGAAATCCCACGAAGCACCAACTCCTGTTGAAGAGAAGTTTCTAACCCCCGGTGTCATGGTTATGCTTGCCTTCATGGGTGTGGGCCTCCTATTTGTTGCCGCCCGTTTCATATTCGGCATCGGTGCGGTTTCGAATCTGAACAATCAGTTTCCATGGGGAGTCTGGGTAGCCATCGATGTAGCGACAGGGGTGGCCTTAGCCGCAGGGGGATTTACCACAGGAGCCATAGCCTACATATTTAACCGCAGGGAATACCACGCAGTAATACGCCCAGCCCTTCTTACTGCAATGCTTGGGTATACCTTTGTTACCCTGGGACTTCTGATAGACATCGGAAGGTACTGGAACATCTGGCGGCCGATGATCAGCTGGAATCCCACGTCGGTCCTCTTTGAAGTGGCCGTGTGCGTGATGATTTATTCAAACGTCCTCTACATCGAGTTCTTGCCCATTGTTGTAGAGCGTTTCAAGGGGAAGGTGGATTTCCCGGGAAGGCTATGGATTTTTGATGATCTCATTGAAAAATTACTGGGAATTGCAGATCGGACCTTAGGCAAAGTCATGTTCCTCTTTATCATTGCCGGCGTCGTCCTTTCATGCATGCATCAATCAGGGTTGGGATCCCTCATGTTGATCGCCCAATACAAGATCCATCCGCTCTGGTATACGCCGATCCTACCGCTATTGTTCCTCCTTTCCGCCCTTGCCGCCGGGTATCCGATAGTCATCTTTGAATCGATCATTGTGGCCAGTTCCTTCAACAGGAGACCTGAAATGGAGGTCCTTACCCCGCTTGCCAGATTCATGCCTGTGCTGATGGGGATCTATCTCGCGGTCAAGATCGGGGATATGATGGTCCGGGGGACCTATGTTTATCTTCTCGACGGTACGATTCAAACTAATGCCTTTCTCGTGGAGATGCTCTTCGGAGTGATGCTCCCCTTTTTCCTCCTCCTGTTCAAGAAGGTGAGACAATCTCCGGGATGGCTTTTCTTTGCCTCAACCATCTTCGTGCTGGGTATCTTTCTGAACCGGATCAATGTCTTTCTGGTCAGTTATACACCGCCCTATATTATCAAATCCTATTTCCCTTCTCTCGGGGAACTATTTATCACAGCGGGACTCATCGCTACGCTCATGTTTATGTATCGGGTTTTTGTCTCCATCTTCCCGATTCTGGGGGCGCAGCCTAAAGAGATGATACCGGCCCGGCCAAAATCCACGACCACTGCTTTGCTGGTCTTTCTCGTCCTGGCCGCAACCCTGTGGTCGTTCTCTCCGGCAGAAGCGGCGGAAGGTTCTGATACGGAAAAAATGGCCGTTGGGGACACCGGGCAGGTAATTCCGTCCATTGCTGACGCCCCCAAGGTGCGTACCCTCAACAGCCCTGTTATCAAGGAATCCACGGACATGTACCAGCCTGTCATCTTTATGCACAGCAAACATGCCAATGTGATGAAGGACTGTACCATATGCCACCACAGGCACCCGAGAAATAAGGGGGATGTATACGGCGAGCCTGTAACCATGGACAAAATGAGAGATAAAAAAACTATGCCCAAGAATTGTTCCTTGTGTCATGATCGCTCATTTGATCCAAAAAGGCTCAATGTGCCCGGGCTCAAGGGTGCGTATCATCAGCTTTGCATGGATTGCCACAGGGAATCGGAACAGGCGCCCCATGTGCGGGGATCAGTCATCTACAGTGCCATGGCGAGAGGCCCTGGGGTCCACCCCCTTGAAACAAGAGCGCCCACCGACTGTCTCGCATGCCACGCGAAAAAGGTTCCGGATCACAGGGAACTGGTCAAGCTGGAAGGGGAAGTTGACGCCGTGACCGTAACCAAAAACTGTCTCTCCTGTCACGAGCTGGAAGGTAAGGCCATACTAAAGACAGCACACTGGAACTGGCAGGGTTCGTCACCCTACACAGTGGGACATGAAAAACGCGTGGACCTGGGAAAACGTGACAAGACCATAAACAACTTCTGTATCAACTTAAATGGCAACTGGGCCAGATGCACCAGTTGTCACATCGGCTACGGGTGGGAAGACCAGAATTTTGATTTTTCAGACATGACCCGGATAGATTGTCTCGTCTGCCATGATACCACCGGAAAGTACAAAAAGTCGCCTGCAGGGGCTGGTTATCCGAAAGAAGGGGTCGACCTCAAAAAAGTGGCCCAGAATGTGGGCAGGCCGAGCCGTAACACCTGCGGCGGAAACTGCCACTTTCGAGGCGGGGGGGGCGACGCCGTCAAACATGGAGACATGGACTCGGCCCTCAAAAAACCTTCCAAATTTCATGATGTCCATATGGGTGTGACTGATGGAGGTTTGGGCTTCAACTGCCAGCAATGTCATAAAACTCGAAACCACATGATTGCAGGTCGAAGCGTCTCCGTAGCCCCTGTGGAAGGGGATCTTTCCTGTCAAACCTGTCATACGGACAGGCCTCATCTCGGAATTGGAATGCTGGATTTTCATCTAAACCGTCACACAAGGCATGTGGACTGCCAGACCTGTCACATCCCCATATACGCCAGGGGAAAACCGACCAAGGTTTACTGGGACTGGTCAACGGCCGGAAAAGATATCAAAGGCGGAAAAGACAAGTACGGTATGCCCACTTACAAAAAAAAGAAGGGGAGTTTCAAGTGGAAAAAAGACGCAAAGCCGTCCTACGCCTGGTACAACGGCACAGTAAAAAGATACATCCTCGGGGACCGGATCAATGAAAAGGGAGTTACTGAACTGGCAAGACCGGTGGGGGACAAGAACGACCAGGCCTCACGCATATATCCTTTCAAACTGCACCGGGGAAAGCAGATAAGCGACGCGACCTATAAATATCTGATCGCTCCCCAACTGTGGAAAGGATACTGGAAGCATTGGGACTGGGACAAGGCCTCCCGCGACGGGATGAAATTCGCGGGCCTCCCCTACAGCGGCAACTACGAGTTCGTTGACACCATCATGTACTGGGGGTTAACCCATACCGTCATGCCTAAAGAAAACGCCCTATCCTGCGCACAGTGCCACCCTTCCCTCAACAAGGCTCCCTACTGCGGAAGTTGCCACCAGGAAAAACCCGGAGTTGATTTCAAAGCCCTTTCCACCGAAGGGATCGATTTTCGCGTCTTAGCCAAGAAGGGGATGGATGTGGGCCAACTTGAAGGCAAGACAGATTATATCGACTTCAAGGCATTAGGCTACAAGGGAGATCCAATTGAAGTGGGGGGCAGATTTGGCAAGCTCCTTTTCGGAAAGGACAAGATCGCAAAAACCAAGGAACCCTAAAAGGGGATAATAAGGAATTGAGAAAAATCCGCGCAAAGACGCCAGGCCTACGAAAATCTACTCCTACTGTCCTACGCGTGTGATTGATTAATGGAAGTTACGGGGAGTTGCCCTTCTTTTGCGAGTGATCCCCATAATTCATAACGGAAACAGAGGAGGAATGGATATGATTCAACGAATAAGTGCTGTTTTGATTGCCACGGTCTTCTTGCTGGTAACAATAGGTCTTGCCGGAGCCGGCAGTAATGGAAATTCGCGAAAAGGGAAGTACCTCTATCGTAAAACCTGTCGCGCTTGCCACAAAGAAGGAGCAACGGGCGATAGGGTGGGGAAGCCTCTCAGCCCCATCAGCAAGACACAGGCCGACTGGCAAAAGGTCTTTGATGAACATAAAAACCTGCCTTGCAACGACCAGTGGGAAAAGCTGTCGGAAAAGGATCTGAAAGATATCTATGCCTATCTTTACGGACACGCGTTCGATTCACCTTCACCTGCCAAATGCAAGTGATTCGGATTGGGTATTGGCGGAACTTATGTTTTCAAATCGTTGACAGGTTAGTCTATCGGAGAACTTGATATGCAGGCAAATAATCAAAGGCCAATGAGCCGCCGCAGATTTCTGAAACTGTCAGGAGCGGCGGCCGCTGGAACAGCTTTGGCAGGACAGTCTCAAGTTTTACACGCCCTGGTTAAGAAAAGGGGCGGTCTCCAGGAGCCTCAGGTTCAAAGGCGCTTCTCTGTCTGCGATATGTGCTTCAACAAGTGCGGTCTGATCGCGCGGGTGGAAGACGGCGTGGTAAAAATGCTTAACCCCAATCCCAAATTTCCAAAATCACGGGGGATGCTCTGCGCCCGGGGAAACGCCGGGACCAAACAGCTGTATGACCCTGACCGGCTGAAATACCCTTTGCTCAGAAAAGGGGCCAGGGGAGAGGGAAAGTGGCAGCGGCTGAGCTGGGATGAAGCCCTGGACCATGCTGCTGAAAAGCTTAAGGCCATAGGGGATCAGTACACCCGTTGCGGGGTTCTTTTCATGGCAGGCTCAGACCTGCAATCGCAGTTTGTCCATCGCTTTGCCGAAGTCTACGGGTCATATAATGTTCTTTCCCATGAGTCCAACTGTCTGCTCAGCAGAAACCGGGCCTTTCTGGATACCTTCGGCATCGTCCCTTTCCCTGATGTGCTGAATTCCAAATATGTCATCATGGCGGGCGCCAACCGGTTTGAGGCCCTGGTGACCCCGGACAGTATCGACATGGTGACCGCCATGAAAGACGGATGCAAGCTGGTTGTCCTGGATCCCAGGTTTACGAAGACAGCCGCCCTTGCCCATGAGTGGCATCCGATAAAACCGGGTACCGATATGGCCTTTTTTCTGGCCGTAGCCAACGTCATCGTGTCTGAAAACCTCTACGACAAGAATTTTGTTGCCCGGAACACCTACGGCATGGAGCAGCTCGTCCAGCATGTACGCCAGTACCCCCCGGAGTGGGCGGAACAGGAATGCGAGATTCCGGCCAAGGATATCCGTCGCATAGCGCGGGAGCTGGCCGTGGCTGCCCCGGCTGCCATTGTTTATCCCGGAAGGAGAACCTCGGACTACGAAAACTCCTCGCAGATCCGCAGGTCTTTCGCCATTGTCAACGCGTTGCTCGGCAACTGGGATCGCCCGGGCGGTCTTATCCTGCCTGGCAAGGTCGGACTCAGCTCTCCTGGCTATGACGCTCCTTTTTATGAAGACAATCCCGAAGAGAGGGTCGATTTCGGCAAGGCGCTGATGATGTTCCCGGAGGAGGGTTCCTTCAAGCTTTCGCGGGATGCGGTCATTGCGGGTAAACCTTATCCTGTTAAGGGGTGGTTCACCTACAAGACAAATCCCATGCAGACCGGAGCCAACCGGGGTAAGACAATAGAGATGATAAATGAACTGGATTTCATGCTCACTGTAGACATCCAGATGAGTGATACGGCCTGGATGGCCGATCTTGTGCTTCCGGCCCCGAGTTACCTCGAGAGACAGGATCCTGCCTCGGGGCTGCAGGGCGGGTCGGCCGGGGCCTGCGTGATCACCCGCGACCCGGTGGTCCCGGCCCTTTTCGAGTCGAAACCGGTCTTCTGGATACTCAAGGAGATCGCTGCGAGACTCGATCTCGGGGAGTACTTCGATTTCACACTGGGTGAATTCCGGAAGAAACAGCTTCAAAAGCTCCCCGCTGCTGCTGAAGCCCTCAGAAAGGACGGAGTTTATAGTATCAACAATAAGCTCTACGGGGTGCAGGGCAAGAAGCCTTTCAGGACCCGGTCTAAGAAGATTGAGCTGTATAGCGAGCGATACAAGAAAAACGGCGCAGACCCCATGCCGGTTTACAGACCCCCCAGGACGGTTCCTGAGGATCGTTTCAGAATTGTGGTGGGGCGCAACGCTTATATTACCCAGGGTTCCAGCACAAACAACTCCCTTCTTTGCCAGATTTTTCCCGAAAACAGCGTCTGGATACACCCGGAGCCGGCTGAAACGCTTGGAATCAGGGAGGGGGACGAGGTGGAGGTGGCAAGCCCTGTGGGAAAAGGGAGACTTAAGGCCCATGTCACCGAAGAGACCAGAAAGGACACGGTCTACATGGCAAGCGGTTTCGGGGTACTGTCAAAGGCCCTCAAGAACATATACGGGAAGGGCGCCTGCATCGCGGATATCCTGGAAGACTACGACGATGAAATCACCGGCAACATGGCCATGCATGAGACCATGGTGACCGTAAGCCTTGCTCAAAGCTGAAAGCGCAAAATCGGTCTTTGCTGAGAAAATATGGTTTTGAGTAACAGGCATCGGGTGCGGGGGGAATGGTTCAGCAAATAGGAGCCTGAAAATGAATCAAACCGGAAAAAAGAAATACGCCATGGTTATCGACACATCCAAATGCTACGACTGCAAGGCCTGCATGATCGCCTGCAAAGTGGAAAATAATGTGCCAAATGATTTCTGGCGTAACTGGGTGAAACACACCGGCCGTATTAGCGGTATGAGGACTCAGTTTCAACCGGGGGGCTGCATGCAGTGCGATGCGCCATCCTGTGTGGAGGCCTGTCCGGTGGGGGCCACATACAAGGGGAAAGACGGCCTTGTGGAAATAAACCCTTCTCGCTGTATCGGTTGCGGTAACTGTGTTACGGCCTGCCCATATGACGCCCGCTACCTTGACCCGCTTAAGCACATTGCAGATAAATGCGACTTCTGTTGGCATCGGCTGCTACGTGGAGAAGAACCGGCATGTGTGGCAACTTGTCCAACCAAGGCTCGTGTTTTTGGCGATTTGAATGATCCCCGGAGCAGGGTAAGTGAACTGGCCGAGAGGGAGAAACTCGTAAGAGTAGTCTGTCCCAGCATCAATACAGAACCCAACATCTACTATTTTGCTGGAACAGAACCCTTAAACTGGCCTGTGGTGCCCACATTGCCGGGGAATGTTCACATGCCGCCTGGATTTTGGAAATACTCAGGGTAGTACTGGATCAACTTGTGGAGAAACAGAGGAATCACCGCTTAGGTTCTGTATTTGGCGGCGAGCGGGTTTTTTGTTAAATCTTTAGCCAGAAAAGGAGGGAAAGTATGACAAGATTTCGAAAAGGAGTATATCTTTTGGTTGCCATGGCCCTGGCAGCATTGTCGTGGGCTGGTTGCGCAACTACCAAAGAGGCCCCGGCCAAATTGGCTGCAAAGACGGACTGGAAATTCCATGACATCGTCACCACGGACTTTGTCAATCAGTACGCAAAGGTGCTTCAACCGGAAGGTGTTGCAATAATTGATTCAAGACCCAAAAAGGCCAAGTATGATAAGGGGCACATCGCCACGGCTATCAGCATCCCGGACAGCCAGTTTGCCAAGATGACGGATCGCCTTCCCAAGGACAAGAACACCCTGCTCATATTCTACTGCGGCGGCCCCACCTGAAAGCTGAGTCATAAATCCGCCAGGAAGGCGGAAAAGCTCGGTTATAAAAATGTGAAAGTCTTTGCAGCAGGTTTTCCCGGTTGGAAAAAGATTCCTGGGAATATCCCCTGGGTTTCTGTGGAGTATGTGGGAAAACAGATCGATGGGAAGAAAGCGGTTCTTGTGGATTCGAGGCCCAAGAGGAAGAAGTATGATAAGGGGCACATTGCCACGGCTATCAGCATCCCGGATAGCCAGTTTGCCAAGATGACGGATCGCCTTCCCAAGGATAAGAACACCCTGCTCA
>JACNJD010000317.1 GCA_014382715.1 Candidatus Desulfacyla euxinica | reverse complement strand
TTTTTTATGTTGATTTTTTCCTGGTGCTCTTTGAACCCGTGAACGGTTACCTTATTCTTTTGTTATCAGTCTTTTCCCATATGAAAGGCCTTGCCAATGACCTCCCCAAGACGCTGGTATTGCGTAACTCCCGTCGTGTAAATAAGAGGATCGATCTTCAGGGGATCTGGTTTTTTATCTGTCAAACAGTCCTCGTTGATATATGTTTCAGATATCTCGCCAACGACCAGTATATGGCTGCCCAGATCCAGGGAATGGATGACTTTGCATTCAATATTAACCGGGCAGTCCCCAATAAGAGGAGCAGTTTCTAAAACCCCGTAAAAAACCTGAAAAAGATGGGATTTATCTCTTTTCCTACCCGAATAAATCCCGCAGTAGTCCACCTTTTGCGCAAGATCTGAAGAAGGAACATTTATGGAGAAGGTTCCCTGTTCATTAATACCTTTCAAGGTGTGCCTCACCTTATGCAGTCCAACTGAAATAGCAGGGGGTTTGGATGCGGCTATACCGCACCAGGCAGCAGTCATAAAATTCGGCTTTTCATCAACCTTTGCGCCAACCAATACAGCCGGCATTGGATAAAGCAGTGGCTCAGGGCCTAATTTTACCTTTTCCATACTATTCTCTCCTTTCTCAATCCATGTCAGATAAAAAGACCCATCGATCCCGTCATACGGGAAAGGGCCAGGTTTTGATTATCAATTCAGCACCGATTTTAACGTTTCTCTGCCGTGGCACTAAACTGGGTTGAAATAACGCAGTTATTTTGATAAATAATGATACGCCCATCAAAAATCCTTTTTACGGGCAATTGCAAATTTAGGCATTTCGAATTATTGTTGCTACTTAACTTTGATAGGTTTACTTCAAATCCTAAACTTTATGACTTTTTACAAGTTCATCAATAAAGGTTCAAAAAAATGAGGTCTTGCCTGACGTGTTTAAACTACAAAAACGAGTTTTTTGCAACCATGAATATTTTTCTAAAGGCACTTAGGGCCACGGACTTCCTTTTTCACTCGGAATGATTTTAAGCCGGTACGTTCAGTAGTTTCGTAACCATTCACAGGTTCAGGGCTCAGCCCTAACCCGCAACCCATCTGGATTGATGATTGTTGATTGATGATTGAAAAACCCGTAACTCGCAACCCGCAACTCGTAACCCGTAAATACAGGAGATACGAACATGATCAATCGATATACACGCCCGGAAATGGGCAGCATTTGGGAAGATGAAAACCGATACGCCAAATGGCTTGATGTGGAAATTGCGGCCTGCGAGGCCATGTCTGAAGAGGGGATAATTCCGGCAAAAGCCCTCAAGGTGATAAAGGAAAAGGCAGAATTTTCCGTTGAGCGCATCATGGAGATAGAAGAAGAGACTAAGCACGATGTCATCGCATTTTTGACTAATGTGGCTGAATATGTGGGACCTGAATCTCGGTATATACATCTCGGTCTGACCTCTTCAGATATATTGGATACAAGCTTTGCCCTTCTCTTAAAAGAGGCCATGAACTTTATTATTCAAGACATTGCCAGATTCATGAAAACCCTGAAAAAGAGGGCAATTGAACATAAAAACACGGTTATGATAGGCCGGTCTCACGGCATTCACGCCGAGCCTATAACCTTTGGCCTAAAATTAGCCGTATGGTATTCAGAGATGGAACGGAATCTGAATCGATTAAAGGATGCCTTAAATATCATAAGCTATGGAAAATTGTCAGGTGCCGTGGGGACCTTTGCAAACATCTCCCCGCGGGTTGAAGAGCTTACCTGCAAGAAACTGGGGCTCACGCCTGCAAAAATATCCACCCAGATTATTCAACGGGATCGTCATGCCCAATACTTCACCGCCCTTGCGATCTTAGCCGGAACTTTAGAGAAAATTGCAGTTGAGATAAGACATCTCCAGAGGACAGAGGTCCTCGAAGCGGAAGAACCCTTTAAAAAGGGCCAAAAAGGTTCATCTGCCATGCCCCACAAAAAAAATCCCATAGGATCGGAAAATATTTCTGGCCTCGCACGGTTGGTGCGATCCAATTCCCTCGCAGCCATGGAAAATATTGCGTTATGGCATGAGAGAGATATAAGCCATTCCTCGGTAGAAAGGGTAATTGCCCCTGACAGCACCATTCTCATTGATTATATGCTCCATCGCTTAGATCGAATCATGAGCGGCCTGGTCGTACATCCGGACAATATGATCAAAAACCTTAACAAGACAAAAGGCCTGATTTTTTCCCAGCAGGTGCTCATAAAACTGGCGGAAAAAGGCCTTGACAGACAGAAGGCGTATGTCATGGTTCAGAGAAACGCCATGAAGGTGTGGGAGAGTGGGAAGGATTTTAAAGGGCTCATAATGGAGGACCAAGATATCTGCAGGAACTTGAGCAAAAAGGAAATCGAGGAGATGTTTGACGTAAATTACCACCTGACACATGTAGATGACATATTCGAGAGGGTGTTTGGTTAATTCGGAAATCAACTTCAACAGGTGCCTAAACAAAAATGTTGTTCCCGCGAGTCAAACGACTATTAGAAAAAATTAAATCATCCGATTCCTCTTCTTTTACCGTGATGATATCGAGAGGCTTGGGTAAAGTCCGGAGCTTCAATATCTCTTCCCGTCTTTTATTATGGTCTACCGTCGTTTTTGTGCTTTACCTCGTATTTTCCACTGTTGCAATTACCCGCTATTTCGGGGAACTCAGGTCCAACACAGTTCAGTTGGCTCTCTTGCAAGATTTGCAGAATGAGATTGAGGGCACAAAAAAGACGCTATATCGAGCAAAGCAGCGTCTGAAGCTCTTGGAAGACCACATTGGTAATTCACAAGGAAAACAGGAAAAGCAAACCGAATCTCTTGAACCCGGGGATATAAACCCAGTTCCCACAAAACCTGTTATCCAGGAAGAAACCTTCACAAAACCCGATGAGGCGGACCCAGTGGAGCCCGTGATCGAGATCAGGAATCTGACAACTAAAAGGGGGGGGGGAAGGTTATCGGTAAAATTCAGGCTGGTCAAGATAATGCCTGATAGGAACCAGATCAAAGGGTATATCTTTATGATTGCAGCTAATAACGAATCAGATTCCCCGCAGTTATGGACCTACCCCAGAGCGGCCCTCAAGAATGGTGAGCCAATCAACTATAAACAAGGTGAGTTTTTCAAGGTAAGGAATTACAGGATCATTCGGGGAAAATATTTTCTTGACTCAGAGACCGAGACACCCTCACTTTTAAGCATATTGGTATATAATAAGTCTGGCGAATTGTTACTGAAGAAAGAATTCGCTATTGAAAAGGCCCCATGATTCGTTACTGGTTACGCGTTACGTAGTTACCAATTGAATCTTGTGCAAAAAGCACAAGAAATTTTTGCAATGTCCGGAAAGCCAGTAGTGGAAAAAGATGAACGCCCAACATCGAACATCCACCATCGAACGTCGAATGAAAAAACAAAGATCCAGTAAAGAGCGCAAAGTTGACACGCTGCTTTGAAAGATGAATCCCGCTACGGCGGGACTGCCAGCGCTAAACTCCATTGACGCCAAGGCGTTAAACAAACACCAACTTTAGGCACTTTTCCGGTTTATCCGGGTTACGGAGTGAGGCTTCCAATTTCAAATTTCCAGTTTCCAGTTTCAAGTTTCACACCAGGCATTAAGACTGCGTCCTCTCTGTGCTGATCCCCTGCAGAATCAAGCCCTTCATCCTTCGTCTATATATTCAAGGTTTATAATATCATCCCACGGATCAGACTTATTAACTTCGACCAGAATTTCCTGCCCCTGGGAGAGGATAGAGCCTTCCGGGCTCTTTATATCGGCCAGAAGGTGGAAATCTATCAGAACAATACGATACTTGTTCTTGAATTCATCAAGCACCAGGGCCTTCAATTTCTTACCACGGTGCTGCGAGAGATATTTCAATATCCAGTAGCGAAGCCGGTTTCGATTTATTATCCCAAGATTTTTTATAATGGGCTCAGTGGATATCCTAATCTCTTTCAGCATTTTCACACTGTAAATGAGTTCTTTTTGTAAAAGATAATTACGAATCTGACGCTGGTTGACAAGATCAATATACCTCCTTATGGGAGATGTGGCATGTATATACATTTCTACACCCAACCCACTGTGGGGGCCTGGCTTGGTTCGGATATGAAGAGGACTTAATTTGCGACGCTGCCGAAACACATAGTAGAGGTAGCCTTTTTCATCCAAAGGGAACCTTTCACCGGGATCGGCCTGGGTCCTGAATAGAATCGGGATCTGGTTTTCCATGCATAATTTTGCTGCAAGCCAGTTATAAAGAATCATGCATTCTGCTATAATGGTCCTGGAAGGCGTATCCTGTTCAACCAATTCAAGGGAGAGCTCCCCATTAAACCTCACTTCGAGGTCAGAGAGTGAAAGATTCAAGGCCCCTTCGCGCATCCTTTTGTTTTGCAGCTGTTTGCTGAATCGATGCATTTCTTTAAACAGGGGGTCTCCTTCTATTGACTCATTAACATCTTCATATATAAGCTGATGTGCAATATGAATGACAGAGGGCGCAAACCTGTAATCAAGCAATACTCCGGCCTTGTCAAAACGGGTTAAAAGAGAAATTGCATTGCTGTCGCGGCCCTGTCTCAGACTGAGAACATCTCTCGATAGATCTGCGGGGAGCATCGGTATCTGCCTTCTCGGCAGATATTGAGATAAAGCCCTTTCCGCAGCGGTCAGATCAAGGATGCTATCCGCTGGAATGGCCCCTGCCACATCGGCGATATGCACACCAACGTGGAGCTCATCCCCAACCATCTTGAAGCTTATGGCATCGTCAAAATCTTGAGTAAATGGCCCATCAATGGTTAGGCAGGGCAGATCCCTGAGGTCTTCGCGACCTGCCAGATCGGCCTGTTGATCAGTCAAACGGGCAGCTGCCTCTAATTGATTATGGGTAAATGTGGTCTCAACACCAGATCTCAGCAGAGCCAGATTCTCATCTTCTTCCCACTCGCCTAACTTAACGAGCAGGACCCTTGCCTGCCGGATATCCGATATGCCAGCATTTGAAAGGAGTTCCTTGCCGTATTTATAATCAGGGGTATCATTTCCATATAGTGCCAATTGAATGAGCAAATGAACAATATCCGCCTTGAATGGTGGATCGTTTGGCTTATTCCCCTCTTGAATCTGCTTCAACCAGTGGCTTCCCTGGCTGAGCTTTTCCGTTTTCGCAGCCTCCTCCTCTCGCTGTCTGATTATTTGTTCGACTTTTTCCTTTGAAAAAGGTAAAAAACGCCCGTTCTTCATCTTAAAATATAAATGGTTTTCAAAAAGGGCACGCACAAGGGCGGAGCAATGGTCTTCTGTAACTGTTTCGCCGAAAACCAGATGGGCAAGATATTTATGATCAAAACTCTCATCTTCATCATGGACCAGCTCCCAGAGATCCTTCACATCAATCTGCTCTTTCAGCCTGATCCTTTTCGCCTCTTTCTGTTTGAGTCTTTCCAGCAGGTCTTCCCTTGTTTGTGAAATATCTATGGTGACATCTGAAATGAGCATTATCCTTTTTTGGGATAGATTGACCTCACGATTTGAGGGTGTCAACAGATGGAGTCTGTTACCCTTATCCTGAAGGCAGACTGTGCAGACAAATTTCCCCTGATCAATATATTCGACTATTTTCCCCTGAGCCATATGAAAACCGTATCTATTACCATTGGTAGAGATGATGGCGTAACAAGAAGAACCTATGAGAGGTTCCTATCCAAGTGACTAAAGTGAGCTAAAGTGACTAAAGTGAGCTAAAGTTAAGGAATTCTCCCGATTTCAAACACCGGGTCGGCGGTTGGCCTCCCTTAAATTTCAAGTTTCCAAAGTTGATACGCCCGTAGAAAGGGCTTTTTTTCTGGCACATCAAAATTGTATCGCTGAAGGCGTACCTCAACTTTAGGCATTTCCAACTTTAGACACTTTAGGCACTTCCAATGTCAGAGTTTAGTAACAGCTGCCATGAATTCTGTCAACAAGCCACTCCCCAATGGTCCACAATTGCAATCGGTACGCAACTCTGTTAGAGTATAGCCGACATGGAAAACTCAACTCATTCTAAACGTTTGGCTGCGCTGAGGCAATGCCTGAAAAAAACCTCCCCGGGGGATTATGATGCAGCATGGATCATTCAGCCTGAAAACCGACGATATTTATCGGGATTCAAGGCAGGAGACACCCAATTCACAGAGTCATCAGGGTCCCTTCTGATAAACAACGCCAGATCTCTGCTGGTCACTGACTCAAGATACGTCTTAGAAGCAGAAAAGGAGGCGGCTGATTTTGAGGTTCAGATCCTGAAAAAGGGTTTGGCCGATGATTTGCCCGGACTGATACAGGGTATGGGAGTAAAAAAGCTCGGTTTTGAAGAAGGTTATCTAACCTGGGGATTATATGAGAGCTTTAGCGAAAAGCTCAAGGGTCTCTCACCAGGGATAGATCTTGTTCCCCTAAACGGTCTGGTTGAAGATATGCGCGAGGTAAAAGACAAAGAGGAAATCAAGGCTATAGGAGATGCCGCAAATTTGATTTCAGAGATCTTGAATGAAATTATTGCGAAGCTAAAACCAGGCATGACAGAAAAGGAGGTGGCATGGGAGATTGAGGCCCTCGCTCGCCATGGCGGAGCAGAAAGTCTGTCTTTTCCCCCGATTGTTGCCTCAGGCCCAAACAGTGCCCTGCCCCACGCCGTGCCTACAGACCGCAAACTTGTAAGAAACGAGCCGGTTATTATAGATGCCGGAGTCAGGCTGAATAGCTACTGTTCGGACATAACCAGGACGGTATTTTTGGGTGAGCCGGGAGCGGATTTCAGGAATATTTACAGGACTGTCCGCCAGGCACAGGTTTCAGCCTTGAAAGAGGTTCGGCCTTTGGTGGATAGCACACACTTAGACAGGGTGGCTAGAGAAATTATCAGTGCAGCAGGGTTTGGAGAAAATTTTGGCCATGGGCTGGGCCACGGAGTCGGTCTTGCCGTCCACGAGCGTCCGAAAGTCGGGCCGAGAGATCCGGTGAAACTCCAAAAAGGATCGGTGTTCACGGTTGAACCCGGGATTTATATTCCAGGCAAAGGAGGCGTACGTCTCGAAGAAATGGTGTTGATCGAGGATGGGGGTCCGAAAATCCTGACCAAGAATAACGATCTTTATGATTTCTGATAAGAGATAATTGAGGGATTTAGGAATTGAGGAATTAAGGAATTGAATGTATAATATCTTTTTTTTAATCCCCAAATTCCTGAATCCCTCAATTCCTCAATTAACTATCTGTAAGCTACTTTATAGAAAAAAATATTACCGAGACTTCAATGTATGAACTGACGGATCAATTCATCAATTACCTGAGATTGGAACGGGGCCTTGCAGATAACACAATCCAGGCCTACAGCAGGGATCTGTTAAAGTTTACCCAGTTCCTTGAAAAATCAGATCTGAACCCGCTTCAAATCTCCCGGGAACAGATTAGCGAATATGCAGGCGCCCTGAGAAAGAACCTGTCTGCCAGGTCGGTAGCAAGAAATATCTCGGCCACAAAGATGTTTTTCCGTTTTCTTAGTTCAGAAGGCCATATAAAGGAAAATCCTGCAAGACTCCTGGAAACGCCACGGCTTTCCCGGAGGTTGCCGGATATCCTGAGCATGGCTGAGGTTGAACGCCTCCTGGCCCAGCCTGATCCCTCCACTCCCATGGGAGAAAGGGACCACGCCATGCTCGAACTCCTTTACGCCACCGGATTAAGGGTTTCCGAATTGGTGGGCCTCAAGGTTCTAAATATCAACCTGGAAGCCGGATATGTAAGGACTTTGGGAAAGGGTTCCAAGGAGAGACTTGTTCCAATGGGGGAAAAGGCGATTCAGGCGGTCAGAGTGTATCTTGCGAATGGACGCTTTCAATTACTTAAAGAGGCCAACTTGCCATACCTTTTCTTGAATTTCAGGGGCCGCCCTCTGACCCGGCAGGGATTTTGGAAAATTATCAAAAAATATGGTAAATTGGCGGGTATAAAAAAGGAGATAACGCCGCACAGCATAAGGCATTCGTTCGCCAGCCACCTGTTGGAGGCAGGCGCTGATTTGAGGGCTGTCCAGGTCATGCTTGGACATGAAGATATCTCTACTACCCAGATTTATACCCATGTTACAAGAAAGAGATTAAAGGAACTCCACTCAAAATGTCATCCAAGGCCATAAATACAGGAGGGCCGTTTAGGGCATAAAGATGGGTAAGATTATTGACCTCCAGGATAAGCTTCAACGACCACCTGACGCCCTGATTTCTTCAAAACCCTGGGAATTTCGAAGGGCATCCTGGAAAACGCCTTATTTTATTCAAATGTTACGATCTCTATCCGAAAAACTGGAGTATCAGCAAAATGGATGCCATACCACTCCCCCCCATTTCGTGTTAAAAGGAGGAATGGCCTGCACCATCCAGGCCATGTATGCAAATCGTCATGATGATGAAGAAATGAGAGAAACCTACTATCTCATAGGTCTCACAGACTGTATGATCAATCAGGTCAATCCGATATTGAGGACAGACCTTTTAAGGGCCGTGTATAAAAAAGTCTTTGCCATGAAAGAGGTACTTAATATACATTGGCATGGGACATTAGATCAGGTCTTGTTTCCAATTGATTACCAGTTTTATGATGAACTCGCCTATCGTTCTTCCATAAGGGAGGCAGGAACCTTGAAGGAGCTTTACCAGGCCATCAAGAGGGGAACGGATGAGATGTTTGATATCCTTTCCCTGGAATATGTCTTTTACTGTCCATGGATTGGAGGGTAACCATGCAAGAAAACCAGCACGGCAGGGACATAAAGACTACCAACCTCATATTGGTAGCCCTTTTTGACGGAATCAGCGAAGAGATCATGGTGGTGGATGAGAACGGAATTATTCAGGACGTAAATAAGGTTTTTTTAAATGAATGTGGCATGAGAAAAGAGGATGTTTTAGGACAAAACTGTTCTGATATCAGGCTTTTATCTGGCAACCCCTGTGATTTAACCTCACAATATTGCCCGCTTGAAAGGGCAAAAGAGACAGGGCAGCGGGTTGAAATAACTCACCGTCACGGCCAAAAAGGGGTTGAATTTATAGAGTTGAGCCGGATTATGTACCCCGTCACTGCCGAAGGGACATCCCGGCTTTTTATAGAAATTTCCAGGGATGTAACAGAATATCGAAACCTTATCAGAAAGCTGCAATCGTCTGAAAAAAAATTCCGGACCATACTTGATACGGCTACCGACGCGATCATAAGTATTGACAGTGAACATAGGATCGTGGTTTTCAATAACGCAGCCCAACAGATATTTGGATATCCAAGGGATGAGGTCATGGGAAAAGATCTCAACATGCTTATCCCCCCTCAATATGGAGACCATTCCCGTTTTGTGAAGAGGTTCTTAGAGACAAGAAAACCAAAAGTAATAGGCAAGACTCTGTCTCTTACAGCTTTTAGAAAAAGCGGGGAAGAATTTCCGATCCAATTGGGGCTCTCTTATCATGAAATGGAAAAAGATGTCACCTTTACGGCCATCATCAGAGATACCTCAACACAGAAGCAGTTAGAGAAAAAACTCCTGCGGTCAGAACGTCTTGCAGCAGTAGGCCAGACAGTGGCCCATGTGGCCCATGAGATCAAGAATCCGCTAATGATTATCGGCGGATTTTCTCACCAGATAAGGGATAGCCTGATCGACGATAAGGCGGTACAAAAGCTGGGCATGATCCTTGACGAGGTCAGCCGGTTAGAGCGATTAGTTGCAAGCTTAGGGGATTTCACCAAAGTTTATACTCTGGTTAAGAGACCCGCAGATATAAATTCGGTAATCCAGGACGTATTGAAGATTATGGGTGGAATATATTCTTCAGGAAAGCATTGCTTTAAGGCAAACCTGGCATCGGATTTAGCAGAGATAAATTCTGACCCTGACAAGCTGAAGCAGGTGTTTATTAATATTATTACGAACGCGATTCAGGCCATGGAGGATGGGGGGACGATCACCGTCAGCACAAAAAAATTATCAAATAACATAGAGATCCAGATAAGTGACGAAGGTATCGGTATTAGAGAGGAAGACATCCTTCACATATTCGAACCGTTTTTCACAACCCGGGACCGTGGATCCGGTCTGGGTCTGGCCATATCATACAAAGTGGTAGAAGCGCATAAGGGGGAGATATGGGCTGACAGCGAACCTGGGCAGGGGACCACCTTTGTCGTCAAGCTTCCCTTGCTATAGCCAGGAAATAATCGTTAACCAGTGTCCATCCAGAAATGAGATAGTTTTTACAAGGTCAAGTCGAAGATCCCGCACTCTGAGCGGGGGAAGATGAGGATTTTAACCACAGGAATACATTGAAGTATTTCGAGGATTAAAAT
>JACNJD010000238.1 GCA_014382715.1 Candidatus Desulfacyla euxinica | reverse complement strand
TAGTTCCGTAATAACCATAAAGTAATTCGTTCATCTTCAGTCACTATTAGGCAAGTGATTATACGAGTCTGAGTATCGTCATTTTGATAACGCTATCAGTTCAAAAATACAATGTGTTGCCAAAAAACCAAATATGGGCCGGTGCAGATATATTGAGAATGTGCCAAGTTAACAATACGTGCATTACTTCACCCTAACACCCGCCAAAATAAGTGAGGGCTACCAACACAATTGTGGCAAATGGGCAGAGACCAACATGAACCTCTAAATAGTACCTCAATACCCACAAAATTGTCAAATTAGCATAAACCCAAACCTACCTATGGGCTCGACGAATAACCCCTCTAAGGAGCCTGAAATTGACCCAACAACTGCCTAAGCAGGAGCATTTGCGCCTTGGTTATTCCCTTACCGCTCTCCTGCTCTCATAACTGGTTTTCAAGAATGAAGCCGGTTTTTCTGGGATTAACTCCTCATATTGTTTGTTTAGGTTGGAAATGCGGTTGGAAAGCTATTCGATTGTGAATAAAAAGGGGCTGCGAATATACCGTAACCCCTTGATTTTATTATGGCGGGCGATGCGCGACTCGAACGCGCGACCTCTGGTTCCGGAGACCAACGCTCTATCCAACTGAGCTAATCGCCCATTGAGACCTTTTTATCAGCTTTTATCCGCCAGGTCAAGGACCTTCGTATATGGCAACCTTGTGGCCTACTGCATTATTCGGCGCACTACTCGTTCCAGTACTTCATGCGCTTCCATGCCAGTTCTTTGAGTCTTTTCAGAAATTCGGGAGACCCCTCTTCGACATCCTTGACATGCCACTCTAAAATCTCTGTCGGTTCTATGGTCTTAATCGTAACCGTGCGCTTGTCTTGCTGGGTGATTACTCCCACTTCTCCGATGATCTCCCCAACCCCTAATTCATTCAGTACAAAGCCATTTTGTGCAACTACACTTATCTTTCCCGAGCCAATTAACGCAAAAGTGCCGCCCGAATCATCGCCTCTCTCATAAACCGTTTCACCAGCGCAGAACTCTCTGGAACTTGCTCTCATAACCAAGACTCCCATCTGGCCCTCATCCAGGCCTTCAAACAGTTCACACCTTTTAAGGGCGGTTTTCACGATATCCAAATCCATTTTGCAGATCCTCCATAGCTATTGGCCCCGGCCATTATTATTTAAGCGTCAATTTGGTATTTGACAAGATTTACACTCAAAGATCAAGCCCCCATTTTTTCAAGGATGCAACCCCTCCCTGGAGATTATAAGTGTCCCTTACGCCCATCTCGTCCAAAATAACTTGGGCCTCGTAAGATCGAACACCGGTATTGCAGATCAGGACCATTCTCTTCTCTTTGGGTACCTCCTCCATCCGGACTCTCAGCTCATCCTGGGGAATGCTCTTCCAGTGATCGGGATATTTATTTACAAAATATTCTGCATTGCCCCAACCCCGACAGTCCAAAAAGACGGTGTCGCCCTTATCCCGCTCCAACCACCAGTTAGTAAATTGATCCGCATCGATTACCCTGTTCTTACCTGCCAGGGTGTTTTCAGCCGTATTGCCCAGGGCATTCAAAATATCCATGGCCGACGAAAAGGGTGGCGCATAAAGAAGTTCGAGGTTGCTGATGTCTGCGGTGGTAGGTCTGTACTTGAGTATGGCCGCAACCGCATTGACCCGGGCAAACATGCTGTCGCTCATACTCCCGAGACCCTGGATCCCTAAAACCCGACCTGTCCCCTTTTCCACCACTAATTCCAGATAGATCAGGTCCTTTTCAGGATAAAAATGGGCCCGGTCAAACTGGACAACAAAGACACTTAGGGCATCAAAACCCTCGGACAGAGCCTTTTTAAGACTCATACCCGCATTGGCCAAAGATATCTCAAAAAGCTTTACGATCAAAGTCCCGACAGACCCTTCAAACCTCGCGTTCCCGCCCGCAAGGTTCGTTCCGATAACCCGCCCTTCCCTGTTCGCCAGGGAACCTGACGGGAAGTGGGCGGATTTACCCGTGACGAGGTCAGTCACGGCAACACAGTCGCCCCCTGCATATATATCAGGGTCAGAGGTCTCCATCCTTTCGTTGACCACTATGGCGCCATCAGGTGAAACCTCGAGACCGGCACCCTTTGCCAAATCAGAGTTGGGTGTAACTCCCACTGCCATGATCACCAGATCCGCGTCCAGGGCCCTCTTGTCGGTAACGACCTTTTGAACCCGGCTGTCGCCTTCGAGCCGCACGACCTGCTCTCCAAGGTAAATGGAGACCCCGTTTTCCGCGAGATGATGCTGACCCATCCGGGCCATATTAGCGCTGACGATCCCCGGCAGGATCTGATCGGCCACCTCCACTACAGATGTGTCTATCCCCCATAGATCAGCCAATGCCTCCGCCATTTCAAGGCCAATGGCGCCCGCCCCGATAATAACGGCCTTTTCGACCTTGCCTTCGGCAACCTGTCTTTTTATCGCCACTGCCTCATTGAGATCCGATACGGTGAAAACCCCCTCGAGCTCCGTCCCGGGAACAGGCAGTCTTTTTGGCCGGCTTCCGGTGGCCAGAACGAGCTTATCATAGGGAAAGGTCTGTTCTTTTCCATCCAGGACATTTTGTGCATGCACCATCTTTTTGCTTCGGTCTATGGAAAGGGCCCTGACATTCGTGAGGACGTCGATATCTTTTGCATCCCTGAAAAATTTTTCGTCTCGAAGCATATGGAAGCTGGTTGACTGCAGCTGACCGGGGTCGCTCAAGTCACCGGATACGAAATAGGGTATCCCGCATCCCCCGTAAGAGATAAGATCAGATTGATCAAGCATGGTCACCTTTGACTCAGGCTCCAGCCTCTTGAAACGGCAGGCAGCTTTCGGGCCCAAGGCAACCGCCCCGATAATTACGACATTCTGCATGGCAAGACTCCTCTAATGTTGCTGATTTACCGCATTCATTTATTATAAAACAGGAAGGAGGATATTTTCAATGTTTTTCCAGTGACGGCATATCGAACAGTCGGCTGTCCTCCCCATGACTGTTTTCCAGGAAGATCACGAAGACCACGAAGAAATCCAATGCAACTTTGTAACTTCGTGGTGAATAAACATTTGCCGGGTCAGAATCAATTCAAAATTTGCAGCCCGGATTTATTGAGAAGGAGATTGCGGAAGGAGAATAGGTGGAGACCTTCAAACCGCCAAGGCAGAATTCGTTTGACTCGCCCTGGCGGCTGCAGGCCCGGAAAAAATTATCCATTTTGATAAAAGGTTTTCGGCTCAACATTGTTGTTTCCTCATCCTAATTTGTACAACTCGATTGGCACTCATCCCACGTCTTGGTTCCCTGGGGATCCACAATGCAGTACTTGACGGTGGGGCCGGTCGCATATGTTACAGTTTCGCAATTGTACTTCATCTTCGCTTGCTGGCACGCCAGGAGCGATGAGTAGCTTCCTTTTTTACCGCCAGAGCATTTTTTGCCGTCGTACGCCCATTTGGTCGCAGGGTCGTAGGGCACACCGCCTCCGGGAACGAGGGTCAAGCTAATCGTTTCACCCCAATTGCAGGTCATGGTCCCTTCAAGGTCGTCATATTGCCAGGTGTAGCCCTTGTACCCCACTGCTTTCAGATTTTTCACATAATTGGTCAGGGTAATGGGGTACGTCTTGCCTCCATTGGATGGTCCTTCAGCGCATTTTCCCGAGCCGTTCCCAGGACCATCAGGCGTTCCTATGCAGCAGTAATAACTGGCTGAATTAAAAGGAGGAGAATCGGACGCCGGAGTCGGATCGGGGTTATGCGGGTCCCCTATACCTGATCCCTCGAACCAGTGGCAGGGGGAGACGCATCCCTGTAGGGAGGTGCCGCTTTTAGTAAGCCAGCTTATTCCCGCTGCCGCTTGAATCAACGCGTTTTGCTGTTCATTGTCGGAGTATAACGTGGCTTTGCCATCCGAAGGACAGCTGGCGATATCCAGCATGCTGGCGTCCGTTGTTGTTCTGGGCCCTTTACCATCCCTGCAGTTCGAGCCCTTCACCTCCAGGAATAGGGGAATGGTATATCCGTCAACAGTGCTCACATCAAAAAAATCGGTGCCGCCTATGGAGGGGCAGTTCTTGGAGGTGGGATTCGTTAAACAGTCAGGAAATTTGGGGAAATCTGTGGAATTGGCTGATGGATTGAAGGCGCACCCGGGCACAATTTCTTTTTTATTCTCCTGATTCAGTTTGCAGCCGAAGGAGGGTTCAAAAAGGGTGTTAATGCCCGCCATAGGTCCGGTAGCATCGCCGAGTTTGCAGTTATCTCCGTTATCGTCGCAGCCCATACGAAATCTGAAATTTCCACCGGGAGCGCCACCATCCGGAATGCAGAAAATCTTGGCTCCTCCCCCCTTTATTTCATATTTCTCTCCATATTTATTGACCCACCAGTCCCATTGCGCAGCCGTTTCCGACCCAGGCGCACCGGGTGAGGTTTCCACCACCCAGATTGACGCGGTAGAACTGTTATGAACGGTGAAACGTCCCGTAAAACCATCAGCGCCCATTTGTTTTTTACAGGAATCTGTTTTCGCAGCGTCGATAAACAGGGTCGGGTTATAGAAATATTCATCGGCTTCAGTTTGGTTGGCGAGGAGGGTCGCCGTATAGGTGATCCGGGTGTTTTCACTGTCATACACGGGATTTTCAAGAGTAAAGACGTTCACCTGTAATTCACCATCCGATGTGTAAGATGTTATGGAGGCGTTGGGGGGTACATCCCCGAAATGATTGTTCCACGTGTCCGTTAGCAGCCCTACAGTATTAGTGACCGCGTAACGATCCGGGGCAAGGGACATATAGTAACATTCGGGGTATACATCCTCGAGATTAAGGTAGTATTTTCCCTCTGTTCCTTCGGGTTCCAGGGTCGCCAGCAGGGCCATCTGGGTATAAACCCACTCAACCACCTGGCTGTCCTGGTTGTTGTCATTTATGGTCACCGCTATATTTTCAAAAATTACAGGGTTCACAGGGTGTTTGTCGGTCATTGTGGAATTTTGAAGAGTCACGTTGAACGTAACCTGTTTCGATGCTGAATCATACACTGGCGACCGCAGGGCCAGGAACAGCCCGTCGTCTAACTCATTCGGCTGTATTGTCCCATCCAGGATAGCGTTCGGGGCTATTTTAACATAAACATTTGGCCACACGGTTTGAAAAAAATAATCGGTTGTTACATTGCCGAAATTTCGCTCCGGTCTGTCCGTGAACCAGAAGATTTTTTCCGATACGTTCTCCAAGGTAAGCGTATATTCCCAGCTCTGATCGGCGGTAGACGCGGTTTCCTTTCCGGCAGTCCCGGCCGCAGGAGAAAGGGTTCCGTTATCTGCACTTAATATGTACACACGATTGGTAGGAATATTGGAACTGCCGCTATCATTGCCGCACCCCGCCGGAATCATCGCCAAAAATCCAAACATCACAACTATTCCCAGAACCGCCTGTAATTTTCTAATACCTTTCCTCCTTCGTGTTGCGATGATAATGGTTTTCTCTTTGCCAATTCACATAATTCAAATATTTAATATTGTCAACTAAACCATCGCTGAAACAACAATGCTATTGAACTAAACTCTGAATTAATGAATCATAAGCAGCCTCAATTAATTCAGCGTCTCGATTACCACTGAATTCCCAAATAAACCACCCCCCAAGATCTTGCTCATTAATATAGTTACATTTTTCTTCAACAGCCTGCAAGCTGTCATAGCTGATAAACTCTCCATCACTATTAATATAATAACTGGCTTTAGCTATATCATCCCAGTAATAAAATGACTGATGGACTGGTAAATTAAGCTTGTTACTTTTACCAATTATACTGTCATAATCATAGGCTCCTTTTTCCCAGGTACCTCCACCAATAGTTCCTCCAGTCTGAAACAGGTCCTGTATTCCCAGGCCGCTTCTTCCATATAGAGGGCTTCCTATCATTATCTTTTCTCTTGGAACTCCCTGTGAAATCAAATACTGAACTGAAGCATTTACTGTTCCCTGCTCAAAGGTCGGGTCATTAAAGCTGTCAGGATTATCAGGATTATGATAAACAGGACTTTGATGGCCAGCAGCATTTCCCCATGCTACAGCAGAGATGTCATAAGTCATTATATCGAGGTTGTCAGCATAATCTGATATTGATTTTATATCGACGTCCTTAATGTTTTTTTCGGCACAATTAAGGGATACTGTTATTTCATAGTCTAATCCAGTTTTCAAAGCCAGATTATTGAATGCCATTCTGGTTTCTTTTACTAACGCTACAAACTGAGCGCTTTCTTCCAGTTTTGGCTCATCGTATGAGAACTGAGGGCCAATTACAGGGAACTCCCAATCATAGCATACTCCTTCAAATTTATACTTTTCTATAAGTCTCATCAGCTCGTTTATGAACTTCTGTCTTGATTCATAAGTGGCAACAATATTGGGAAAATCCCAAGAACTGTTCCAGCCACCAACAGATACCATTATAACTATGTCCTTATTGTAATATTCATTAACCAGTTCATCCAAAAGGTTCAATCTTTCAAAATTTCCATAGTATTCTTTTTCTCCATTCCAGTCCCCAGCAGGAAAAGTTCCGTACTTAGTTACAACTTTTGGAAATCTTTTTTCAATGGCTGCCCATGTATCATAAATTACAGGTATTCCATCTTTTACATCAAAAAAGGCATAATTAATATGAGTTATGTATTCAACAGGAATGTCAGTTACTTGGTAATTTCTGCCATAAATGCTCCATTCAGCAAAATATCCATTGATTTTTTTATTCAAATTTGCAGGATTTGGTGGCGGAGTTGGCTCTGGCTCTGGCTCTGGCTCTGGCTCTGGCTCTGGCTCTGGTTCAGGAATCACTCCTTCAACAGGTCTCCAGACATGCCAGGGATTATTGGCAAATCCATCAGGGTTATCACCCTGTGTCCACCAGTAAGCTTCATATACTTGACCATTATATGCGACTTGATCACCGCCATGATATATTGTTCCTGAATCCCAGTCTTCTATGTCGGTTGGAGTTGGATCAGGTGTTGGGTCAGGCTCTGGTGTCACATTTTCTACAGGCCTCCATACATGCCATGGATTATCGGCAAACCCATCAGGGCTGTCACCCTGTGTCCACCAATAATTTTTATAAGCCTGTCCATTGTACTCTACAATAGTGCCCGGTGTTGCATAGATAGTTGTTGAACTCCACTCAGCAGCAAATAAAGCACTGCTGAACAGCGTTGAGAAGAGTGCGGCAAGAATAGCACATTTCCACTTTGTCTCAAGAATAACGAGTCTATTAAACATTTTTTCGCCTCCTTTTTTACTGGTGATCTCTAAAATTTAAAATAACACCGAAAAATTAAAATCAAACTTTTCTAGTCCAAAATGGTAACCTTTGCCCTCAGGGCAAGGTCAGAGGTCACAGGCTATGCCATGTGAGCGTTTGTGACCCTCCTTTTGTAAACAAATGATACTGAGCTCAGATTCTGATTCAGCGGTCAGCACAGAATCCGATGGACGATAAAGTGCTTCCTGCGGAAACAATATTGTTCCAGGCCTTCCCTTCCAGGGTAAGTTGATCGCCATTCTTCTCGTAAAGGCCGCCCCACAGTGACCTGACATTCCCTTCCACATTCAAGGTCACCCTCCAGTCAACATCTTCCGTGCCGTTGTTTGTTATCGTAACATTGGCGCAATAGCCTGTGCCCCAGTCGTCTGAAATTTGCACTTTCGCCACCACCTTTGCCGGAACCCCGTTATGTTCATCGTTATCCTCAGCGTTGGCGCAACCGGGATCATTGAGATCCACCAGACCATCCCCGTCATTGTCAACACCGTCGCTGCACTGGGTTGTTGGCGCTGGTTTATTATATTCATCATTATCCTCGCCATTGACGCACCCCGGGTCCTGCAGGTCCACAAGGCCGTCCCCGTCGTTATCAACGCCGTCACTGCATTGATATTGTACAGGAGCCTGGTCCCTCTTCGCACAGAAACCAAAGGATGTGGACTGGCCCGCAGTTAGTTCCGAGTTCCAAGCGGCCCCCCTTACCTGGATAGCGCCGTCATGCTGCGTATATTCCCCATTCCACAGGTTGCCCACCGTTCCCTCCACCCCGACACTCACCTGCCACACAACCGAATCACAGGTGTTGTTGGTCACCATCACATTGGCACAGTAACCCGTATCCCAGTCATCCTGGATCACTGTTTCCGTCGCCACCTTCCCGCAGAGTGAGTTGGTTTCATCATTATCATCTGCGTTTTCACAGCCCGGGTCCGCCAAGTCGATGAGCCCGTCCCCATCATTGTCAATGCCGTCGCCGCACTGGGCGTTCTGGGGCGGATCATTGGTTTCATCGTTATCCTCGGCAGCCTCGCACCCCGGATCCGCCAGATCTATGAGCCCGTCTCCGTCATTGTCAAGACCATCACTGCACTGGGTCGTCGGAGGAGGTTCATCGGTTTCATCATTATCTCCGGCATTGGTGCACCCCGGGTCCTGAAGGTCCACCAGGCCGTCTCCGTCGTTATCGATGCCATCACCGCATTGATAGGTGGGGATTGTCCCTCCCAGTCCGTCCCAGAGAGCACTCAGCAAGGAATTGGCGGGGGCAGGATTCCCCTTAACGTCACTCATCAAATTCCAGAACATGGCGCCTGCCAGCCCCTGCTGAAGAATATATTGCGCCTTGGTTGAAATTGTTGCCGCATCATCATAGGTGATGAAGTCGGTACCGTTATAAAGCCACGGCACTTTGGCTTCGGTGTGATAATATTTTGAGTAGGCGGGCTCATAAGTCTGCGCGATGGTACTGTAGAAAAGCATACCGGGTTCTCCACGTTCACCCGGGCCGGCCCCCGTGGAACCCTGGTAGAGCCCGTCACCGTCGGCACCGGGAGACACACCGCTCCAGCTGCGCCCGTAGAACGGCAGACCCAGCACCAGCTGGTTCTTCGGGATACCGTATTCATCATGGTACGTCCGGACTGTTTCGTCCACAGACCACCCCGGCCGCGCAAAAGGATCATCCGAAGCAGGGTACATGGGGGCCAGATGACCCGTACTGGAATCCCAGGACCCGTGAAAATCATAGGTCATCAGATTAATGAAGTCCACATACTGGGGAAATTGATCCGGTTCATGGTTGATGATGTTGTGGGGACCCGCCGGCGCAGCGATGGTCAGCAAGAGCCCCGGGTCGATCTGATCCAGCTGTTTTCGGAATTCGGCCAGAAGGGCCGTGTAATTCTCTTTGTCCTACGGCCGGTATGTGTTGCCTCCCAGCCCGCAGCAGACCGGGTATTCCCAGTCAATGTCGATCCCGTCGAAAACACCGGCTGCCGCGCCGGAACCCCCGGTGCTGGATGCGGTATCATAGGGCAGGTTCCCCAGGATCAGCTTATCGATACAATCCGCCACAAACGCCTCACGGTTTTCCGGAAGGGCGGCGTCGGAGAAACCACCCGACCACGTCCACCCTCCCAGTACGGCCAGCACCTTGATATGGGGGTTCCGCTGTTTGAGCTTTCTCAGCTGGTTCCAGTTTCCCTTCAGCGGCTGGTCCCAGGTATCACCAACCCCGTCCACACTTTCGGCAGCGGACATACCCCTCTGGTAATCGGCCCAGGCGTCTCCCACGCCGGTTTTGGTGACCCCGATTACAGGCCGGTTGTCTTTGACATTGATAAAGCCGTAGTTGATATGGGTTATTTTGGACGGATCAATGTCCCTGACAAAATAGTCGGAATAAATTCCCCAGGCGGGAAAATAGCCGACGACGATTTTGTTGTTTTGCCGCCCCGACCCATTGCGAACCCAGTCGAGTACCAGCTGCCCCGACTCTTTCAAACCAGTTCCTGTCCACGGGCCGCTGGGACAGGCGCCGGTCTTTAAGACAGCGCCGCTCCTCCAGTCATCGCTGAAGTTCCAGTTGGTCCAGCTGATCTTCTTTTCGGCCATGAGGTCTATCCACTGCTGTGAGCTCTGCACATCATTGGCGCCGTCCCCCGAGTAGGTCTGTGTCCCCCATTCCGTGACAAAAATTGGCAGATAGTCGGCAATATTTCGTATTTTTGAAAGATAGTCGGACTTGTGGGAGGCCGCATAAAAATGGAAAGCATACATCAGGTTGTGTGCATCTGCTCCGCTCAGCGGGTTGTTGACGATCTCCATGGGGTCCCGCCCTTCGGAAATTCCGAAGGAGGACCAGGCCGGGGTCCCGACAATGATAATCCCGTCCGGGTCGTTGGCCCGGATGAGGGGAATCACATCTTCGGCGTATGTCTTTATCCGGCTCCAGGCCACACCGTTTGGCTCATTGCACAGCTCATAGAACACATGGCCTTTACCGCCGTGTTTCGCCGACATGTACGAAAAAAATTCCCGGGCATCTTCGATGTTTTCCCACGGATCACCCGGATTCAGGATATGCCAATCCAAAATAACGTACATACCCCGCTCCAGGGTATCGTCCACGATGGCGTCAATGGCTGCTCTATATCCAGCAGGATCGGTTTTGTAGCCGCCTTCATCCACGTACATGGAAACCCTGAAAATCCCGGACTGCCAGTCATCGGCCAGGGCATCGAGAGATGCCCCGGTGACGCAGTCGCCAAGGCCATACCACTGAAGGCCGTGGCTGCTCATCCCTTTCAACTGAATGGGCTGCCCGTTTGCATCGCATAGATGGTTGGCAACAACCTTGAGTCTGCCATAATCGGATATGGCTGTCGCTTGCGAAAAGACTTTTGAGGTTATTGAAATAATGGAAAAAAATACCAGCAGCATTATCGCGTACAGAAATCGTCGTTTCATATTTGCCTCCCTGTGGTTACGGATGAAAGAAATATTACGGTTTCCATAAGACTAACCCTCTCTGGAAACCATCAGGCCTTTTAATCTCTGTTGCTGACCAACAATTAAGCAAATTATGTGCCATAGAGATGCTGCACAAAAATTCAAAGCCGGAATAGGGCCTAACAGGCAAATAACATTTGATATTATATGGAATATCTCAGGTCGGGCATACTCATTGAATATGGGTAAGTACAGGGGGGGTCGTTCTCGCTGAGTTCACTTGATTTCTCAGTGAGTTTTCAGCTTAAGATTATTTCTGTTTCCGGGCGGCATTGAAACGGGGGGTGGTTTTCAGACGGATTCTCCATTCCATATGGGAATAATCAACGATAAGGTACTCATTATCATAGGTTTCATGTTTTTTTAATGCGTTCTTTTCCATATCCGATCCTAACAGTCGGACGAGGATTTTCCGATGGGTTTCAAAAGAGGTTAACGGTTTATTTCCTTTCCGGTCCCAGAGGATAGCGGACATTTCTTTTCTTTTCATTATGTTGTCCGGATTTAAAGCAAGAAACAGGAGGACTTTATAGCAGTGAATTCTTTCGGCGCCCTTTTTACTGCCGAGGTCTGCCATTAAACCGGAAAGCTGCTCCCGGGAGAATATTTTTTCGAGGATTCGGACCATACCCGATTCGTTGTCCGCGTCTTCCTTGTGGATCATTCCAAGAGAATACCAGTGCCGATACCCTTCGTAGGTCTTCTTTTTTTCAAGCACCTCGCTTTCACATAATATTTTCTTGGATTCGATATTGCAGACCCTTTTTACAACATCAACTTCAAAGCGTATATTCGGTTTGTTTCGGATCTCTATTTTCAGCAATTCGATCAGCTCATGGCGTTTCTCAGGAAATTCACACGAGATGATCGATTTTTTACCGGCATCACCGGATGCGCCCCCGGAAAACCTGTCTGAGCGGTATGTTTCCGGATCGCGATGCCCGTCTCCCTCAGGGTAATTTTCATACCAGGCAAGATAATCTTCGCCTCTTTTCATGACTGCGTCAATGGCCTGGCGCCAGGTCATTAACTTATTCTCATGAAGGAGTTCGCAGGCCAGGGAAATGAGCGACTGCAATTCCCCTGCATTCGCTTCCCAGTTTGATTTCAGATAGCGCAGGTGCCGCAGGACAGGAATAGTGAGCGGCCGGCCTTCCAGCCTGGTGTTCTTCCAGATGGCCATGGCGATCTGGGGGATATCCTTGGGCCGTGCCGATATGGGTGGCGATTGAATAATCCTCTGAAAACGAAACAGAAAATCTTCCCTCAAGTTCCCTGATTTGATCATGTCTCTGACGGGCTTGTTGAGTGTAAACATCAGCCAGGTATCGGCCGTTTCGCTGAGAGGCTTTTTCATGGGCCGCGCTCCCACACGGCGGTATGAAGGCGGGTCGGTAATCAGGCAGCGAAGAAAAGCCCCCTGCAGACCTTTCGGATCTTCGGCTGCATCGATGTCATCCACGAGCAGGGCGCCGTTTCCGGCACTCTCAATGAGGCCTATGCCCCCATGGCTGTCACTGCTGGTAAATGCCCCCGGCCAGTATCCGAATATTTCACTGAGCAGCAGGCTTTGGGTAAGGGTTCCGCATGCAACGGCAGTGAACTTCCCTTTCTCCAGTCCGGAAACATCGTAAAGGGCATTGGCAATCAACTCTTTTCCTGTCCGGCTCTCGCCGATTATCAGCACAGGGTGGTGGGTTTTCCTGTTTTCCGGTTTTTTACCGTAGTCGATTATTTTTCTCCGCACCTCATGGGTGACACGGCTGAACCCTTTAATTTCTCTGGTTTTGTGAAAAAGAAAAATCCGTTCGATAACCGGTTCTTGTGATTGATCCTGCCAGGGCACAGCGTGCAGTTCGTTTTGGCCGGCATATTTCATACCTTTACTGTCGGTCACAAAAACAATAAACGCATCATCTTTCAAGTCTTGAACAAGTGGATCCGACCTTGTGCGGCAGCCCAGTTTTTCCATGCCGCTTCTGTCTGCAATGATAATCACCGGAGATTCTCGGGCAAATAATAGAAATGGGAGCAGACCGTGGAGCTGGAGCTGTACCATCTCGCTCCTGTCCAGGTCACCGAAGTATTGCCTGTTTTCGGCGAATTCCTGGAATTCATCCTGAATGCCCTGAGTATAAACGGCGTTATCAGTAATATGGATAAATCTCAGTTGATGACCCTTTAGCGACCCGGAATCCCGGATTTTTCTGATGTGCTTTTTCACATAAAGATTGAGCCAATTTCCGGCATCCGGAGGGATTTTCCCGTCATTAGAAATTAAAAAAATATCAACCGAAATATGAGCGGTGTCATAGGCCATATTCGTATTCTGCGGGTGGTTCACCGGCTTCTCTGTCATGATTACACGTCCTGTCGAATATTATGATGGGGGAGTGCAATAGCTTAAACACATTGGTTTAGAAGAAATGGTTTTTCACTCGTCATTCGTTAATCGTCACTCGTCATTCGTCACTCATTTCTAAACCATGATACACGCCCTCTTCCTTTAACCGCGAAAAAAATCCTTTCAAGGCCGTCTCAAGGGTTGTTTCCGCCTTCCAGTATGTCCGGACAACCCTGTCATCGTTGAGCTCGATAGGCAAATCATGGAGAGAGGGCATTTCATAGAGATCCAGTTCACCATCGAAATGGGACCAGATAATAACATATGGATGGAGGATGTTGAGCCCTTTACCGTCAAACCCGGGGATTTTCCAGAGGGCTTCGACCCCATTTATCCCCTGCCCCAGGTTCAGATCCAGGATGACCATGTCGGCGGGTTTTGACTTCTGATCGCTGGTAAGCGCCTCGCTGCCATCCCATTCAACCATATGAAGTTCCATGTTCGAATCAACACCAATGCGTGCAACAACTTTTTTTGCCGCCTCCCGGTATTGTTTTTCATCTTCGACGATCCAGACAACAGGCATGCCGGGTGCTCCTTTCTTGTGGAGGTTCAAAGTTCACAGTTCCGAGTTCAAAGGTTTCCCGCCCAGTGGCATTTCACACAGGGTTCAGAGGCTACCCTTGTGAATGCCTTCGCCCCCCGGTCATTCCCGCGAACGCGGGAATCCAGGTTTCCACATGAGATCTCTGGATTCCGGGTCAAGCCCGGAATGACGGCATTGTCATATTCAGGGGCAACATAAATAATGCCATATACGTTATCCGATTAGAGGCGCACGCACATAAATAACGGTACATTTTTGAGCGGTATTGTTCTCCCCGGGCATTTCAATTTCCTTGATTATTGGAGTCCGGCCATAAGCTGCCTTTGACAGTTCGCACATGAGGTCGAATACCTTCTCGGGCAGGGGACCAAGAGGCTGATCATGGACGGATGTCCCCGAACAGAGAGAATAAATCGCCAGCCCGTGATTTTTTCGCTTTCCATGCCACAACCGTATTTCAATATGATCCGACATATATAGATCATTTTTCATACAGTTGTAAAACCAGTCCTGGAGTATTCCAACAAAAACATACGGCATGCGGCAGATCTTCAAATGATCGAGATCGTCTTTGATAACGGGTCTTTTCGGATCGTCTGCTCCGGAAGGATAGGAGATCCTGTGTTGACTCGCTGCGTTTTCCCACGCCTCATGGATTAAATTGGAAACTGGAAAACGACGATTCCCGAAATGCTCCAGGTCTTTGCGTATATTTTCTTCCAGACGCAGGGTTCGTGTTCTCAAATCATGGAGATATTCGGAAAACTCGCCGCACTCTCTTTCGGAAACCTGTTGGCAGTCGCTGACAAAGGCGCCCGCGCGTGATACCAGCACATAATCGCGTCTCCTGAGAGAATCCACGGCTATTCGCAGCAGCCTGTTGCGCCAGGTTATTTTCCTGCTGTGAAGATACAAACCCAGGAACGCAAGGGCCAGTATAAGCGAAATAGCCGGCCACAGCTTTTTGACCAGTAGCCAGAGGGAAACAGGCCAGTAGATACGGGAATTAATCATCATCTCCGCTTTTCCTGCATATTCCCGAACCAGCTCTGTATCTCCCTCTCCGATCCGACGCCAGAGTGTCTGCATTGCTTCGAGAACTTCAATGGATTCCATCCTGGTCGGCCATTCAGGGGTACAGGCGTATTCCCGTCCTTCTTTCATTGCTGTTCGAATCAATCCAATGGCGTTTTTCGCTCCCTTGCAGGAAGAACCGCCGAGCATGTCAAGAAGTACACCGAGCCCGAAATCACTGTTCTGCGCCGGCAAATATCCATTCTCAGCAGCGACTGCCGAATGTTCATCATCATTGGCCAGAAAGCGCGCCAATCTGAAGGCCATCCGTTTTTCCCTGGTGCCATTCACCACCATCAAATCTGTTCCTCCCTTGAACGTAGCCGGTAGAAGCGTCATACCTGCACAATCCCAGAAGGCTTCCGGAGAAGCGGACACGTATTGCATGAAATTTTGTCTCCATCGAGCTATGAATGCCGCCGGCTGGATTATGGCAACATAGTCTATCCCTTCCATAAAATGACGGGCAGCGGTTTCGTGGTTCATTTCCGGAAAAGAGACAATGCGGTAAGACAGGCCGTTTTCACCAATAGTTGTGGCGTTTTGCGAGATAAGGTATGGAACCCGCAACGAGACTTGATCGCTCATATTTGTCCGGGTTCCGAATATTGTTTCAACAAAGAATGGGACACCGGAAGCCCATACAAGAGGGACAAAATCATGAAAGAGATTGAATGTCAAGCCGACGGGCATGACCATGGGCGGAGCGGGATTGTCTTCGTCCAGAACAAGTTCGGAAAGCGCGTCAACGATTCCCTGCCAGCCGGAGGGATTTTTCAGAATGTCGCGGAACGGTTTCGAGCTGCCGGGCAATTTTTTCCAGTAGAACATGAGCCTCACATCGATTGTGAAGGGAAGCGACACAGGAACATCGTCTATTTTCCGCCACGATAATTTTCCTGACGGATTTTCAGCTGGAAGCAGAATCTTTTTTTCGGCAAAATACGGAACCCACGTGGAACCTATCTGAACCACATCCGGGACTCTGTTGATCTCGCCGAGGGCTCTTTTCGGCCGCGAACTGAGTTCATTTTCCAGCCCGCTGATAATGGTTTTCCATGTGAGAAACCGGACGCGTAAATCCACATTGTTTTCTTTTGCAAATTGACCGAGGGCTTTCAGTGTCTTCTCCTGCCCGCAGATCAAAGACCAGTTGGGCAGATTAAACTCTGAATTCCATACGACCAGTTGGTCTACCATCCAGTCAACGGTCGTATTCAGAACCGTAAGGTTTGAGGCAGCCTGCTTTCGGTTGAACCATGATAATTGGTCTTTAAGAGGGATATTCTCTTCGAGATGGATAGGCTCGGTGGGGGGCTCGAACGGGATAATCCAGATTGTCAGCCGGAGTTTATCTTTAGCCGGTCCCCCGGATTCCGCTGCGGAAAAAGACGCCTCAAGCAGGACAAAGAGGCTTATTATCAATGCCTTCCACATCATTATTAAAACCTTGTATGCGCGTTGATCTGACACCGATTAGCTTCAGGACTTCAGGTGATAAAAGCTACAGAATTGCCAAGGCCATAATCAATGAGGCCAGGCGGTTGGTCTGGCAGGCCAAGTTGCATATATCATAGGGAGAACCCTCGGCAATGGAATGATTACAACAGCCGCATTCATAATTTTCATCCATGACCGCGCTGGCATTGGCAAAAATAACCCCCCGATAGTTTGACTTGATGTAATCCCTCAAATCTTCATTGTTTTGATAGGCGTATAACAGATAACGCATAAAAACGCCCGGGCCGGTTTTGTAATTCTCACCTGTTCTATCCAGCTGAAAACCTTCTCCGTCGCATCCCTCCTGCCAACCGTTAAAATAGATCCAGGGCCTCAGTACACCCTCGGGCAGGCTATCATAGGGACATCCTTTCTGCGTCTGAGTTAAATAATCCAATACACCGTCTAATATTTGTTTGACTGAATCGCTGTCAGGGAAATCTGTCGCGCCTTCCATGTCCATAAGGTCAACCATGCCACCAATCACCAGTCCCTGATCCCCTGTCCAGACCATAGCATCTCTATTAACACTTTTACATTTATAGACCGGGTCAATGGCATAACATCCCTCATTCAACGCAAAGATGCCTACCCTTTCCCGGATAAGTTTCGTATTGCTGTCCAGAAGTGACGGTTTTACATCATTCGCATCAAAAAGGTCGTCGCAATGAGAATTCGGCATGCCGAGACATTGTTCAACGGGGATATCGGGAAGGCTAATCCAATTGTTAAACCATGACCATTCGTTGTTTGCGGTTTCAAAAATCTTATCATCACCGAATTGCCGATAGTATCTGGCACTGAGGACCAGGTGAAGTCCGTTAGTCACGGTATTCTGTTTTGGATTAATGTATATGTCGGACGGGTCACCGCTGGGATAAGAATCTCCCGTCGATGGATCTATCTCCGTCGGACAATTATCTAATATCCCATAAAGGCTGTTCCATACGCCCCCTTCAAAACGAGGTGCATAGGCTGACCACCGGTTGGTGTCGCACGGTACAGCACTTTTGTAGGGCGGAGATTGATGCTTTTGATACAGACTCCAGACCTGCGAGGCATAAAGCATTTTATCCAACATCTCATAGGCCTTGTCCCTATAATCATCAACGCTTGTCTTCCCAAGCAGTTTATAATTTCTCGCGGCATTCAAGATTGCGATACCCCACCAGCCAAAATCATCAAACCAGCGCCCTTCTTTGATGGCACCAGGCCACAGCAGATCGATTTCGTTTCCGAGTTCAACGCCCAATGCATCATTCTGCGTAACAGCGATGTAATCAATCATGGTATCGAGGGCATTTCCCTGGTACCACATGGCCGCATGGGCATCCTGCTGGTTATTTGTCAGCCATACTTCATAAAGTTCAGCATATGCCTGTTTTGCTGCCGCGGCAATCTCTTGTTTAAAATTGGTTGCGCTGTTGCTATCGTCGCTGCACCCCTGTATAGAGAAGCTGAAGATCAATATGGTAAGGATGACAATAAAAAAATTTAAGCTGCTTTTATTTCTGAAAATCTTTATCCCGCCCCATTCTATGTTTTAGTGGCATTGAAACGGTTCATGAAAAAACATCAATCACTTTCCCCTTTTTCCAGGTCGTTAGCCGGTACCATCTGTGAAAAAACGCTATCAATCTGAAGGAGCCGCAGACGCCTACTCCAGGTAATTTACGATATTTATCAGTCAGTGTCGACCAATAAATGGCGATTTTGCGTCCCGCCAGCGGGACTCATTTCCAGATCGACAATATTTATAAAACACCGAGGGGGAGATTTTCAATGTTTTTCCGGTATCAGGATCTCGAACCCACAAGAGGAACCGCCTGTTTTTACAGTGTGCAAAAATTACTGACAGGTTAATTCCTTGCCAGCCAATAAGGATAGCGCATACCAATAGCCATAATTTCATTTAGTTGCATAACTTTATGGCACCTGGAATCTGCCATTGACTACTGGCATAACAATTGCTTGATATAATGAAATGAAAATTGTATTTTAGATGAAGCAGTGGGATTCTTGTTTTCATCGACAAGCGCTGAACCTGCTCACATACCCGTCTGGAACTTGATATGGAGGTAAGGTAATGGAATTGCAACTGATTGAAAAATCGGATCATGATCTGTTTGTTCAAAACCTTATTAACAATTATCAGGTAGAAGGGGTAAAACCCAAGGACGGGTCATTTATTTATGGCTCTATAAAGGCACCTGAGGAGCTTTGCCTGGATTTTGACTGCACCCTGATCTCTCCCAAGAAGTATTTCCTGCCCCCGAAAGAGGCATTGCTGCAATTCGCGCTGACCCCTGATTCAGAGATCACTCCATTGATAGAAAACGACCCTTTTATTCTTTTTGGTGTACATCCCTATGATATCAAAGCCATCAATCAGATGGACAGGATCTTTGCGAGAGGAGTTCCTGATCCCCATTACCTGCAACGTAGAGAGGCGGCCCTAGTCATCGGTGTGGACCCGACAGCGGTTGCACCACGATCCTTCTGGGCTGATATGGGAGCATCTACAGTGTCCGAAGGCTTCGACCTTATGTTTACAGATATGGGAGAACATTTTATTGTAGAGATCGGAACCAATAGGGGGAGAAATCTCCTGGAGGAGCATGCAAAGCTGAAACCAGCCACCACGGACGATGCCCGGGAGAGGGTAAGGATACGTTCCCGGATCTCTCACATATGTAAAAAAAGAGGCTTCGCCTTTCCTAAAAGGGATATTCCCAAACTCTTAGAGCATTCCTGGAATAATTTCTTATGGGAAGAGCAGGCAAGTAAATGTCTGAGCTGCGGAACCTGTAACATTGTCTGCCCCACCTGTTATTGTTTTGATGTAGAGGACCATGTGGACCTGGACCTGGCACATGGAGAACGGATCCGTCGATGGGATGGGTGTTTGCTTCAGGATTTTGCCGCAGTTGCCACGGGTGAGAACTTCCGTGAGACCAGGGCATCGAGGTACCGTCATCGGTTCTTCCGAAAGGGCCACTATCTTTTCGAGATACTTGATGACCTGGCGTGTGTGGGATGTGGCAGATGTGCTTCAGGCTGTCTCCCGGATATTGCCGATCCGGTAAATCTGTTTAACAAGCTGAAAGAAGGATAACGATTGAGGGCTCGTAAAAAATCTCAAAGATCGTCACTCCCGCGAACGCGGGAGTCTGTAGGTGGTTGATTTACCTGGATTCCCGCGTTCGCGGGAATGACAATAACGGGTGCTGTCTGACTTTTTAGAAGGTCATCGAAAATAAGGAGGAATCCACCATGAATCAACCCATGTTAGAAGATTCTCCCTATCTACCCAAATGGGCCGAGATTACTCGAATTGAGCAGCTCACAGAGAGTGAGAAGCTATTCGAGTTACGCCTCGTAAGTGGAGAACCCCTGGGTCACACCCCCGGACAGTTTGTAGAGCTGTCTGTCATGGGGATTGGCGAGGCCCCTATATCCGTCTCTTCCGCTCCCGCGGAAAACGGTGTTTTTGAGCTTGCTATTCGGAAGATCGGAAACCTCACCACTGCCATACACGGCTCTGTCACGGGAGACAGGGTGGGAATCCGTGGTCCCTTTGGCACGCACTTTCCTGTAGAAGAGGCCAAGGGAAAGGATCTCCTATTTGTGGCAGGCGGCATAGGACTGATTCCTCTGAGATCATTTATCCGTTTTGTCCTGGACCACCGGGACGACTATGGCGAGGTTATAGTCCTTTTCGGCGCCAAAAACCCATCGGAGCGGATCTTTCTATACGAGCTGGAGCAGTGGGGAAACAGGGAAGATATCGTTTACCTCGATTCTGTGGATAAATCAGGTCCGGGCTGGCAAGGGAATGTTGGAGTTATCACCACCCTTTTCTCTAAAATTCATGTGGACCCATCCAGGACTTTCTGTATTGTGGTCGGTCCCCCTGTGATGTATCGTTTTGTCATATTAGAGGCAAAGGCAAAGGGCATACCCGACAGGCAGATCTTCCTCTCCTTAGAGAGAAAAATGAAATGCGGGATCGGCAAGTGCGGTCACTGTCAGATCAATCATCTATATGTCTGTCAGGACGGGCCGGTATTCAGATATACGGACATCTTTGACCTCGAGGAGGCGCTGTAATGGAGAAACCGAGAGTAGCGTTTTTTGACTTTGCCAGCTGCGAGGGGTGTCAGCTTCAAGTCATTAACCTGGAAGAGGATCTCCTGAAGGTGCTTGAGGCTGTGGATGTCGTGACTTTCAGGGAGGCCATGAAAGAACATTCGGACAATTATGACATAGCCTTTGTAGAGGGCGCAATCACACGCAAGTCGGACGAAGAACGGCTAAAGGGGATACGCGCAAATGCCGGGGTACTGGTCGCCCTCGGCTCATGCGCCACCCTGGGCGGGATCACCTGTCTGAAAAACTTTCATGATCAGGAATATGTAAGGAAGCTGGTTTATGGGGATAAGGCATCACATTATGAGACCTATCCGTCCCGGCCTCTTAATGCAGTGGTCCCGGTGGATTTCAAAATCCATGGATGCCCCATAAATCGAGATGAATTCGCCATGGTGGTCAAGGCGCTCCTGTTGGGAAAAAACCCGGAAATCAACAACTTCCCCGTATGTGTGGAGTGTAAGATGGCTGAGAATATATGCGTTTTCGAAAAGGGAATGACCTGTATGGGACCGGTTACCCGGGCAGGCTGCGGGGCATGCTGTGTCACAGAGGGGAGCTTTTGCTGGGGATGCAGGGGTCTTGTAGATGACCCCAATGCCGATTCCCAAAGGGAGGTCCTGGCCACCCACGGACTGAGTGTGCAGGATATCCTCGGGAGCTTCAGACTGTATACCGGATTTTCGGAGGTGGCAAAATGAGCAATGAAAAGATCATCAAGGTTAACCACATTACCCGTGTGGAGGGCCATGGAAATATCAATATTAAGATAAGAGATGGCAGGGTGGAGGAATGTCAGTGGCAGGTAGTGGAGGCGCCCCGTTTTTTCGAGGCCATGCTGAGGGGACGGAAGTGGTATGAACTGGCCCACATTACCTCCAGGATATGCGGAATATGTTCTATCGGGCATACCCTCACATCCCTTAAGGCCACTGAGGCAGCCATGGGTGTGACATTGACCGGGCAGACGGAGAAACTTCGAAGGTTACTCGTTCACGCTGAAAACCTGCAGAGCCATATCCTTCATTTAGGATATCTTGTGCTTCCCGATCTCCTGAAGGTGCCAAGTGTTGTCCCTCTGGTATCCACCCATAAAGACCAGGTCCTTCTTGTGGTCCGTCTGCACCGTATGGCCAATGAGATGTCCGACCTTATTGGGGGCCGGACAATCCATCCGCAGAGGCCGGTTGTGGGGGGATTCACTAAGTGGCCAGCCGCCGAAGAGCTCGAAACCCTGCGCACGCGGCTGGCAGACTCTATGCCCGACGTGGAGGCCCTGGCCTCACTCATAAAGGATCTCGCAGGAAACCTCCCGGACTTCAGCAGGGAAACCGAGTATATCGCCCTGACCAGCGCGGATGAATATGCACTATACGACGGTGATATCGCCTCCACGGATGGCGGGAGCTGGCCCGTTGATAACTACAAGGAGATCACCAATGAATACTTAGTCCCCCACTCCACCGCCAAATTCACAAGACATAAGAGAGATTCCTATATGGTGGGCGCCCTTGCCAGGCTGAACCTCAATTATGATCATCTGACTCCCAAGGCCAGAGGGGTTGCAGAAACCTTCCAGCTCAGACCCATAAATTATAACCCTTTTATGAATAATATCGCTCAATTAGTGGAAGTGGTTCATTCCATAGACGATTCAATCCGGCTCATAGATGATCTCCTGGGAAACGGGATTAAGGATGAAAAACCCTCCTTTTCCATTCAAGCCGGGAGGGGAGTTGCCTCTGTGGAGGTGCCCAGAGGTATTTTATTTCATGAATACGAGTACAACAGCAATGGTGAATGTGTCTGGGCAAACTGCATTATCCCCACAAATCAGAACCACGCAAATATCCAGAAAGATATGGAAGCTTTTGTTCCTCAGATCAAGAACCACAGTGAAGAAGAGATAGAACTCATGGTGGAGATGCTTGTGAGGGCCTATGATCCCTGTATTTCCTGCTCTACCCATTGTATTTTCCTGTAACCGTTCAGAGGTTCAGGGTTCAGAGGTTGTATTCTTCTCCTCGGCCTCCATTTTGGAGGCGTATGTAGGAGAGCGGGAGTCTCCCGCGGGATTGAGTTTCCTGGATTCCCGCTGCAGTTTATCCCGCACTTGATGCGGGGCGGGAATGACAAAAACGGGCGATTTCTGACTTTTTACGAGTTTTTAACCTTGAACGTTGAACCTTTCAACCTGTGAACGCTTATAAAAGGAGGAGAAGGATGGACAAGCCAAAGATTCTCATTATTGATGATGACCCCGATCTGGTTGAAAGCATGCAGATTACATTAGAGGCCAACGACTATCAGGTGGAAAGCGCTTATAATGGGACCGAGGGCCTCAGGCTTGTAAAGGAGATCAATCCGGATCTTATTATCCTTGATGTGATGATGGATTCCATAACAGAAGGCTTTCAGGTCTCGTACCAGCTCAGAAGCCCGGATCCTCAATCGCCATACAGGGATTATGCCAACATACCCATTCTCATGGTTACAGGTGTATCCCAGAAGATGCATATGAAATTCTCTCCCGAGACAGATGAAGATTACCTGCCGGTGGATGAATTGGTGGAGAAACCGATTCAACTTGATGCCCTCTTAGAGAAGGTCGGAAAATTGATAAAAAAGGGGTGAGGGCTGTGGAGATAAACAAAGATCTTGAAAACAGCCTTCGGCGGCTTGAGTTGTTAAACCAGGTGGCCAAGGATATTACCTCCACGCTCGGACTCGAGCCGAGACTCGGCTTTGTATGCCAAAGTATCATCGATATCATGGGGGTGAAAGGGGTCTCCATACGGCTGTTGGACCAGAAAACAAATCGTTTGGAACTGGCATTTGCCTGTGGATTGAGCGAAGAATATGTTCACAAGGGTCCGGTGGAGGCCGACAAGAGCCTCGCTAAGGCATTGGAGGGGACACCCCATTTTGTTTCAGATGCCCCTAACGATCCGGGGATTCAATATCCCGAAGAAGCCCGTAGAGAAGGTCTTGTAAGTGTGTTGTCCCTCCCCTTAAAGGGAAGGACAAAGGTTATCGGCACACTGCGTCTTTACACCGGCGAAAAAAGATCCTTTACCCGGGATGAAATCGATTTTCTTTCAGCCCTGGCTGCTCAGGGGGCCATTTCTTTGGAAAATGCAAGGAGCTATGACGCCCTTGAACAGCAGGATAAGGCCAAGAGTGATTTTATCATGATGATGACCCACGAGCTGAAAGCTCCATTGATGGCGGTCCAGGGACTTTTGGACGTTATGCAGAAGGGGTATGTGGGCCCTCTGACTGAAAAACAGAAAGAGCTGATTGGGCGGATATACAGGCGTATAGACTCCCTTACGGAGGTATCGACCGACCTGTTAGACATATATGAATGGCAGACAAAAAGGCCTGACACCCAGTCGATTCCCCTTTCAATGAACGTGCAGATACAGAGGGCAGTTGACCTGTTCAAGACAAGCGCTCTGGAAAAAGGCCTGGCCATGGATGTTGATTTACCGGATCAGGACCTGATTCTCATGGGGAGCGAGGATGAGGTAGAGAAGATCCTCAACAATCTGATTACCAATGCCATTAAATACACTCCGAAGGGTGGAAATATTTCCCTGGCTCTCTCCGCTTCAGGGGGGAGTGTGGTTTTCATGATTAAGGATACTGGAATCGGTATAAATGATGAGGACATCCCCAAGGTATTTGATGATTTCTTCCGGTCCAAGGGAGCCAAGAAGATTGACCCGTACGGAAAGGGCTTGGGGTTGCCCTTTGTAAAACAGATTGTGGAAGGACTCGGGGGCACAATAAGAGTAAAAAGCGAGGAAGGAAAGGGTGCTGAGTTTATCCTGTCCTTTCCCCCGTCTGACGGCTTTTCGACTCACGAGTAATCTCTAAATTATTGCCGCATAGGTTAAAGATTTTGCTTGCATTGAGTCGTTTCTATTGTCATACTACGTGTATTATTTCACAAAGTAATTTGGAGTTCAACGTTTCGGGGGAGGTAATCGATGAAAACAATAACCGTAAAAGATTTAGTGGTGCCTCTTGAGGAATATGCCACTGTTTCTGATGATGCCACGCTTTTTGACGCCGTCACGGCGCTGGAGGAGGCCCAGGAGGCGCTTGACAGGGAGCGGTATCTATATCTTCACAGAGCTGTATTGGTATACGACAAAAACAAAAAAATAGTCGGGAAAATAAGCCAGTTGGACGTATTGAGAGCCTTAGAGCCAAAATATGAGAACGTAGGCGATTTAGAAAGATTGTCACGCGCCGGTTTTAGCCCATCGTTTCTGCAGACAATGCTCAAACAGGAGGCCTTGTGGGAAAACCCCCTCAAGGACATCTGCATCAAAGCCGCCAGTTTTAGGGTGAAGACCTTCATGTATACCCCCACCGAGGGTGAGTATATCAGCGAAGATGCCGCCCTGGAGGAAGCAGTACACCTGTTGGTGATGGGTGATCACCACTCTTTGCTGGTAACCCGGGGGGAAGAGATCGTCGGGATACTGAGACTGACAGATGTTTTTGCGGAGATGTTCCACCTTATGAAGATCTGTGCAATTTAGGCTAATTCAAATTTTTTATTAAGGAGGGTTTTATTAAATGAGTCACGAAATAGAACACGACGCTGGTGGGGGCGGAATCATGGCTAATAAGCTATTATGGATCTGCCTTGGCGCCGGAATCTTTATCCTGATTGCCTTTATATTGCCCACCCCGCAGACGTTGGTGGAGATAGTTGAAAAATACGGCTTTGCCAAAAAAATGATGGAGTGGGAGGTGGCGCACAACGTTGCTGACGCCGCCCATAAGACCATGATTGTGCTCGGCATTATTCCCATGGCCATCATCTTCTTTGCCACCGAGGCTATCCCCATCGGATTGACCGGTATCCTGATGCCGATTCTGGCCTACTTCCTCCATCTTCTTCCCCGAAGCATGATCGGAAAGACCTTTGCAGGCGACGCGCCCATGTTCCTCTTAGGGGTCCTGGCCATGGGTGTTGCCGTCGTAGACGTGGGTCTTCATAAACGGTTGGCAAGCTGGCTCCTGGGTTGGACCAAAGGCTTCATGGTCCCTGTCTTTGTCCTGTGTATCAGCATGTCCGTTGTAGGGTCTTTTATATCGGCCCACGCCATGTGCGCCTTTATGACCCCGGTAATGGCCGCAGTCTATTTTGGCGCTGTATCGGCAAAGAGCACAGGGGGTAAGATAGAGCACGACCCTGCCCTGGCAAAGTTCTTGCTGTTTGCTCTCTGTTTTTCCCTGAATGTGGGCGGGGTGGGATCGCCTGCAGCCGGCGGCCGTAACGTGATTATGATGGGGTTCTGGAGTGAATATAACGTCTCAATGGACTTCTTCACCTGGATGAAATACGGGTTCCCCATTGTTCCGATACTTGGATTCATTGTTGCTGTTTATATGCTCCTGCTCTTTGGCAGAAAGATCAAGACCAAAGACCTTACGCCCGGCCTGGTTGCCATCAAGGAAGAAACCAGGAAGATGGGCAAGATGACCTACCCAGAGTACGTCACCTTCGGGATGCTGATCCTTATCCTTGTCCTGTGGATCGTTGGTGGGGAGGAACTCGGTCTCGGGGGGCCTGCACTGTTGGCCCTCCTCATACCTGTCGTGTTCAAGACCACGGACTGGAAAAAGATCCTGGGAGGTATATCCTGGGACGCATGGTTCATGTACTGCGGGGCCTTGACCTTAGGCGCCCTTCTCAAAGAAAGCGGCGCCGCCATGTGGTTGGCCCAGAGCTTTCTGAAGATCCTTTCCGGTGTGAATATGGACCAGGGCTATGGTTTATGGGTCGGGCTTTCTGCCCTGTCCGGGCTTATGACCAATTTCATGTCCGACGCCGGTACAACCGCCCTCTTAGGTCCAATCGTAATTCCCATGGGGATCATGACAGGTGTTGAGGGGGAACCCTGGGCAGTGGGCCTGGCCGTGGCATTTGCCACCTCGTTTGCCCATTTTCTCATCGTAGGCACCCCGAATAACGCCATTGTTTACGGTTTAGGGACATACCCGGATACGGGTGAGAAGATGATTCATCCCATGGACTTCATAAAATACGGATTTGTTCTGTTTCTCCTTTCCATGGCCGTGCTCTGGGTCTTTGAATTCTTGGTGGTTTACAAGGTTGTCGGATTTCCTGAGGGCATTCTTGAGACGGCCAGGAGCGCTATGGATGCAGGCATGAAGTAGATTGTGCCTTAATCACGCCAAGGCATGATTAAGGCACGATTTTTGATTTTGGATTTTGGATTGATTAAAACAACTTCACCTGACAATAATTCGCAATTCCTGAATTCCTAAATCCATGTAAAATTGACTTTTTACATGGGCGTCAAGCATTAAAGGAGGGAAATAACAATGATGAAACCATTGGTTTTATTGGTGGATGATGAAGTCCCTTTTGTGGAGACCATGACAAAGCGTTTGAAAAAGAGGGACCTTGTTGTAAACTCGGCCTACAGCGGACAAGAGGCGCTGGACATTTTAGACAAACACCGGAACACTGATGTTGTTATTTTAGATGTCAAAATGCCGGGGATGGACGGCATTGAAACCTTAGAGAAGATCAAGAAATCATACCCCTTAACCGAAGTTGTCATGCTTACCGGTCATGCAACGGTGGAATCCGCAATCGAAGGGATGAAGAAGGGGGCCTATGATTACCTTATGAAACCGTGCGATATTGACCAGCTGATGCAGAAGGTGGAAGAGGCCACCCAGAAAAAGCTGGTCCACGAGGACAAGATCAAGGAGGCCAAAGTGAAAGAGGCCATGTCAATGCACGGTCTTGAGTAGCAAACCCTTAATCCCGACATTGGTTTTAGAATTAATTATTTACATCTAACGGAACCCGGCATGGATCAGGATAAGGGTACGCATAACGGATACTATTACTCCCTGACCAGGAATATGCTCCTGGTCATCATACTCGTTGCGATCATGCCGATGATTGTGGTCAGTAGCATCATCCTTTACCAGTTCGATATCTCCTACCATGAGAAGGTTCATGCCCACTTAGAAGAATTAGTCCTTAAGCATAAACATAATATTGACGGGTTCCTGAAACAGAAATTGGGAGACATCCGTCTATTGGGAAAGACCTTTTCCTATGAAGAACTGCGAGATGAATCCTTTTTACGGGACAGGCTTGAGCTTCTGCAGGAGATATACGGCCCTGTATTTGTAGATTTGGGGGTAGTAAACGACCGGGGAATCCAGGTGGCCTATGCAGGACCGTTCAAATTGGGGAAGGCACTCTATTCTAATGCGAAATGGTTTCAGATGGCCATGAAAAGCGACCATGTCAAGAGCGATGTCTTCTTAGGACTTCGCGGTATTCCTCATTTCATCATAGCAGTAAGAGAGAACTATAATGGACAGCCATGGATATTGCGGGCCACAGTTGATTTTGTGGCCTTTAATAACCTTGTTGAAAATATTCGTATAGGAGAAACCGGCTTTGCCTTTATTCTGAACAGGAGAGGAGAATTTCAGACCAAACCACTTTTTGACCTCATCGCCAACAAGGAACCGTATACGGATTTTCTCAAGGACAGCGAAAAATTTCAAGATGGGGTACGCATCATCGAGAGAGATGATGACGCCGGCAACAAGGTCATCTATGTTGCTGCATTGCTAAAACATGGAGATTGGCTCCTGGTTTACCAGCAGAAGGCATCTGATGCCTTTTCAGATCTTAGAAGAACGCTCAGGGTGACCATTGCCATCATGCTGTTGGCCGGCATCTGCATTGTGGTGATCGCCTTTATTTTGTCAAAAAGGATGGTTAATCGTGTCGCCTCAGCTGATCAGGAAAAAGAGATGATGAACGAACAGATAGTTGAAACAGGTAAATTAGCCTCGGTCGGTGAATTAGCGTCAGGCATTGCCCATGAGATCAACAATCCGGTTGCCATTATGGTGGAAGAGGCCGGCTGGATAGAGGACCTCTTAGAAGAGGAAGAATTCAGGGGAGGGGAAAACCTGGACGAATTCAAACGAGCTTTAGAGCAGATTAGAACCCAGGGAAGACGTTGCAAAGAAATAACCCACAAGTTGCTCAGCTTTGCAAGAAAAACCGATTCCCGGATCCAGGATGTCCAGTTAAATGATCTAATCGAGGAATTGATCGCCCTCTCCGCACAGAGGGCAAAATTCGCCAATGTGGATATTAATGTGAATCTTCAGGAGAATCCGCCCATCTTACACGTGTCCCAGACCGAATTGCAACAGATCTTGCTCAACCTGATCAACAATGCCCTCGATGCAATGGAAAAAACGGGTGGGACTTTGAACGTATCCAGTGAGTTAGAAGGGGATTATATCGTAGTGGAGGTGGAAGATGATGGACCTGGAATTCCAGAGGCCAATATAGTCAGGATATTTGATCCCTTCTTTACTACCAAACCGGTTGGAAAAGGGACTGGCCTCGGTTTGTCGATCTGTTACGGAATAATCAAGAAGATGGGGGGAGACATCATCGTCAAGAGCACGATGGAGGTGGGAACCACCTTTCGTGTAAAGATTCCAATTTCAAAGGATGAACAAACAGAAGCTTGATTTTTATATAGGTGTCTGTGGAAAATAATTCTCCGACCGCGCTTATGGGGGACAGAATGATGTCAGAAAAGGACAACAGCCGGGAGAAAAAGATTAAAGTCCTTCTTGTAGACGACGAGATAGGATTCGCTGATATCCTGACCAAGAGATTGGGCAAGAGAGGTATGACAGTAACACCTGTTTACACTGGAACCGAAGCGGTTCAAACAATCAGGAAAAACGATTTTGATGTGGCGGTCCTGGATCTCAAGATGGAGGACATGGACGGCATTGAAGTCCTCAAGATCTTCAAGAAGGCATACCCTGAAATGGAGGTCATCATGCTCACCGGTCATGGTTCAGAAAAGGCTGCAAAGGAGGGTATTGAGTACGGCGCCTTTGATTATCTGACAAAGCCATGTGAACTGGAAGACTTGATAAAAAAGATTCACCAAGCTGCTCGTAAAGGGGGGTAACTCAACTGGAAGAAGTCAGGGTTTTGCTCGTAGATGATGAGGTGGAGTTTGCTGATACATTGGCGAAACGGATGAAAAAGCGCAAACTGATAACCTCCAGCGTTAATAGTGGTGAAGATGCCCTTGAATTCTTAGGCCAAAATCCCACAGACGTCGTTATCCTTGACGTTAAGATGCCGGGTATCGACGGCATCCAGACCCTGAGGGAAATCAAGCAACAATATCCCTTGATTGAGGTGATCATGCTCACCGGTCATGCCAATGTGGAGGTTGCAATTCAAGGGATGGAGATCGGAGCCTTTGATTACCTCATGAAGCCAATGGCCATTGACGATCTTGTGTACAAGATTCAAGATGCCTATAAAAAGAAATCTATCCACGTAGAAAAAACAAAAGAACGCCTGCAGAGTTCTTCCGGCTGAAAGCCGATGGATTAACATTAATCAGGAGAAGGGATGATTTTGAAATGAAATTCTTCAGAGAGTGGGGCAAATTTATGATGATGGGCGCGAGGGCCCACGCAAGGTGGGAGATTGACGTATCCAATACCATCCTTGGAGACAAAAAACGACTGATCATACTTGGGTTGCTTACTGTCCCCGTCATATGGGGGGGCATTGCATTTGCCGAACAGATGGGCACTGCTTTGCCCGAATTGTTAGGCGGCAAAAAGGCATACAGCCCGGCCTTTTACAGCACCGGGATCTTTATCGTATCCATACTTATCGGCTTGGGTGCGGGGCTCATCACCGGATGTATCGGGGCCGGCGGAGGCTTTATTATAGCACCCGCCCTGATGAGTGCTGGTATCAAGGGTATTCTGGCGGTGGGGACAGACCTGTTTCATATCTTTGCCAAGGCAATCATGGGGAGCGTAATCCACAGGAAGTTGGGAAACGTCTCCGTCCCCCTCGCTGTTGTCTTCCTCATAGGCGCAATCATCGGGGCAACATTCGGAGGGTTGATCAACCGGGTGCTTTACGAGATCAACCCGGTACTCAGTGACGCATTTATTACAACGATTTATTCCCTTATGTTAGGATTCCTCGGCATCTACGCCATGACAGACTTTCTCAAAGCGAGAAGGAGCGATAAAGGCGATGCCCCCCATGGTGGTGGCGATGCCCACGGGGGAAAGATAGAAGGAGCGGAAATGGGTAATCTGCCCAAGAAACTCCAGGGCATGAAAATCCCTCCCATGATTAGATTTGATGCCGAAGTTATCCCCGGAGGAAGGAGCATTTCGTGGCTGTTCTTAGTCCTTAGCGGCGCACTTGTGGGGCTTGCAGCGGGTATTATGGGGGTTGGCGGCGGTTTTCTGACCTTCCCTATTTTTGTTTATATGTTAGGTGTTTCCTCCATGACCACTGTTGGAACTGATATCTTCCAGATCGTCTTTACAGCGGGGTACGCAGCTATCAGTCAGTATGCCATCTACGGGTTTATCTTCTATACCCTGGCTATGGGTATGCTGTTGGGGTCGCTGATAGGCATTCAGATCGGGGCCATGGTGACCAAGGTTGTTCCGGGCATAACGATCCGAGGGTTTTACGCCATGGCCGTGTTGGCGGGTTTTGTTAATCGTATCTTTGCCCTGCCTGCCAAATTAGGGGAAATGGAGATTATTCCCATATCAACGCAGACAGGGGCCGTTTTAGAGAGCATTGGTGTGTGGGCCTTTTTCATTGTGATTGGAGGATTTTCGGTCTGGGTAATAGGCACCTTTTTGGCCAACATCGGTGTCCTCAAGGGAGAGGAGGGAAGATCATGATTGCTAATAAAAAAGAATTCTTTGGCGGCTCTCTGATGTTATTAGCGTTTATCGCGGTGTTGATTATCATATTTTCACCCGTCTTCAAGGGACAAAATGGTTTAGAGTACTTGGACGCCCTTTATAACTCCATATCAAAGGGATCAGCCTATTATATTCCAAAGGTTAAGAAAGAAACCGGCAACTTCGTTGGCAGATCCATAGAGGTGACCCTGAGCATGGCTGACGAGAAACAGGCGAATCAGACAGCACTCCTGTTTAAAAAGGGGGGGGCCTCAGTAATGGTCGCAGGGGATGCTTTGCGGATCACCGGAGATTTAGGCAAGATCCTTGAAAACAGTCTCGCTGATGCGAACAACATGTATCATAATAACGGAAAAAAGATCTCCCTGAAATATGGCTATAATGAGAGGCAGGTCCTCTTCAACTGGTGGAAGGCCCTTAAGGCAATGGATAAGGACTTGAAAAAGCAGAACAAGTTCAAGGAGGCCAAGGTGGTCTCCTTAATTGTAAAAAAGGCAATTGAACCCTCCTACAACTATTATAAGATAGTACCGCAGAAAATCTCTGACCGGTTTGGAATTGTCATCTTCTCCCTGGTTTTTTATGTGATCTACACATTATGGTACGGCTTTGCCATATTGTTCATGTTTGAGGGGTGGGGCCTGAGGCTGGAACACTGATGGATTGATGATTGATGATTGATGATTGATGATTTTTGATTGAAGGAAAAATAGGTGATGGCCTCGTAGAAAGTCTTCAAACCCGTCACTCCCGCAAACGCGGGAGTCCAGTCTTGATAAAGACGGGATCCTTGGATTCTCGCTTTCGCGGGAATGACAATAACGGATGCTTTCTGGCTTTTACGGGTTCATCAATAGGACAGTCTCAAAAAAAGGCTGAAGGCAAATAGGACCTCTTCTCTGCCTTTAGCCTTTTTTTGTATTTCCTAATAGGAATAGCTACTGCTCAACCCGCAACAAAGCCCAGAAGTCGGAGGTCAGAAGTCAGAAAAACAAGTGCCGGAATCCACTATCGAGTATTGAAGGCGTAAGGCTCAAGGCTCAAGGCGTAAGCAAAACAACCCGCAACCCGTAACCAGTAACCCGCAACCAGCAACGAGTAACCAGCAACGAGTAACGAGCAACCAGAGACATCCCATGGGCCAGGTGCTTGATTTCATAAAGGAGTTTTTTCCCGGAAAAGGGAAAGAAAGCAAGGCGAATGCCGAAGAACTCCGTGTGGATTTCAGGGCCCGGTATCATCAATTCAAACTCCTTTTAAACGCCAACAACAAATCCCTTGAGATTATGGCCGATATAGAGAGGGCCCTTCGCCTTGGGCAGCCTTTTGGTATGTCATTTGTTAAGGCCACCTGCACTGCCATATCAGTCAATGTCTTCCAGATGATAAAGAATTTGGCGGAACTTGGCCCGGGGAAATACAAGGAGCTGTCTAAGAGATTCAATGGCATCCAGCAAAATATTGACCAGTTGCTTACGGAAAGAAAGGAGGTGAAGGATGAGAGGTTAATTATCCCTCTGAGTTCCATAGACAAAGAGATGTCCGATCTTGTGGGAAGTAAAATGGCCAATCTTGGAGAGATAAAAAATAAGATTGAAATAAAGGTCCCTGAAGGATTTTCCATTACCTCAGCCGCCTATCAAAAATTTATGGAACATAATGATCTGCAGTCTGAGATTGAGAGGCGTTTCCAGTCAGCAGATCTGGAAAATATGGAGAGGCTTTACACCCTGAGTGCAGAGATCCAGCAGCTTATCATCAGGTCCAGGCCGCCGGAGAACCTCCATGAGGCCATAATGAATGCCTGCCGGGAACTTGAGGGGGTAGGAGGAGGGGAAATGAGGCTGGCCGTACGGAGCAGCGCCATGGGTGAAGACACTGCGGGAACCTCGTTTGCCGGCCAGTATCGCACCGAGTTAAACGTCAGCTCTGAAGAAATTATTGAAGCATATAAGGAGGTTATTGCGAGTAAATACAGCCTTCCTGCCATAACCTACAGATTAAACAGGGGGTTTAGGGATGAAGATATCTCCATGGGCGTGGGCTGTCTTGTCATGATAGATGCCGAGGCGGGCGGTGTGATCTATTCACGCAACCCTGTGGATCTCCGTGACGATTCGATCTTCATAAACTCCGTATGGGGTCTGCCCGAATCCGTAGTCGATGGAAGTGTTGCCTGTGATCTCTTTGTTGTGACAAAGGAAAAACCGATAAGGGTTATCCAGAAAGAGATAAAGGTCAAAGAAAAGAAATCTATCCGTCGTTCCCAGGATGGGGTAAGTCGCATCGACCTTCCTCGAGACATGGGTGAATTGCCGTCGATTGATGAAGCACAGGCATGTATCCTGGCAGAACTCGCAATTAAGATGGAAGAATACTATACCCTACCCCAGGATATTGAATGGGCCATAGATCCTGACGGCGCCATATATATCCTGCAATGTCGCCCATTGCAGCAAATGGAGACGGCAAAAATATCCTTACCTGAAGATATGATAAGGCCTGATAAAAAGGATGTCGTAGTTAGAGGAGGTATCACTGCAAGCCAGGGGTCGGCGTGTGGGCCTGTGTATTTCGCAGATACGGGAGTGGATATCCTGAGATTTCCGGAGGGCGCGGTCCTTGTTGTGCAGCAGGCCCTTCCGAAATGGGCATCGCTCTTAAGCCGCGCTGCCGCCGTGGTCACAGAACAGGGCGGTTTTGCGGGGCATCTTGCCAACGTTGCAAGGGAGTTCGGGGTACCCTCCCTCTTTGGCGTCAAAGGCGTCAGGGACCAACTCAATAGCGGCGAAATAATAACGGTTGATGCCGGAGGCCTTGTAATTTATAAGGGCAAAATCGATTCCCTGTTGGTGGAATCGGATATGGAGAAGAACCTTATGCAGGGAAGCCCTGTCTATGATACCCTGAAACAGGTGAGCAGGCACATTATTCCTCTAAACCTGTTAGATCCTGATTCCCCTGATTTCAAACCCACAAACTGTAAGACCTTCCACGATATTACCCGCTTTGTGCATGAAAAATCCGTACACGAGATGTTCAGTTTTGGTAAGGGCCACGACTTCTCCGAAAGATCCAGCAAGCAACTCTTCTACAAGGTTCCCATGCAGTGGTGGATCTTGAATTTAGATGACGGGTTTAATGAGGAGATCGAGGGGAAGCACGTCAGGCTTGATAATATCGCATCCATCCCCATGTTGGCCTTCTGGAACGGGTTTGTCGCTGTCCCCTGGGATGGGCCTCCGGCCATTGACGGAAAAGGGTTTATGTCAGTGGTGTTTCGTTCAACCCAAAATACTGCCCTGACCCCTGGTGTTCGTTCACGGTACGCAGACCGGAATTATTTTATGATCTCAAAAAACTACTGCAATCTGAATTCAAGACTCGGTTATCATTTCTCTACCATGGAAGCATTAACGAGTGACAGGGTCAATGAGAATTATGTGGGTTTCCAGTTCAAGGGGGGCGCTGCCGACTTTGATAGGCGACTGAAGAGGACTCACTTTATAAAGGAGCTATTGGAAAAATATGATTTCAGGGTGGAGGTAAGAGAAGATAATCTTATCGCCCGCGTGGAGCATCATGAAAAAGAGTATATGAAAGAGCGTCTCCAGATTCTCGGTTATCTCACCCTCCATACAAGACAGCTGGATATGATAATGGCAAATGACTCGGAGGTACGATATTATAAAGCCAAGATAGAGAAGGATATTCGGGAACTTTTAGGTGTTTAACAACTCCATATCCACAATTCCCCCTTCTGACTGCCCTGTAGACAATTAAATCTATTGCAAAATGGCCACGATATAGTTACAAGATAGTCGCCTTTCCCCGGTTTTTGGGATCTTCAACATCTTATAGGGAGACGATCAATGTCAAACAAAGTTATGGGGTCAGTATTGGTTGTTGGCGGAGGGATTGCAGGGATGCAATCCGCTCTTGATCTCGCCAATTCCGGGTACTACGTATACCTTTTGGAAAAAACCCCTTCCATAGGCGGGGTCATGTCCCAGTTGGACAAGACCTTCCCCACAAATGATTGCGCCATGTGAATTATCTCCCCTAAACTGGTCGAGGTCGGCCGGCATCTAAATATCGAATTGATCACCTATGCTGATCTTGAATCTGTCGAAGGCTCTGCCGGAAATTTCAAGGTCAAGATCAAAAAGCGTGCTCGCAGCATCGACATGAATCTCTGTACCGGATGCGGGAGCTGTGTTGAAAATTGTCCGGTAAGCAGTCAACAGATTTCTGATGTTCACTGATATGAGTAATGGAGTGATTTAGGAATTTAAGAATTGAGGGATTTAGGGATTGGGAGCACCAAGATTTTTATTTTGAATTAAACTGGGAGATCTAAGATATGAATGAAGCAACACCTATCAAGGGAGACCAACCTGATGAAATCGATTTTATGGAGCTTGATAATATCATAGAAATGGATTTCAACAATGACCCGGAAAACCTGATCATGATCCTCCAGGCGATTCAAGGACGTTATAATTACCTCCCCAGACCGGCCCTGAGATATATTGCCGAAAAAATCGACGTCCCTTTAAGCCAGATTTATGGCGTCGGCACTTTCTACAGCACTTTCAGCCTGGAACCGAGGGGAAGAAATATCGTTTCCGTATGCCTTGGAACCGCCTGTCATGTACGAGGTGGTGAAAGGGTGAGAGAGAGGATTGAAGAAAGTTTAAACCTGACTGACGGGGAAACAACTGATGATATGCGATTCACCTTTGAATCTGTGCGCTGCATCGGCTGTTGCAGTCTGGGGCCTGTGGTAAAAATCAACGAAGATATTCATGGGCGAATAGGCGCTGCCGAGATAGCCGAAACTCTGGAAAAATATGAATAGAAAAATGAGGCAGGGAGATGAAGATCCGGTCCATTAAAGACCTTGAGAAGACAGGCATAGAACATAGGAAAAAGCTCTATTATCCTGACGTCATAAAGGTAAACATAGGCATGGCTTCATGCGGAATCGCCGCTGGCGCCAAGGCCTCTTTTGAAAAGGCTGTCACAGAATTCCATGGAGATAATGGGATCCAAATTTCTCAGACAGGATGCCTGGGATTCTGTGAAGAAGAACCTTTAGTCGAAATCTTAGGGACCGGTAAGCCAAGAGTTATCTATAGAAATATCACCGAACAAAAGATTGCCGATGCAATTCGTGGATATATGGGCAGGAATTTCAACAAAAAATGGATCCTGGGCCAGATGCGTGATCCGCTCTGTCTGCTCGAAAACCATATTGACAACCCCGTGGAAGGGGTAGCAAAACTGGATGGGATTCCCTTTCTTGAAGATATCCCTTTTTACAACAAGCAGAAAAAAATCGCTCTCCGCAACTGCGGCTATATTGATCCTGACTCTGTTGAAGAATACATTGCTAGATTGGGATATTTTGCCTTTCTTAAAGCCTTAAATGAGATGACACCCGGAGAGATCATCGAGATCATCAAGAAATCAGGGCTGAGAGGTCGCGGCGGGGGTGGGTTTTCAACCGGATATAAATGGGAAACCTGCGCAAAACATGAGGGTGAGAGATATATCATATGCAATGCAGACGAGGGAGATCCCGGCGCCTACATGGACAGGAGTATTTTAGAGGGAGATCCTCATAACATCCTTGAGGGGATGTTGATCGGGGCATTGGCCATAGGATCCAGCCGTGGATTTATCTATGTGCGCAATGAATACCCTTTAGCCGTAAAACGGCTGATAACGGCCATAAAGGAGGCAGAGAAATACGGTCTCCTCGGTGACAATATAGCCGGGACTAACTTCAGTTTTCACGTGAAAATTTCTACCGGGGCAGGAGCCTTTGTCTGCGGTGAGTCCACGGCCCTGATGGCCTCTTTAGAGGGACAGGTGGGAAGACCCCGGGCCAAATATGTCCACACTGTAGAAAAAGGCTTTAGAGGGTCACCTTCGAATCTTAATAACGTGGAGACATATGCGAACGTCCCGGCAATCCTCTTAAAAGGCCCCGAATGGTATGCCGGGATGGGCACGGAGCAGAGCAAGGGCACAAAGGTCTTCAGCCTTGTTGGCAAGATAAGAAACACAGGCCTGGTGGAAGTCCCCATGGGGATTTCTTTAAGGGAGATTGTGTTTGATATAGGTAATGGCATCCCCAAAAAGAAAAAATTTAAGGCCGTTCAGACCGGCGGACCTTCAGGAGGATGTATTCCTGAACAGTTTCTCGATCTCAGGGTCGATTTCGATGAACTGACAAAGGTCGGCTCCATAATGGGGTCAGGCGGCATGATCGTAATGGATCAGGATACCTGCATGGTGGACGTGGCACGCTACTTTCTGGACTTCCTCAAGGAGGAGTCGTGCGGCCAGTGTAATCCCTGCCGTGAAGGGATCAAGCGGATGCTGGAAATCCTGACCGATATCTGCGATGGAAACGGCAAAGAGGGAGATATCGAACTCCTTGAAGAGTTGAGCGTTATGATCCAGGATTTTTCCCTATGCGGGTTGGGCACCTCGGCTCCCAACCCCGTGCTGACAACCATTAGATATTTCCGTGATGAGTACGAGTCCCATATCAGAGATAAAAAATGCCCGGCAGGTGTCTGCAAGGCCCTTTTTCACTACGAAATTGATGCTGAGGCCTGCAACGGCTGCCGCCTGTGCGCTCTCAAATGTCCCGAGGAGGCCATAACCGGTGAAAAAAAGAAACTACATATACTTAATCAGGATGAATGTATTAAGTGCGGTATCTGCTACGAAGCATGCAAATTTGATGCAATTGTTATTAGATAGGGAAAGACCATGATAACATTTAAAATAAATGGCGAAGAAATCCAGGGAGAGAAGGGAGAGTATATCCTCCAGGTGGCAAAAAGACGCGGCGTGGATATCCCGACTCTCTGCCACCATGAAGCATTGGAACCAGCGGGAATGTGCAGGCTGTGCACTGTTGAGCTCTTTGACGGCCGCAGAACCCGTTTCGTGACCGCGTGCAACTACCCCATCTGGGAAGGGATGGAGGTCTTTACCGACACTGAGGCGGTGCACCAGGGCCGAAAACTTATCGTGGAGCTGTTGCTTGCCCGCTGCCCGGATGTGCCCGTCATCATTGATCTGGCAAAGAGCTATGGCATCGAAGAACCACGTTTTAAAGAGGAGGGCGATGATTGCATCCTCTGTGGCCTCTGTGTCCGTATTTGCGAGAAGATGGGCAACAGCGCAATCACACTGACCGGAAGGGGGGCGGACATGAATGTGGACACCCCCTTTCATACCCAGACCGAAGTCTGTATGGGCTGTGGCGCTTGCGCCTCAGTATGCCCCACAGGACATATCAAACTTGAAGATATTTCCACACAGGTTGTTGTGCCTATCCCCTCCGAATATGATATGGGGCTTAAGGGGCGAAAACCGGTATATGTGCCATACGCCCAGGCCATCCCCAATACGCCTGCCATTGACCGGAGCAAATGCATACACTTCAAGACCGGAGGGTGCCGGATCTGCTCAGAATTCTGCGGTGTAAAGGCCATTGATTACTCCCAGCAGGATGAGACAGTAGAACTGAACGTCGGCTCAATCATCCTGGCCCCCGGTTTTCAGCCCTTTGATCCATCCGGGTTAAAGGCCTATGGTTACCGAAAGCACCCCAATATTATAACTTCCATGGAATTTGAAAGGATCCTCTCTGCTTCAGGCCCTACCCTGGGATATATCGTGCGGCCATCCGACAGGAAAGAGCCGAGGAAAATAGCATGGATCCAGTGCGTTGGTTCAAGGGACGAAAACCGGTGCGACCACGGCTACTGTTCCTCGGTATGCTGCATGTACGCCATCAAGGAGGCCGTGATAGCAAAAGAACACGCTGGAAGCGATCTGGATTGCGCCATCTTTTTTATGGACATGAGGACCCATGGCAAGGATTTTGAGCGATACTATGATGATGCACGGGAAAAACATGGAGTTCGCTTCATACGGTCCAGGGTGCCTGAAATCGAATCTGTTGAGGGAAGGGATGACCTGACAATCCCCTACGTCAATGAAAGGGACGAAATCGTTCAGGAATCCTTTGACATGGTAGTCCTTTCAGTGGGTCTGGAAACCTCACCTGAAGCCGTTGAACTCGCAGAGAAGCTCAAAATCGACCTCACCGAGGGGCAATTCTGTGACAGCCCGTCCTTCCATCCGGTTGGCTCGTCGAGGAAGGGTATCTATGTGTGCGGTGCCTTCGGAGGACCTAAAGATATCCCCCAGTCTGTCATTGAAGCGAGTTCGGCAGCAGCAGAGGCAGGGTCCCTTTTGAGCGGGGCAAGGAATACCGAGACTCGGATTCAGGATATCCCGGAAGAGAGGGTCATAACGGGCGAAAGGCCCCGTATCGGGGTCTTTGTCTGTCATTGCGGCATCAATATCAGCGGGGTGGTCGATGTCCCTTCTGTCAGGGAGTATGCCGCTTCCTTACCCTTCGTGGAGTATGTGGCGGACAATCTCTACTCCTGCTCTCAGGATACCCAGGAGACCCTGACCCAGGTAATCAAGGACCAGGACCTGAACCGTATTGTGGTTGCTGCCTGTACGCCTAAAACCCATGAGCCATTATTCCAGGAGACCCTGGTGAATGCGGGGTTGAATAAGTATCTTTTCGAGATGACCAATATCCGGAATCAGGACTCTTGGGTCCATAAGGATAATCCTTATCTCGCCACGGAAAAGGCCAGGGACCTGGTCCGAATGGCCGTGTCCAAGGTTGCCTTAATGGAGCCTCTTGTAGAGACTGAACTGGATATTGATCAGAAGGCCCTCGTCGTGGGAGGAGGCATCTCCGGGATGACCGCTGCAAAGAGCCTTGCGGACCAGGGTTACGAGGTTTGTCTTGTGGAGAGGTCTTCATTTTTGGGAGGCCAGGCACTGTCTCTTTTCAAGACCTGGAAGGGAGAGAATGTCCAGGAACACTTAGCAGATTTGGTAAAATCGGTCGAGTCAAACACTCAGATCACCATTCATCTTGACACGGAGCTGAGCGACGTTGAGGGATTTGTGGGGAACTTCAACACAACCATCACCTCTAATGGAAGGGAAGAAAGAGTTGAACACGGGGTAGCGGTAATTGCCACAGGAGCTACGGAATCGAGACCGGAGGAGTACCTCTACAGAGAGGACCCCAGGGTGGTAACCCATCTTGAATTGGATCAAAGCCTTATCGGAAATGATCCGGGTCTCAAAGAGATCAAGACCGCCGTCTTTATCCAATGCGTCGGCTCCCGGGAACCGGCAAGGCCCTACTGCTCCAAGGTCTGCTGTACTCATTCCATTGAGAGCGCTCTTCATCTGAAAAAACTGAATCCTGACATGAAGGTTTATATCCTTTACCGAGATATACGCACATACGGAGAAAGGGAAAAGCTCTATAAAGAGGCCCGTCTTGCAGGGGTTATCTTTATCCCATTCTCAGCGGATCAAAAACCCACGCTTTCGTCCGAGGAAGAGAGTGTGAAAATCGAGATGTGGGATAGTATCTTAGGTGAAAAAATCGTGTTCAGGGCAGATCTGGTGGCATTAGCCTCTGCAATTGTCCCTTATAAAGATGAGAGGCTTGCCCAGCTGTTCAAGGTTCCAATGAATGAAGACGGGTTTTTTGTTGAGGCCCATGCAAAGCTCGGGCCTTCCGAGTTTGCCACAGACGGTGTATTCCTTTGCGGCATGAACCACTATCCCAAGCCCATAGACGAATCAGTAGCCCAGGCCTTAGCCGCTTCCTCCCGGGCCGTTACCCTGCTGTCCAAAAAGTCGGTTAACATGAGTGGCACTGTTGCTCAGACAAACCCTGATTTATGCAGTGAGTGCGGCGTCTGTGTAGCCATCTGTCCCTATTCAGCCCCTTCGACCGTGGCAAAAGGACCATTTGCAGGCAAGATGGAAGTAAACCCAGCATTATGCAAAGGATGTGGGCTCTGCGTGGCCTCCTGCAGATCGGGCGCACTTAATCTGAAGGGCTTCGGGGAAGACCAGATCATGGCCATGATCAATGAGATGTAGGAGGGGATTTAGGAATTGGGAAATTTAGGTATTGAGGGACTGGATACAAGATGCAGGATGCAAGATACAAGATGCAAGATGCTGGGGTCTGGACTTAACCACTCAACTACTTAACTACTCAACGGGGTTTCATGATGGGAACCATAGACCTGGATCAATGCGATCCTGATTTTGTAAAGGACCTGGCAGGGGAACCCGGGGGGGGGAACATATCGGCCTGTTTCACGTGTCGCACCTGTGTTGCGAGCTGCCCCATATCGGCCATAAACAGGGAATTCAACCCGGCCAGGATAATCCGAATGGCCCTTTACGGGCTTAAAGAAGAAATCCTCAAAAGCGATTTTATCTGGCTTTGTTCCACCTGCTATGCCTGCCAGGAAAGATGCCCCCAGGGCGTGAGCATAACCGAGTTCATGACCCTTTTAAAGAATATGGCGATCCGGGAAGGGCACGCACCCGCAGGGATTAGGGCGCAGTTGAAGCTTGTCAAAGGTGAGGGACGTATCTATCCCATCGATGACTTTGACAACAAAAAAAGAAACAAGGCCGGGCTGCCGCCTCTCCCCACCTCCTGCGAAGCTATAAAAGAGCTGTTTTGATGAGCATAAGGAACTGACCTATGAAATACGCACTTTTTTTGGGTTGTACAATTCCCGCAAGGGCCAGAAACTACGAACTTTCCGCCAGGAAGGTGGCAGAAAAGTTAGGGATCGAGCTGGTGGATATTGAAAGCTTTATGTGCTGCGGATTCCCCATAAAGGCCGGTGATATTGATTCTTCAGAACTTCTATCTGCTTACAATCTCTGTCTGGCCCAGGAGAGAGGTCTGGATATATGCGCCCTGTGCAGCTCATGCACCTCCGCATTGTCAGAGGTTGCGCACCATCTCTCTTCGAATGAAAGGAGAAGAGAGCAAATCAATGAACGCCTCTCCGCAGTGGGGCTTGAATACAAGAGCAGTCCAAGGGTGAGGCATTTTGCCCGGATCTTGTTTGAAGAGGTTGGAGAGGAGGAAATCAAGGCCCATTTTAAAAAAGATCTGAGTGACCTGAGAATTGCCAGCCATTACGGATGCCATTTTCTCAAACCATCAGAGGTTCATGATCATTTCGATGATGTTGAGGATCCTGATTCCCTTGATGCTCTGGTGGCGCTGACCGGGGCGGAGGTCGTTGATTATCCCGTTAAAAAGAAGTGCTGCGGGGGCCCTGTACTGCCTGTGGATGAAAACGTGGCTCTTTCCGTAACAAAAGAGAAGCTGGAATCCCTGAGAGATGCAGGCGCAGACGCCCTCTGCCTCGTGTGTCCCTTTTGCTCGGTTATGTACGACGGAAATCAGAAAAGTATCGAATCGGGGTATGACACTAGTTTTAAACTGCCGGTCCTTTACCTGACACAGATCTTAGGTCTGGCCATGGGGTTTGGCAGAAAAGAACTGGGGCTTAATATGAACGTCGTAAAAACAAAAGAATTGACGGCAAAAATAGGGCTTTAGTTTCGGCTACCCCACCCCCCTTGATTTTTGCGTTGACATCACAACTATATAGTGGTATTTTTTTCATGAACTGGCATCTGTGCCAGCCCGGAGATTAAAGAAGGCCAAGGCATTGAGAAAAGATTATTTTGAGCGTGTAAAAGGAGGCCAGAATGGATGATCTTGACCGCTTAATAGAAAAAAAGGAAAATGAGAAACCAGGATTTGCAGCAGCTGTGGAAAAGCGAAAAGGTGAACTGCTGATCGCTGCAAGGTTACGCGAAGCCAGGGAAAACCTGAAATTGACCCAGGCTGAAGTCGCCAAGAAATGGTCTCTTAGCCAGCAAAGTATTTCTAAGATTGAAAATGCAAGAGATGATCACATTTCGCTACATACTCTAAATGAGTATGCAAGGGTATTAGGCTATGAACTTCAATTTGTGTTAAGATCCGCTCCCAATTAACCTTCTTTGGACCGAGGCGGACATCCGCTACGCTGAAAGAACTTCCTGATCATCCATGCCTGTCGAAGATGCCGCCATGCAGTGCCCCGCGCATGGCGGGGTAAATCCTGTCTAAGAAAGCAACAAAAGCACCAGCGTCCCCCAGGGCCAGACCGTAGTTTTTATCTTCAACCAGATTCTCAAAGAAATTGGACTGGTTCTATGGGCTATTTCCCCTCCGACACCTCCTTAAGTTTCTCCGACAATGTCGTAAGCGAAAACGGCTTTTGGATAAAGTCCTGAGCGCCTGCATCTAAGATTTTCCTGGCAGGGCCTTCAATGGAGTACCCGCTGAAAACAATCACCTTAAGGTCAGGGCGGGCTTTCATGATCAGAGGATACACCTTTCCGCCTTCCATATCAGGCAGTTTTATGTCCAATAGGGCAAGGTCAATCTGGCCGTCAAAGGTTTCGGTTATATGGATGGCATCCTTGCCGGTCTTCGCCACCATAACCCGGTAACCTAACATTTCTAACATGGCCTGGGTAACTTCAATAACCACATCTTCATCTTCAATCATCAAAATGGTACCTTCACTGGTGGCCAGTTCGACCTCCGGTTGCTTAACTGGCTTTGCTCCCTGCTCCTTGCTCTCTGCGCTTATGGCAGGAAGGTAAATTTGAACCACAGTGCCCTTTCCCAATTCAGAGTCCACAGAGATCCAACCATCATGATTGATGACAATTCCATACGCAGCGGCCATCCCCATTCCACGGCCCTGGAACTTGGTGGTGAAAAAGGGTTCAAATATCCCGTTTCTTGTTTCCTCATCCATGCCCTTACCATCATCCTCGATGGTAAGACAAACATAGGGGCCTGGTTTAAGTCCGGGATGCAGTTTTGTGAACGCTTCATCAAGATCTCTGTTTTCGGAAGTTATTCTGATAAGACCTTCATCTTCTATGGCCTCATTTGAATTGGCCAATATGGAAGAGAGGACCACCTGCATCTGGGCATTGTCGGCCCTGATATACGAGATACCTTTCGGGAAATGGGTTTCCACCCTGACTGAAGGACTCAAGTCATGCTGCAGAATCGGCAATGTTTGTATCACAAAATCATCCAGCTTCAGATCTTTTGGGTGATATTTCCCTCTTTGGGCATACGCCAACAATTGGTCGGTCAAACGGGACATGCGATGACCCGAACCCTTCATCGCCTCAAAATATTTATCTCTCCCCTCATCTTCAGGTAAATCCATTTTAAGCAGTTCAATGTTCCCCATAACCCCCATCAGAGCATTGTTGAACTCATGGGCAACACCGCCGGCCAAGGTGGCAATGGATTCCATCTTCTGGGCCTGTTGGAGTCGGGCTTCCAGCTTCTTCTTATCGGTGATATCATGGGCGATTTCAAGCACCCCGATTAGTCCCCCTTTTTCATCAAAGACGGGTTCCCCCTTTTCATCCCAGACTCTTCCATCGGGAGTATATATTATGGCTTGCTCTGTCCTTTTTGTTTTGAACGCTTTTAAGGTAGGACAATCATCACAAGGGATATTTG
>JACNJD010000316.1:2544-10544 GCA_014382715.1 Candidatus Desulfacyla euxinica | reverse complement strand
TCCTTTGCCCTGTACCCGAAAGATATCACATTTATGAATTACATGAAGATATTTACCGATTCAACCTGGTACATGGGGTATGTTAATTCCTTCATCTACGTGGCCATGAACACTGTTATATCACTGTTCGTGGCCCTTCCTGCGGCCTACGCCTTTTCACGCTACAAGTTTGTCGGCGATAAGCAGATGTTTTTCTGGTTGTTAACCAACCGTATGGCCCCGGCCGCTGTTTTTGCGCTCCCCTTTTTCCAGCTCTATTCCACAATAGGTCTCATAGACACACATATTGCGGTGGCATTAGCCCATTGCCTCTTCAATGTGCCGTTGGCGGTGTGGATATTGGAAGGCTTTATGTCGGGGGTTCCCCGTGAGATCGATGAAACCGCATTTATCGACGGGTATAGTTTTCCACGCTTTTTTATCACCATCTTTATCCCGCTGATCAGGGCCGGGGTGGGTGTTACGGCATTTTTCTGTTTTATGTTCAGTTGGGTCGAGCTGCTGTTGGCCAGGACATTAACTGTAACCGAAGCGAAACCGATTTCGGCAATCATGACGCGAACCATCAGCGCCACCGGTCTTGACTTTGGCCTGCTCGCCGCGGCCGGTATACTGACCATTGTACCGGGCGCTATGGTGATCTGGTTTGTACGAAATCATATGGCCAAGGGATTTGCCATGGGCCGGGTGTAAGGGGAAAGAATCATGTGGTTGACTTTAGAATGGATGGAATGGACCGTTCCGACGGCAATTTTCTGCGGCACCATTATCCTGACGGTGATTGGCATGGCCGTATGGCAGACTGTAGCCCCTTCCCTGGAACGTCGCGGTTTCCTGCCGATTCCGACCACACCGGGTGACCGGCTTTTTATCGGCATCCTTACCAGTGTATATATCTTTTTCGCATGGATCGGGTTGACACATTTTGCCCTCTGGATCCTGCTTATTGTTGTCGTGTGCTGGATTATTATTGTTATGATTTGGGGATAGATTGGATTCCGAAATCCAAAATCCGAAATGGAGGGGGGTGGTATTGACCGCGAGTGTGTGGGGCTGACCGAGTGGAGCCTCTGGTTTGCCTTGCCGGTTTTCTGAACGGGATGAGGTCCGATGAACAACCTAAGTCGGCAAGGTATGTGCGATTAACCGAATAGATTTGAAAGGAGACAACAGCAATGAATAAGAAGAGAACTCTTTTTTGCGTGATTGCCGCCTTGGCGCTTCTTTTTCTAAGCGTCCCCTGCTGGTCTTCACCGCAGACGGATGCAGCCAAGAAATGGATCGACAATGAATTCCAACCATCCACACTGACAAAAGCCGAGCAGATGAAAGAGATGGAGTGGTTTATAAAGGCGTCCAAGCCCTTTAAGGGTATGAAGATCAAGGTCGTCTCCGAGACCATTCCGACCCACGAATATGAGGCAAAGGTTCTTACCAAGGCCTTTGAAGAGATCACCGGAATCAAGGTGGCCTTTGACCTGATTCAGGAAGGGGATGTCATCGAGAAGCTCCAGACCCAGTGGGCCTCCGGGAAAAACATCTATGATGGATGGGTGAACGATTCCGATCTCATCGGTACCCACATGCGTTACGGGTTCGTGGTTCCTTTGAGCGATTTCATGAAGGGGGAAGGCAAGGACGTGACCCTGCCGACCCTCGATGTTGACGATTTCATGGGCAAATCCTTTGTTACCGGTCCGGATGGAAAGCTCTATCAGCTTCCGGATCAGCAGTTCGCCAACCTCTACTGGTTCCGTTACGACTGGTTCAAACGCCCGGATTTCAAAAAGAAATTTAAGGAAATCTATGGCTATGAGCTTGGCGTACCGGTCAACTGGTCTGCTTACGAGGATATTGCACAGTTCTTCACTGAAGTTGTCAAGGAAATCGACGGTAAGGCCGTTTACGGTCATAATGACTATGGCAAAAGGGCCCCGGATCTGGGCTGGCGTTTTACCGATGCGTGGCTTTCCATGGCCGGTGTGGGCAGCAAAGGCATCCCCAATGGCATCCCGGTTGACGAATGGGGAATTCGGGTTGAGGGCTGCACCCCTGTGGGATCGAGTGTTTGTCGCGGCGGCGCCGCAAACAGCCCGGGAGCCAAATACGCCCTCCAGAAATATATGGATTGGCTGCGTAAATATGCTCCTCCGGGTTGCCTTGGGCTGGATTTCTACACCTACCTGCCGATCCTCGCCAAAGGGAATGTAGCACAGCAGATCTTCTGGTATACGGCTTTTGTGTCTGATATGGTCAAGCCGGGCCCGACGGTCAACGCGGACGGAACACCCAAATGGCGTATGGCCCCATCTCCCCACGGCGCATACTGGGAAGAAGGGATGAAGTTAGGTTATCAGGACTGCGGGTCATGGACATTCATGAAGAGCACGCCGTTAGACCGCCGCAAGGCTGCCTGGCTCTTCGCCCAGTTCTGCGTGGCCAAGACCACCTCACTCAAGAAGACCATGGTGGGGCTGACGCCCATCCGCGACAGCGACATCAGAAGCGAGGCCTTTACCAAGCGTGCTCCCAAATTAGGTGGGTTGGTGGAGTTTTACCGCAGCCCGGCCCGTGTGGCGTGGACCCCTACAGGGACCAACGTGCCCGATTATCCGAAGCTGGCACAGCTGTGGTGGCAAAATGTCGGCGAAGCGGTTTCCGGTGAGGTAACCGTGTCCAGGGCAATGGACAATCTCGCCCGCGAGCAGGATAAAGTCATGGCGCGTATCGAGCGTGCAGGGGCGCAGAAAGAATGTGGTCCAAAGCTCAATCCATGCATCGGCCCGAATGTCTGGTTGAATAAGCCCGGTTCGCCAAAGGCGAAGGTCAACGAGAAGCCGAAAGGTCAGACCGTTGACTACGACAAGCTCATTCAGGCATGGCGCGAGGGACGCGTAAAATAAACATGAATTTACAACTCTGTTCATAGAACAGCTAATCCGGGCCGGCCATTTAGGCCGGCCCATTTTTTTGGGGCACCAATATAATGAGGGAGGGAAATAATGGCTAATTATGTGGGCGCTGTGGATCAAGGCACGACCAGTACCCGGTTTATCATCTTTGACCATGCCGGCCGGATAGTGGGTCTGGATCAGAAAGAGCATGAACAGATTTTTCCAAAGCCGGGATGGGTCGAGCATAATCCCATGGAAATCTGGAAAAATACCCGGGAAGTCATTCGCGGCGCTCTAACCAAGACTGATATCAAAGGATCAGATCTCGCGGCTATCGGTATAACAAACCAGCGGGAAACCACCGTGCTCTGGGACAAGAATACTGGAAAGCCCTATAATAATGCCATTGTATGGCAGTGTACACGCACGGACGAGATCTGCAGGGAGCTTATTAAAGATGGGGGACAGGACAGGTTCCGGGAAAAAACAGGTCTACCGGTCGCAACATATTTCTCCGGGCCCAAAATCAAGTGGATCTTGGACAACAACCCCGATGCCAGGGCTGCGGCCCGGAATGGGGATGTGCTCTTTGGAACAATGGAGACATGGGTTATCTGGTGGCTGACGGGTGGGCCCGAAGGAGGGGCCCATGTGACAGATGTGACCAATGCGAGTCGAACCATGCTCATGGATCTGCATTCCCTGAAGTGGGATGATGACATATTAGGGCTTTTAGATATCCCGAAACAGATCCTTCCTGAAATCGTTCCTTCGAGCGATACTGATTATTGGGGGTTCACTGCAAACGATGGTCCGGTCGGGGCTAAGGTTCCCGTATGCGGCGCCCTGGGGGACCAGCAGGCGGCGCTTGTGGGCCAGCACTGTTTCGAGCCCGGGCAGGCCAAAAACACCTATGGAACCGGATGTTTTCTCCTGTTGAATACCGGGTCTGAACCTGTTCAATCAAAGCATGGGCTGATTACTACCCTGGCCTATCAGAGGAGGGGCCAGGATCCGGTTTATGCCCTGGAAGGGTCTATCGCCATTGCAGGTGCCCTGGTTCAATGGCTGAGGGACAACCTGGGGATGATTTCCGAGGCCCCTGAGGTGGAGGACCTGGCCCGCACTGCCGAAGACAACGGGGGGGTCTATATTGTTCCCGCGTTTTCCGGACTCTTTGCCCCGTACTGGCGCTCAGATGCGCGTGGTGCAATGGTGGGGCTTACGCGATACGCCAATAAAGGCCACATAGCCCGGGCTGTTTTGGAGGCCTGTGCCTACCAGACCCGTGATATTGTTGAGGCCATGGATAAAGACTCGGGGGTTGACCTGACCCACCTCAAGGTGGACGGCGGTATGGTCTACAACGATCTCCTGATGCAGTTTCAGGCAGATACCCTTGCTGTGCCTGTAATCCGGCCAAAGGTTACAGAAACCACATGCCTTGGAGCGGCCTATGCCGCGGGTCTGGCAGCAGGGTTCTGGTCAGACTTAGAAGAATTGAGCAAGCACCGGAACGTTGATAGAACATGGGAGCCTGCAATGAAGGAGATTGAGAGGGAAGAGGGGTATAAGGGATGGAAAAAGGCCGTGGAAAGGACCTTTAACTGGGTGGAGTAGATGAAGGATAAAAAATGAACATCGAACATCGAACGTCCAACATCGAATTATGAATGGGGAAGGATGAAGAAACAGGCTTATGACCTTGAAGAAAAGCTGCTTAGGAAACCCAACGTTCCATCCCCATTAAGGACGGAATTTTAGACATTCCACTATTCCATTATTCTCCCGTCAATAGGTGGGATAAGCGAAGAGAACTAAGTTCGAAATCTGTGACGAGTATCAAAACGGGTGAAAACAAAAGCAAATAGTCATTCAAAATTCGAGATTTATTTTTTTATTCGATGTTGGACGTTCATGTTTAAAAAACCCCCGTACGTCATAAATGCAACCTGTGAATGTTTACAGAACAACTTAGCGCCTATGGGGAGAGGGTACGCTCCAAAAGAGATGCTCAGCTTTCACCTCTTCCTAAGATCAACATGCCAACGAGATAATGACCCTTGAATTTGCCCTCCTCTATCTTTGTGATATGTCGTATTTCTGTTTTTAGATATTCCGGTAAATTTGATGAGTCCTTTGGATTATATTTCATCTCTAATACGTCATTGATTTTTATGTGTTCCAATACTGCAGAGCTTTCATTTACCAGGATACCGATCCCTGATGGAGATAAATCTCGGATCTTGAACTGATAAACAGGGAGCATTTTGCTGATTGAAAACTCTACGCTGAAATATTGATCAAGTATCTTTCTATGCTCAGATCTTTTTTCTCGTCCCTTTTCCCCATTTTCCGTTTGTTTCATGTTTGATACCCGTAGCAGAGGGTTTGCTGGTGTATAAGCAAAGATTGATGGCTATGTGAAAAGTCTCTAAGGCCGTCACTCCCGCGAAAGCGGGAGTCTATTTCCGCTAAAGACGGGATTCTTGGATTCCCGCGGGAATGACGAAAACGGTCAATGGCTTTTTACGGGTTTATCAAACCTGCTTCAGCAACTTCTTTTTCATCTCCCTGTATCCCATATCCATCAACGGCTTCAGATTCATGATATCCGCATTATTGTATTCAATAAGGGTTTTTAACGCATTTTTGTCTCCCCACTGGTACTCATTCCAGAGCCTGACCGCTTCAAAGCCGTCAATCCCTTCAATATCCATGCCACGATTTATACCGAGTTCTTTCTCGATCTTTTTCAGGCCGCCGGCATAACCCAGTTTCTTGAGCAAAAACCTCAGATCAATATGGGCCGGGGGCAATGAGATCCCCGGGAACCAGGATCGAATAAAGGGGAGATCAAAGGTGGCGCCGTTAAATGTTATAACGAGGTCGTAGCGGGAGATTGCTATCTCAAAATCATCTAAGTTAATTCCATTTACAAAGGTCTGGACATCCGTCCCGTCGTAAATCCCTATGACGGTGATTTCATCTACGTCCTGATAATACCCGGTGGTTTCTATATCGAGATAAACGGCGTTGTTTTTGAACGCGTCATAGGTGCGCCACATCTCCCCTGGTGGAAGTCGCTCATTAAAAAAGGAAGGGTCTTCTTTATGTGTCAGGGATGCCTCAAGCTCCCCGGTGATAAACTCATCCCGGGCCGGAGAAATGATTATCTCTCCGTGATCGAGAAAATGTCTCCAGGTATGGATGCCTCGATACCACAGTGTCTGTTCTGTTTTGGGGCCGATGCCCGGGATATGGATGAATGTATGTTCGAGCATGGGTGCGGGTTACGGGTTGCGGGTTACGGGTTGCGAGTTGCGGGTTGTCCCGCTGAAGCGGGATTTCCGCTTTGCTACAACAAGTTGCGGATTAGGTTTTTCAATCAACAATCAACAATCAACAATCAACAATCATCAATCCCGGCGGGTTACGGGTGTAGACGTTCAAGGCGCTTTGGTTTTTGATACATACCGTTATGTCGGAATTCCCGACCCTCTGCTGTACGCTTTGTCATGAGGGCCAACATCAAAAAAGCGCACGGTTTCATTTATCATATCAGTGCAGTCGCTGCAGCGTAGGATCTTGTCGTCGCCTTTTTTTCGGCAGATCTTACAATAACTGTAAATAATGAGAAAATTCTTTGCCAGAGGAGCACTATATAAGCCACGTAGATCATATTTTAGCGGTTCACCCGTTAGAGGGTTCTGTATGATTTTATCAATCTTGTTGACAGCTCTCTTTTTGATGGAGGCAAATTTTTTTAGGGATTTGACGAACTGATCCGAATAGGTCTCATTCATTGCCCAGGGCCTTTTCGCGATTATGCCACTTCATTTTTCCGGAGCGGGATCTTTCAAGGGTGTCCAAGAGCGATTGATAAAATTCTGGTGCAGATAGAATAGTCTCCATCCCTTGATTTTCCTGTGCCCGTTTTAGATTTAACGCCCACTGATTGATCAGTTCCGACATGGATAATCTTTGAGCGCGGGAAAAGCCTTTGAGAAATCCGGCAAGATCATCGTCCAACGTAATATTTACTCTGACTTTGCTCATAGCAGCCTCCTTTGGGACCGACAATATGCGCATATTATACACAAACCGGCCCCATGTCAAGCCCGAGGGAGGATGGTTAGGTATTGGGTACTGGATGCTGGGTACTGGGTACTGGGTATTGGGTATTAGTCAAGTTGCGGCCGCCGGCCCAGAGGGCCTCTGGCCCGGAGGGGTTGCGAGTTACAGGTCAGGTTTTTCAATCAACAATCATCAATCAACAATCCTTGGGGTTGCGGGTTTAGGTCTTGAATCCTGAGGCATTGAGTAGTTGTTTCACTGCGCCCAGGTTTTCTTTTATTTCTGCAGGCTTCAGCTCTAAGGTAATGGTTCGATTATATCCGATCTGATTCAGTTTGCAAAAAATTCCGTCAAAATCAACCGCTCCTTTCCCTACGGGCAGGTGGAGGTCGTCGGTGTTTGAATTTCCTCCGAGATTATCATGGAGGTGGATATGTCTTATCCTGTCCGGGAATTTCTCTATAAATCCGTAGCTTGTGTTTTGATCCCATAATAGCTGGGCATGACCGAAGTCAAGGGTGAAGTTCAGGGAGGGGAGGGCATCAAAGATCGGGGCCATGTGCCCGGTGTTTTCGCTCAGGTTTTCAATACATACCGTGATGTCTGAATCTCCGGCCCTCTGCAGTACCCTCTTCAGGAATCCTATTTTATATGCAATTACTTCAGGCGCAACGAACCGGGGATCAAGCCAGAGATGAATTGTCAACAGCCTCATTTTCATCTGCGGCATTATAGAGAGGATGTGCATCAGCTTTGGAAGGTAGGTGTTTTCCAGGGTGTCTGTGTTGTTAGGGTCTCCCTCTCGCGGTCCATGACACAGGTAGTAGATGCCCAGCTCTTCTCTGAGAGCATTATAATCTCCGATGCGGGGTAGGAACTGGCCCGGTTTTATAATGGGAATTTCGGCGAACCGGAGCCCTAACTCATTCAAACGTATCACGTCATCAAAACTGCGTGCAGTACCCCCAAGGTGGATGGCATTTCTTTTTTTAACGGCTGCTTTCAATCCCTCAATCCCGTCCGCAGATT
>JACNJD010000316.1:0-2455 GCA_014382715.1 Candidatus Desulfacyla euxinica | reverse complement strand
CGCAGATTACCGCAGATTATTTAAACATCCCAAACTTCCAACCAATCATCAATCATCAATCATCAATACCTAAACATCCCGTTGTCGTAGACCACGAGCTTTTTCCCGGAAGCCAGGTGGGCGGTAACGCTCTTCTTTTCAATATTCACGAGATCCCAGTGTAGCGCAGAATCGTTGAAGCCCAATTTATCCTTCATGTCTTTGGTGAGTTTGGCTGGATCTCCGTCATAGGTATCCGTGTACGATGAGCCCACGGCCAAATGACAGTTTCCATAGCGGCCCCCGTAATTTTCATCGTAGAGGGTGCTGGCCATGAACCTGTTTATCTTGGAAAAACGTTTATCTGTGAGGGAGAATTCTCCCACCCTGCGGGCCCCCCTGTCCATGAGCAGCTGTTTCTTGGTAAAGGTCTCACCCTTTCTGGCCTTTGCCTCGGACACTGAGCCTCTTCTGAACGTGAGCTTGACTCCTTCCACAAAATTGCCGCTCCGGAAAGAGGGCTGGTTGGCAAGATAAGTACCTTCGGTTCCACGCCAGTCAGGGGAAATAAAGAGCTCAAAGCTGGGGATATTATGACCTGAGATCCCGACCCATCTTCTTCTGTCCCCGGGTCTTATCTTGAGATCGATCCCCTCTGATTCAACGTGATAGTATTTTACATTCATGCTGTTCATCCATTTCTTTATGGCGATGGCATCCCTGAACACGCTCTTCCATGCCCCAACAGGATTGGGTCTATCCAAGTAGCACGCCTTTATGATCTGGTTGGTATACTGTCTGAGTGAAAGTTTGGCCTTTTTTGCTGATTCCTCTGTTGGCATCATGCAGAGTGTCCAGCCTAAGGCGCCCTTTTCCTCTTTGTTCCTCATAATGTCACGGAGCGGTTTCATTGCTACGGCTACTTTGCCTATCCTCTTGGGATCGATGTCAGCGAGGTGGGTCAGGGAGGCCGGTGCATGGAGATATATCCTGCCGCTGATATTCTTGTAGAGGTCGTCCTGCCAGGAGCCCCTGAAGACAAGCTGTTTGTTGTTGGCTTTCTCGTAGAAATTATGCTCCATGACGGGTGTCAGACCTGAGCGCACGACCGGATTCATACCCATGTCCAACAGTTTTGCCTGAAGGAATTCCGCCAATCGGACAGCCGGAAGGTCAAATTGAACCAACACGACATCACCCCTCTTAAATTTTCCACTTCTTGCCGCTTTCAAGCCCCACAACAGGACATCGGCGTATTTGTCCAACTGTTTTTTTGTCAGCATTGTTAATCCTCCTGATTTTCTAACTTACGATCCAAAATCTTCTCAATTTGGTTGCTTTCCCAACTCAACGACTCAATTATTTGACTATTCTCTAAGAGCATAGCACTTCTGATCTCTTTTTTGGGAAGTTGGGAGCGGATCTTGCCGTTGATTAAGAACCCGAGGCCAAGAACCCTGTTCGCTCTAATGGCAAGCACTACATAGCCGTTATCGAGCTTTAGATCAACAGGAATTTCTCCACCCCCTAACAACGTTTGTAACTGGGTCATGTTTATTTGAAGTTTTGCTTTGCTGGCAAACCGGCCGAAGGTCTGGATAAACCTGGTGGTGGGTTTTACGAAACTCCCTATTCTTTGAAATGCCCTCAGTCCCACCTTTGACACTTTCAAACGGGAAGCCGTTTCTATTTGAAGACTTCTTTTTATAAGCAACCAGCTCTTTTTTGTGCTGAACAATAGATAATCGTCAAACAGTGCTTCAGGGATTCCAAACCGGTTTTCAATGTATGTTAAGAGATAGAGTCGGTCATCCTCTTTTGCCAATTCGGGCCATGAAGAATCCCACTGAATCGAGGCGGTGGGGGTAAAACCTGGCAGCGTTTTTGAGTTGTTTGTCATATTTCTTGTCTTTCCATTGGGTTATTCCTGGTTCAAAATCGAAACCTACGTCAATTGGAAGCAATTCCGCGTTCCTTTCTTTCAAGAGCAAATCCACTACAGATTCATTCTCTTCAGGGTTGTATGTGCAGGTGGAATAAAGCATCCGGCCGTTTTCCTGGAGAAGATCAAATCCCCTTAGTATGATTTTTTTCTGCAAATCAGGAAGCTTGGCCTTCCCTTTATCCTCTCTGTATATAGACTCTTCCCTGGTTTTCCTGAACCTCCCCTCACATGAGCACGGAACATCAGCCAGGACATAGTTGAAACGCTGTTTCAAAGGGAACTCCTGGGCCTGGTAGCCGGTAACAACTGCGTTCAGCACGCCCAATCTGGAAAGGGTGTGCCCTAATGAGATATGCCTGTTGACGTAAAGATCATTAGATACGATCAGTCCGGTATTGTTCATGAGCTGTGCGCAGTGAGTGCTCTTCCCGCCGGGGGCCGCGCACATGTCAAGGAAGTATGAATTCTCTTTGGGAGCAAGGGCAATGGAGGCGATGGCAGAGGTCAGGGCCTGGGGATGGATGTAGCCCA
>JACNJD010000314.1 GCA_014382715.1 Candidatus Desulfacyla euxinica | reverse complement strand
GATATTTGCAGGCCAGCCCACTGCTGTTGCCAGGTCTCCCCGGGAAACCTTCACTCCTCCCCGGTTGGCCACCAGGGTAAGACGCACCTGATCAGCGTTGGAACGGGCCTGCAGCACATCCGCGATGGTGCTCACACCCGCTCTTCGTCTTTGTTCCGTAGAGTCCAGGCTGGTTAAGGCCTCTTTGAGGCTTGCCTCGGACGCCCGAACCTGAGCCTTGTATCCGATATATTCGTAATATGCCTGTGGCACATTTCGAAGAACGTCCTGAATCGCCTGATTATGATTCCAGTTAGCAGCGGCAAGTGCCTGTCTGGCGCTCTCAACCGAGGCCTCACGACCCCCAAAGTCCAACAGAAGATAGCTGAGGCTGACGCCTACCTGCCCAAACACACCGCGGGCTGACCCCCCGGCACCATATCCGCTGACATCGCCACTGATAGTGGGATAATAGTCCCCACGTGCAACGCCCCACTGGGCCGCGGCAGACCTGGCCCTTTCCCATGCTACCTTCGTGGAAGGGTTGATGCGAAGCGCCACATCCACAAGCTGAGCCAGGGTGAAGTCTTGTCCTGAGGGCTGGCGTTCATCAGAAAGGCCCGGCAGTTTTTTGGCAGGAAGTGCTTCCTGTTTTTTCTCCTTAGGAACCACATAGGCTTTACCCGGAGCCGTGGAAGTAAATTTATCAGGGCCCAACTCGGGCATGGCCTTGTTGCATCCCAGGAAAGCCATCACCAACATTAGGGATAAGCAGAGAATTTTCATCCCCCCCCTGACCCGGCGCTGTATCGCCATGCCTATCAACGAAAAGTCAATGGCCATCACATCATGGCAAGCAACTTGCCCATCCTTCGGTAACATGCAAACATCCTCTTCCTGTCATTTTAGGCTCTCTCGCAATGCGCAAAGCTCGCTCTATCAATGGCTTTCCTGGCCTTGTGAAATCAACCCTTATAAAAAGTCACGAAGTTCCTTAACTTTAGGCACTTTAAACTTTAGGCATTTTAGGCACTTTCCGTTCTGCTACTTAACAAGCATTACAGGACATTGCGCGAGGATACCGACCTTGTAACTGATAGTCCCCCAACCCTGAGCCCTGTCCTCCACATCAATTCGGTGCGATTTCATTACAATCAGGTCTATGTCGTTTTCTCCGGTAAACCTGAGGATCTCATGGGCCCTGTTCCCATATATGACCTCTGGTTCGATATTGACATTACTCTCCTGGAATTGAGCAACCATGGCACTCAAATCACCGAAAGACCGTTTTTCCAGATTTGTGTAGAAATCCTCAAACTCTTCAAAACTCGTGTTGGCTATAATCTCTATGACATGCAGCAGTTTAATTTTTCCACCATCGAGAGAACAAAGCTTTACGGCAATATCAAGCGCATGACTATCGTCTTCCGAAAAATCAGTAGGAACCAGAATGTTCTTAAACATTTTTTACCTCCAATATTACAATCCCCGCTGCAGAGAGGCCATCGAACATCCAGCACCGCGGAGCCTCGTCGTTTCGCTATCAGCATCAATTTTTTGTCTTCTTGAGTTCTTAGCCCCTAAGAACCCTTCTTGGAACCCATATATCACAGAAACTACGACTCATCAAACCAAAATCATTGATGAGTCCTGTTGGATCTTTTTGGTGCTTGACTATTTCAAGACAACCATGCATCATCCCTAACAGTTCACAGGTTCAGAGGTTAATAAAGTATGAAAACAGCATCCCTAATCCTGGCCGCCGGAAGGGGCAGTCGCATGGAAGGGTACGGCGGCAATAAAACACTCCTGCCTCTCCTTCCCGATAAATCTTTTTATGAGGGCCGACACCCTATTCTTTTTCACATCTTGGCAAACCTCCCTCCCGGTCCAAGGGCCGTGGTGGTCAATCATAAAAAGGATGATGTGATAAAGGCCACCCGTGATTTCGATCTCCATTACCATGAACAGCCTGAACTAAACGGCACCGGAGGGGCCTTGCTTGCTGCCCTCGCTTTTTTAGAGACCGAGGAGTATGATCGTCTGATTGTCACCATGGGCGACGTGCCCTTTGTCAAGAAAAACACATATATGGAGCTGGTAAGAAGTCTAAAAGACCATGCGCTGATTGTCCTCGGTTTCAGACCGAAATCAAGAAAGCAATATGGCGTACTCGAGACGGACGGAGATCAGGTTAAAAAAATCACAGAATGGAAATACTGGAAGAAATACCCTGAGGAGAAGCAACAGAAGCTTCAAATCTGCAATTCAGGGATCTATGCTGCCAAAAAAGACGCCCTCCTCCGCTACCTTCCTGTGCTTGCCTCAAGGCCTCACTTAGTTGAAAAGGTGGTCAATGGCAGATTGAGCAGTGTGAAAGAGTATTTCATAACAGACATCATCGAATACATGCATGATGACGGCCTCTCTGTCGGATATACCCTTTCGGAAGATGAGGAAGAGGTAATGGGTATTGATGACCTTGCCGCTCTCAAAAGGGCTCAGAACATTTATGAATCCAGACTGATGCCAAAGGATATGAACAATTAGCAGATGTCTTTCACTGACGAATCAGGGAATATCCCACAATTTTTCTTGACAAATCTGAGAGCCAGCGGCTAATCAATCAAAAGGAATGAACCTTTAAAACATACTCATGACAAAGTGAGACTTTTAAAAAATGCTCAATTTCGTTCAAGATCAAGGCGCGTGAGGATTTTAACCGTAGGAATATATTAATTATTTCGAGGATTAAAATCCGAACGCAACGTCCCGCCGAGATAGGCGGGAGGCGAAAGGGGGCGTTTTTCAAGAGTCTCAAAGAGGAGTGCACACATGAATCCAATCGCAGAAGAACTTAACGAAATTATCAGAGCAGGGAATGAACATATCTATGAGATGCTGTCTCATGTTGGGAAAAACCTATTTTTCCCAAAAGGGATCCTTTCCCAGGGTGCCGAAGCAAAGGAAAAGGCCTATAAATTTAACGCTACCATCGGCATGGCAACTGAAAAGGGGCGAACCATGCACCTCCCCTCTGTTATGGCCATGCTGAATGCGCTCCGCCCTAAGGAAGCGCTCACCTATGCCCCGTCATTCGGCATAATGCCTCTACGGCAGACATGGCAGGATGAGCTGTTCAGGAAAAACCCTTCGTTGAAAGGAAAAGAAATCAGTCTCCCCGTTGTAACCAATGCCCTCACACATGGTCTCAGCGTGGTTTCTGATATGTGGGTAGACCCTGACGATACGCTTATACTGCCTGATAAAATGTGGGGGAATTATAATCTCATATTCGCGGTCCGAAGGGGGGCCCGCATTGTACACTATCCCCTTTTCGACAACAGGGGAAAATTCAATCTACAAGGATTCGAGACCTGTGTCAAAACTGAGGCTAAATCAAGAAAAAAGATTATTCCCATCCTTAACTTTCCTAACAATCCCACCGGTTATACGGTCACACCTGAAGATGCGGATGAAATTGCAGGTATCTTGACAAGCACGGCCCGGGGTGGAACCAACGTCCTGGCAGTAACGGATGACGCCTATTTCGGGCTCTTTTTTGAGGAAGACGCATTAAAGGAATCGATCTTTACAAAACTGATCGGAAATGACCCGAGGCTCCTTGCCATAAAAGTAGACGGGGCCACTAAGGAGAATTTCGTGTGGGGTCTCCGGGTGGGCTTCGTCACCTATGGGGCATCGCTCACCGGCGAATCAGGGCCGGTTTATGACTCTCTGGAAAGGAAAACCGCCGGCGCAGTCAGGGGCTCCATATCCAATGCCTCCCATCTGAGCCAGGAAATTGTCCTCAAATCCCTGCAGTCAAAAGACTTCCTTGCAGAAAAAGATGATAAATTCAAGATCATGAAAGGGCGGGCAAAGGAGGTAAAAAGGGTGCTTTCAAACCCTCAATACCATGAGGCCTGGGAACCTTATCCTTTTAATTCAGGATATTTCATGTGTTTGAGGCTGAAAACGGTTGAAGCGGAACCTCTCAGGGTCCATCTCCTCAATAAATATGGAATCGGCCTCATCTCCTTAGGCAAAACAGATCTCCGGGTGGCATTTTCGTGCCTTGAAAAGGAAGATACCGAGGAGCTTTTCGATACCCTGTTTCAAGCCGTAAAGGATCTTGAGTCTTAGCCCCCCGCCTTCCTCGCTTGATATCTCCCCTAATGGCGTGGAAGGCGCCTCTGCTGCAACCATCGGAACGTTTACCCACAAGCTGATGGAAACCAATCCTTCAAACCTTCAAAAAGCGGTCAGAACCCTCATAAAGAACGAAAAGGTTGCTCTTGACCCTTCGGATGGGTTTCGAACCACCGGGCCGCTTCGGGAAAGCCGAGTTCCCCGGCAATCCGTACAACCACTGGTCGGTCGAGCATGTTCGTGGCCCCCGAGAGCCGGACGACTTCAATGCCCTGCCAGGCGGCGAGCAACGGTAACCGTCTGGGCTTGTCGTCAAGCACCTCCCTAAGAAATATGTTGCATTTCCTCGGTTTTTGCCTATAATTACCGAGTAAATGACACAGAGGCGTTCTATGGACCGAAAACAGAAAATCCTTGAACTTGCCAGGCAAATGGGGCTCATCCGTCCTCGTGATGTGGAGGCGGCGGGGATTCACCGCGAATATCTTCTGAGGCTGTACCGCAATGGGGATCTGGTGCGGGTGGGACGCGGACTCTATGCCCTGCCGGGTGCCCAAACCAGCGAGCACCTTTCGCTTGCGGAAGTAGCCAAAAGGATGCCGAACGCGGTGATCTGCCTGGTTTCAGCCCTGGAATTCCACCACTTGACAACGCAAATCGCCCATAGCGTGTGGATTGCTATCGAGAATAAAAAGTGGGAACCGAAGTTCGAGTATCCCTCCCTCGAAATTGTTCGCTTCAGCGGCCCGGCTTTCAGCTTCGGTGTCGAGGAACACGAAGTAGACCGAATCACTGTCAAGATCTATAGTCCGGCCAAGACCGTCGCCGACTCCTTCAAATTCCGGAACAAGGTCGGTCTGGACGTCTCTCTGGAGGCTCTCCAGGAAACGTGGAGAAGCCGGAAAGCCACCATGGACGAGCTGTGGGAGGCCGCCAAGGTGTGCCGAGTGGCGAATGTGATGCGTCCCTACCTGGAGGCGATAATATGAGCCCGGACAAGAAGCGGAACACCGGGCACTCTTCTTTCCAACGGCTATTGAGTTATGCGAGAACCCGGGGGGAGGACTTCAATCTCTTGCTGTTTCGCTATGGTGTCGAGCGCCTTCTGTATCGTCTCAGCATCTCGTCCGATGCCGACAAGTTCATCCTTAAAGGCGCAAGCTTGTTCCTTGTCTGGAAAGGACAGAACTACAGGGTGACCAAAGATGCCGATCTTTTGGGCCCCAGTCCTGCAGATATCGAATACATCGCAGGCATTTTCAGAGATCTGTGCAAAGCCAAAACTGAAGACAGTGATGGCATCAAGTTCATGCCTGACACAGTGCGAGCAGTACCGATCCGTGAAGAACAAGCCTATGGTGGTATCCGGGTGACGCTTATGGGAATCCTCCATCAAGCCCGAATCCCCGTGCAGGTTGATATTGGTTTCGGCGATGCCGTTACTCCTGAACCGGAACGGATCGAGTTCCCGACCTTGCTTGACGATCCTTCACCTCAACTTCTGGCCTATCCCCGGTACACGATGGTGGCTGAAAAGCTTGAGACGATGGTGCGCCTGGGTATGGCCAACAGCCGGATGAAGGATTTCTATGATGTGTGGCTGATGAGCCGGCTTTTTGAATTCGAAGGCCAGACGCTTTGCGATGCCATTCGCAATACGTTAAGACGGCGCTCAACGCCGCTGCCCAGTGGGCTACCGATGGCGTTCACCGAGGAATTCCGGAAAGATGCACAGAAGCAGATACAGTGGCAGGCATTTGTCCGCAAATCCAAGCCGGAGGATGTATCTGGTGACTTGGGTTCCGTTATCATCGACGTTGCGGCTTTCTTGATGCCTGCGATTGAGGCGTCGGAGGGAGAAAAACCGTTTTGGATGTTGTGGCCGCCAAATGGCCCATGGAATCAGCGGATCATGGACTAATCGAAAGAAACGGATTTGGCCTGCCATCAATATGGAAAAGGTGACTCCAGTTTTGGGAAAAGCCTACGGGTGCCAAACACAGGCTATTATTCGGCTGCTGCGCTGAAACATCCCTGATTTCCAAATACTTCATGGGTGCCCGGATTCAATCACGACGATGGCGTGATTAAACAAGCAGACCCGAAAAACGGAGAATGGGAGAATCCGGAAATGGAGAGGGGCACACGGGTACACAGCGTGCATAAATTGTGTGTTGGCGTGCTTTGTCGATTGGAATAGGATAATTCTAAGAGGACCGCTAAGCACTTTCTGCCCCTACGTCCCCTTTCATGGGAAGAAAGGAAAAAGGAGAGTCCTGGAATTGAGGTTGAAGGGGATAATAGCTGCCATCCTGTTTGCAGCATTGCTCCTTTTGTTAACATAGGCTGGAAAGGCATTTATTCCGGCAGCAGAAAAAAGATAAAGGCGGAAGCAAGAGAGTTATTCTCTTATTGGGCGGCAATGTAACTGCAGTAGGCCGCAATCACCAACCATGCCCGGAGGACGTGGTATGATGAAGCCCCCTCGAAGGGGGCATTGTCGTAAGGAAAGCCCCTAAAGGGGCTGTTTTAAGTTCTACCTACTCATTCATTTTTTGTCTGGGCTATCTTGATCACGGATGTATTCCTTTATTGTCTCTTCATCCAAACCGACTGTACTAACGCAGTAACCAGTCGCCCAGAAGCTTAAACCCGTCATCCTTTTTGTTCCTAACAGCTGACGGTGTATCCTTATTGCACTTTTGCCTTTTATAAATCCCACTGTGTTCGAAACGCTGAATTTCGGTGGAATGCTTAACAACAGGTGTATATGATCCGGCATCGCACGACCTTCATGCAGTTCGATCCCTTTTTGGCGGCACAGATCCCTTATTATTCCTCCGATTTTCTTCCTTAGAACTGACGCAAAAATAATTTCACATTCTTGATGGTGAAATGGAATAGTTCCAACTGGGTCTCAGGGTGTACCGTTTCAATGCGATTTGATTCATCTGCTCTTTGGAAACCTTTTTTCCATTATGGTACCGTTTGGTGTTTAACACGGCACGAATCTTCAGCCCGGCCGAAGTTTTGGTTGTACGAATGAATTTCAATACGGTTTCGTAGTCACGCAATGGCTGAGCAGCCCAATTCCTGCTAATGAACGAAAACATGCGATGTTCAATCGGATTCCATTTTGAAGAACCGGGCGGATAATGACACACCTTCACCTGAAGACCGAAACGATTACAGAATCCGACATGGAGTCTATGTTTCCACAGACGGGTCCGGTATCCATTGCTACCGCCACAGTCGGCAAGAATGAGCAGGCGGTCCGCATTTGGATAGTTGCTGGAGCCCGCCCGTGACCACCAGGTGCGTATGGAATCTACGGCAAACTCGGAGGTGTCACAGGTGGTACCAACACACACAAAACCTTTATTTCGAGAAAGATCATAAACCCCGTAAGGGATGGCAACACCTTGGGCATCAGAAGGGAAATCATGATCAAAAACCTCAATAGGGCGCTGAGCCCATCTGCGGCCGGATTGATGGAAAAGGCCGATCTTCTCCCGGCTTTTGGTGTCTACACTGACCACGGGCACCCCCTGCCCGATGTAGTCATTGATTTGGCTTCGAATATAGTGAAACTGGAGGTCCCGCTCCCGGGGATCGGGAGGATTCTTCAAACCAGACTCCAGGGTCTTGAGGTTAACTCGCAGAGAAAATGCCATATTTTTCAACAGCCTACCCACCGTATTGCCCGAAACCTGAATCCCTGCACGCTTCAGCTGTTGGGCGATTTTGTGTGTGGTTTTGTGCGTCCATTTGCATCCACTCACAGGGTCTCCTGCAGTTTCGTATTCCATAATCGCTGCAATCGCCTCTATGATCTCCGGCGTTTTTTTTCCTGTAACAGACGGCCGGCCCCTGCTGCCCGAACTCTGTCATGGGGCAACTCCCCGCTCATCAGTTCCTGGCGGCCACGGGCAACGGTGTGTGGGTCCATTCCTAGGAGGGAAGCGATGTGTGCGTCTCCGCCATGGCCCAGTTTTAAAGATTCCAGCCCGGCATACAGCCGGCGTTGCCGCTCGTTCAGCATACTGCAGAAAAGAAGAATCGTGGCCTTGGCTTCTTCGACAGCCAAATCAGGGTTGACAATGACCACCGAGGCAAAGGAGCGCTTTAAATGAGCTTTTCGAGTTTTTCGCTGTCGGTCTGCAACGTGGTCTTCCCCAGACAGATAAACATAGACCGAATCAAACGGTTCACGTTGAATCCGACCGGATCGGACCAATTGCGTCAACGCATGTTTGGTTTTGACATGGAGCACCTCTTTGAGTTCAGTGGCCGTGTAACCCTCACCAGAACTTTTGACGAAGGCTTCGGCTGTATCGAGCAGGTTGCCGAAACGAGAAAACCACACGGACCGGCAGTCCCACAGCCCCAGGGCGTTAAACCGAGCGGTGGATCTCAATGTGTAATACTTGCCCCGATGCGAATAGCTGCTGAGGTACTCCAAGTCTGCCAGCTTGCGAAAAATCGTACAGCGCGCCGGATCGCCGAGAGCCGTCTTAATCTGGTCAAAGGTTGCTATTTTATGGTGTTTCAGAAACTTCTCGATAGCCTGTATGGAGTATTTTGTCTTGTTCATAATGAGACTATTAGCCCATTCAAAAAGATTTGTCAAGGCCAATGTTCTCAAAATCAAATATTCTGAACCATACACGTTTTCTATAGCCATTTGGTATCGAACCCAAGTAGATGTGTTTTCAGTATGCGACAGTTAGCCCTCTAACATGTTGATTTAATTTTGCGTCAATCCTTAGTCATGGTCACTACGATCACACCGAGGGTTTGCAGGCTGTTTTGGCTAAGATTAATAGAAAATCCGTTCGCATTATTGCTCACCCAGAAGTCTGGGCGCTTAAGTATGGAAAATTGGAGGCGAATAATGCTGACAAATACGAGTATAGGTATGTAGGAATTCCATTTAGGAAGGAAATGCTGGAAAGCCTAGGCGCTGACTTCGACTTGACTCCAAAGCCTACGTGGTTGACAGATGATATTGTCGCCAGCGGCGAAGAGCCTATGACGACCACCTATGAGAGCGTTACCGAGAAGGCGGTTAAGAAAACAGCAAATGGCTATGAGCAAGATGACCTTCCCGACGATCAGTCCCTATACATTAGGACTGATTTGGGTCTAGTAATCATTATGGGATGTGCTCACCGAGGGATGATTAACATTATCAATCATGCTCGGAAACTTATGGAAGAAGAAAGAGTGTATATGGTTTTAGGAGGTACTCACCTTGTTTCTGCGTCGAAGCATCAGCTAGATTCCACCATAGAGGATCTGAAGAAAATCAATTCAAGGTGGATCGGAGTTTCTCATTGTACCGGTCTTATGGTGTCTACCGTATTGGCGAATGAGTTTGGAGATAAGTTTTTTTTCAACAATGCTGGAACCATATTGAAGTTTCCTTATGACGGCACAGATGGTTCAATGGTTGGTTGAGATTGATAAGGTGGTCACAATCTGCCACCACCTCGATTGTATTCAAGCATGACAAAATCCAAAGCCCTGATGGACGATCCTCACATGATGCTGGGTTTCCGATATGACCCCGGAATTTTAAAAGGCCTAAAAACAAAGGGCTGCAAAACCAATTGTTGACTATTTTCAGAAGATCTGCGATGCCACCTTCATGCACGTTATGTTGACTTTTACAATAGTGGAGAGGACCTCTAATCCCCTAACCAAGGCTCCAGATTTTGTGTGAAAATCATGGTGATTTGGCATAAAGCCTCATTTCAATAATATCCTGCTAACATGTCTGAAAACTCATCAACAATTTGACATTTCGAAACATCTGAATTTCTGTTGGGAGCCTTTCATGCTGGCAACAAGTGCTTGTGCGCCTCCGTCGCATTCATTTGTCCTAAGCTTAGCCGGTGAGATTCATCCTGTTTTTTTCAGGATATTTTATCAATAAAATTCTCACTGTTGCGAGCGGCAAAAGTAGAAGAAAATATTTTTCCCAAACAAGATACGAGATAGGCATAATTAATAAAAATGCAATGATCGTTAAATCTAACAATAATGAGAAATCCGGGCTTCGCTCCCGTAATTTATATAATATATCTTTTACAACAAAAATGAGTATAGGCAAACCAAGAATAAAAGTAATATAAAAAATAATATCTTCGATGAGCATATTTTCGAAAATATTTCTGATAAATTTTTGAAAAAAACCGAACGTATGAATATTGGAATCAATTAGAATTTTCGGAGTCCTTACCGGAAATAGCCAGTAAAACAGTGATAATGCGAGACAACAAGTTATTACTGCCTTAGTATTCTTGTATATTGCTTTCCAACATATCAATACTACCGGAAATAGGTAAATAAAGAGTTGGCACACATAAGCCCGGATGGCCACCCAAAATCCCCCACTCATGGCCACTTCAAAATCCCCCACCTA
>JACNJD010000128.1 GCA_014382715.1 Candidatus Desulfacyla euxinica | reverse complement strand
AGCGAAAAATCTCATCATGAAAATCCCGAGGACAACTCGATGAGTTAATATTTTTCTAATTGAAGAAATCTTTTGGCTATCTCCAGACTCATACCTCTGGTAGTCAGAAGGTATAAATATCATAACCAGTATACAGGTTAAAAGGGCCAGGACACCCATGGCATAAAAGGCAGCATTCATCCCAAAATGATCACGGATGGTACCTCCCAGAACAGGTCCGATACCAAGACCGATCATTGCCACTCCCACCGATACGGAAAGTAAAAAAAGAAGTCCAGAAGAAGATTGATTCATTATTCCTGCTGTTTAACAAAATTTATGAGATAGGGGTTGGCACTATTATTGACTGTCAATCTCTGAAATGACAACTGGAGCTTATAGCATGGGCACACATCTACGGTCCACTTTTAAAAATTCATGGAAATCGCCAAGATGTCTTATCGAGATATAGAGAAGGTATTCCTTGAAGAGCGCTTGATTATATCCTATAAAAAGTAAAGGTCTAAAATCAATCATTCGAGGAAATCAAAATAATCACTAAATCTGATATTATAAAGGCAGCATATGAGAATGGCTTCGAAGATGTTGGCTTTACAACGGCCGAGCCCTTCCCGGATCATAAACAATTACTCCTCGACAGGCGTGAAGAGTATGCATGGGCGGAGGCAGTTGGACTTCAGCTATTAAACGGTACAGATCCCACCACAATCCTGCCGAATGCTAAAACGATTATCGTCCTTATGGAGGTCTATTTCAGAAAGTCCTATCCACGTTCCATGGAAGGGAATTTCGGACGCTGCTATCTTGATGATGATCGGGTAACTCGTGACGGACTGAGCAAGCGAATCAAAGCGTTTCGATCATTTCTCCGTGATAACGGCATCGATTCAAAAGTACCGTTCAATTTACCACACCGGGTCGCTGCTGCACGGGCAGGAATGGGTACCTTTGGGAAAAACTGCCTGTTCTATTCCAACAAGGTAGCCCGAGGGGGGTCCTGGACTCTTCCCATTGCCTTCGTTATCGACGAGGCTTTTGAACCCGATATGCCTACCATGGAAATAGGCTGTCCGGACTGGTGTAGAAATACCTGCATTGCTGCCTGTCCCACAAGAGCGTTGAAGGGAAATAGCCAGATAGATCCACGCAAATGTATATCATATCTTAGCTATTTTGGTGAAGGAATAACCCCATTGGAATTAAGGGAACCCATGGGTATGTTTGTGTATGGATGTGACAGATGCCAGAATGTCTGCCCGCGAAACCAGCCCTGGCTCGCCCAGGGGCTTCCAATGAATGAAAAAGTTGCCGCAAAAGAGGATTATTTTGAGCTATCACGCCTGCTGCACATGGACAGGGAATATTTTGAAACTAAGATATGGCCCCACATGTTCTATATGTCTTATCAAGACATATGGCGGTGGAAGATGAACGTGGCGAGGGTTATGGGAAACAGCCGCGACAAAAAATACATTGTAGATCTGGTTCGTGCCTTCGAAGACAACACGGACGAGCGTGTTCGCGGAATGACGGCGTGGGCCATCGGCAATATCGGCGGACAGGAAGCGCTGACTGCTTTAAAGGGACTTATTGATGAAACCAGTGATTTGGTAAAAGAGGAAATACGGACAGCTAAAGAATTCTGTTAAAAAGGAAGGAGGAAAAATCATGATAGAGACATTCCATAAGATAATTGAATTGAGAAGAAGTGTGCGAAAATTCAAACCCGGCGCTGTCGATTCGGAGGTCCTTCGGAAACTGATCGATGCCGCCAGATTGGGCCCATCAGCAGCCAACAAGCAGGCCCTGATATTCATAGCTGTAAACGACCCTTCACTTGCCGGGAAGATCTTTGAAACGCAGAAATTTGCCGCTTACCTGGCCGGGGCCGGTCAGCCGCAACCGGGGGAAGAACCTGCCGCACACATATTGATAGCAAGAAACAGGGAACTGGAAATCGCGGAGACCATTCGAGATGTGGGAGCGGCTGCCCAGACCATTCTGATGGGTGCATGCGCCTACGGACTGGGGGCAACCTGGCTCCGATCCTTTGACCGGCCCAAGGCGGCCGAGATTCTTGACCTTCGGGAAATATACGTACCTGACTCGGTAATAGCCCTGGGTATACCTGGTGAGGCTCCCGAGGTAGTACCCATTAGAGATGGTGATATTAAATACTGGCGCGACGAAACAGGGCAGCATTTTGTACCTAAGAGGTCTTTTGAAGAAGTATGTTTTCTTAATGGTTATAATAAAGGATGGTCCTGACCTGACAGTACCATTTCAGATAAACTCTATATGAGGAGATTATCAATGAAAAAGACAATCAAATGGATATTGATAGTTGTGGGCTCGCTTGTGGCTCTGGTTATCGTAGCGCTTCTTGTCATACCGATGTTCGTGGACGTCCAAGAATATAAACCGGAGATAGAAAAGAAGGTTTCGGAAATGACCGGCCGGACGTTTACAATCAATGGGGATCTTAAGCTCTCCCTTTTTCCATGGGTGGGTCTGGCCTTCTCAGATCTTCATCTCGGGAATCCACCCGGCTTCAAGGAGAAAGATCTCCTTAGTATTGAATCGTTTGAGGCAAAGGTAAGGCTAATACCTCTTATCTCTAAACATATCCAGGTCAAGCGTTTTATAGTGGAAGGCCTTCGACTCGTCCTTGAGAAAAACAAGAGTGGTCAGGCAAACTGGGAGGGCCTGGGAAAGCCCTCCCCTGAAACGGTCCCTGAAACTCCAGAAGAGAAGGGAGAAGCTTTGTCAATTGAAGGCCTTGCAGTGGGTGAATTTGCTCTCAAGAAGGGCTCCATCCTCTGGATAGACGATGTGAAAGGGGAGCGCAAAGAAATCTCCGACGTGACACTTCAAATGAAGGATGTATCCCTGGATAAACCGGTTCAGTTCGCCTTTTCAACAAACCTGGACGGGCAACCCCTGGAATTAAAAGGTAAGGTAGGTCCTTTAGGCAAAACTCCGGACGAGGGCACCATACCTTTGGACCTGACTCTAAAGACATTAAAGACCCTGGTTGTAGGCATCAAAGGTAACATCGTAGACCTGTCTGCACGTCAGGAATTTGATCTGGCCATCAAGGTATCTCAGTGTTCGCCTCGAAAATTGTGAGCGCATTAGGAAGAGAGTTTCCGATCAAAACAGCAGACTCTGAGGTCTTGAAACGGGTAGCTCTGCAGGCCAGGGTAAAAGGGAATCCAAAGCGTGTATCGGTTTTGGATGGGGTCTTTGAACTGGATGACTCAAAGGTGACTTTTTCTGTGAGCGTGAAGGATTTTTCCAGGCCGGATGTGGCTTTCGATGTCAATTTGGACCAGATTGATCTGGACCGGTATCTCCCACCGTCAGGTAAAAAGAAACCTGCTGAAAAAAAGAAAAAATCGAGCCCACAAGCACCTGAAAAAGGAAAAACCGATTACGCCTCGCTTCGTAAGCTCGTCCTGGATGGCAAGATTCGTATAGGAACACTCAAGGCACACGGGGCCAAAATCCAGGACCTCTATCTTAAGATCTCAGGTAAACGAGGTCTCTTTAAACTCAATCCTCTAACCCTTAAACTCTACCAGGGTAATGTCTCTTCCAAAGGAGCTTTTGACGTTCGAAAGAATACGCCGAAAACCAACATTTCCGTGCAGGCAAAAGGAATTCAGGTCAATCCCCTCCTGAAGGACCTCATGGATAAGGATTTCTTAGAGGGAACAGCACAGGCAACTTTGAACATCGCCCTGGCGGGAGACGAGGGGGAAATGATCAAGAGAACACTAAACGGCAAGGGAGACTTCCTCTTCAAAGACGGGGCCATCAAAGGGATTGATCTCGCGGGAATGGTAAGGAACACGGCAGCGGCTTTTGGCCTTGCCGAAAAGGGAAAGAAAAAACCCCGTACGGATTTCTCCGCGCTTCATGCGCCTTTTACCATTACCAAAGGCCTTGTAGACACGAAAAAAACGACCATGGTGTCCCCGCTCATAAGGGTGCTGGCAAAAGGAAAGGCCAATCTGGTCAAAGAAACGATGAATTTCCGGATAGAGCCCAAATTTGTAGCGACCCTAAAAGGACAGGGCACAACTGAACAACTTAGCGGAATTACCGTCCCAATCTTAGTCTCCGGAAGTTTTTCCTCTCCTCAGTTTCGTCCCGATCTTGAAGCACTGCTAAAGCAGAAACTTAAAACGGGGCTTCCTGACTCTTCAGAACTGAAAAATATGCTGAAAGAGAAAGACTCGAAAGAGGGTGAGGCCGAACCGTTGGAGGAAAAAGCCAAAGGACTCCTCAAGGGGTTATTGGGACGTTGATGGAGGTTCATAGCCAGAAGGCTCATGGAGTAAAGATGGTATCAAATAACAATCAAAGGGATAATCCCTATAATTCAAAAGAAGCATTCTGCAGATTCTGTCACTTGCTTTACGAGAGACATTTAGCGGCCGGAGTGGGCGGAAACATCTCCGCCCGGTCCGGTAACCGCGTCTTGCTTACCCCCACCGAATATTCTCTTCGCGATCTCCATCCGGACACGGTCTCGGTTGTCAATAAAAAAGGCATCCTTATGGAAGGGGACAAACCCACCAAAGAAGCCAATATGCATCTGAGGATTCTCCGGGAAAGACCCGACATAAACGTTGTTTTTCATCTGCACGGCCCTCATATCATCGCAGCCTCAACCATGTTCGAGCCGGGACCCAGCACGCTGCCGGCCATTACGCTCGGATTTGCCTGTTATGCCTACCCCCTTCCAATGATTCCTTTTATGGTCCCGGGCAGCCCGGATCTGGCGAAAAGCGTCTCTGAAGCATTCTCAGGCAAGGACTCTTTCGCTGTCCTCCTGTTAAACCACGGCCTGATCACCATAGGGAAAGACTTCAATGAGGCCATGAATATCGCCGAAGAGGTGGATGAGGCAGCCCGGGTCTATGTCCTAACTGGAGGGCAGACCCCTCCTATCCCCTCGGAAAAGATAGAACAGATCAAATCACTTGGGAATCTCTGACTTGATTGATTCTTGCCCCCCAAGATCTTTACCCTGAAGATCTGCGTTTATCTACGTCCTAATTTAAAAACAAGCTCAGTTCAGCGGACTCAGGTCGATTTATTTTGACAAATTCAAGATCTCTGATATAAAGATAGTTAATTATTATCTAACTTTAATAAGGAGGAGAGACAGAAATGGTTAAAAGCAGCCCCTTGCAAGACAAAGTTATTCTCGTGGTGGATGACGAGCCCGATGTCTTAGAAACTGTCGAAGAAGAGCTCGACATGTGTTTGATCCATAAAGCAACGGATTATGACACAGCTCTCCAGTACCTTCTGAGTTACACCTATGACATTGTAATCCTTGACATTATGGGTGTTAACGGCTTTGAGCTTCTGAAGACTGCGGTTTCAAGGGAATTCCCGACCGTAATGCTCACAGCCCATGCTCTTTCTCCCGAATCTTTGAAAAAATCCATAAAGTTAGGAGCTGTATCTTTTCTTCCCAAGGAAAAGATTTCCGAACTGGTTTCGTTTCTCGAAGACGTAGTCTTAGGCGAAGGGAAACCTGTCTGGGAAAAGCTTTTTGATAAATTAGGGAGTTATTTCGGCAAGCGATTTGGCCCTGACTGGAAAGAAAAAGACAGGTTTTTCAAGGAATTTGAGGAAAAGCTGAAACAAGATTTCCAAGAGTAACAGCAAACCCGCAGCAACTTATTTAAGGGCTATCCCTCACTGAGCGGAAAGTTATTGATATGGGATCTCTTTTAGGCCTCCGGGAATACTTAGACGAAAGCTATAATATCTCGGTTTTTGATCAGGCATTCGAATCGCAAGAACCGTGGGAATTTCATCTCCATAACCATCGAATTATCAGGTCCAAGGTTCACGAAAATTCGAGATATGACCTCCGACTAAGCGCCAAAGAAAAAGACGAGGAACTCCTGCCCAAAACCGATGTCAAGCTCCTTTATCCAGCAGATCTTTCAGATTCCGTAAAACCGCTTCTAAAAATAGACAAGAAGGTCAGAGATCTTGGATTAGAGCCTATCATTTCCCCCCGAATGAGACATCATATTAAGAATAAATCACTTTTCCCCCTTATTAAAGAGAGACGGGTGGTTTTTTTTACGCTCATGGAGGGTGAAATTGTCAAGGGCCTTGTGACCGGTTTTACACGCTATGAGATAACCGTAAGCCTTAAGGGCGGGATCCCTGTCTATATTTTAAGGCATGGCGTTTATGACCTGCGTGATAAAAAAGGATTGTGTTTTTTGAAGTCCTTTCAGGAAACGCGCAGGGATTGGGAAAAAAGCGATCTTTTTATATCTCAGACTTCACAGGCCTAAGGGTTCACGTAAAAATAAGTTCCCAGAATTGGCGCCCAGATTTAGGTTAGATTCGGAGTCTCGCAAGCTCGCTTACCTGGGTGTGCCGATTGAGCAAAACCACAGTAATAGTCTTACTATTTCTAGGATTTTGCGATTGAGGCGTGGCCGAAGATGACCTGAAGATGGGATGCGAAAATGTGAAGTTATTTTTGCGCGAGCCCTAAGCCCCGGTTCACTCCTTTGCTTTAACCACCAAGACATAATAGTTTTCTTTCTCGAAAAAAAACTGATCCACTTCATAATTTCGTCTCGGCACAAGATCCAGCACAACCCGAACCTTAAACTTCGGAGATTTATGTATCCCCGTGCGTATCTTTTCTACAATACCGCTATCTACTTCAATGCTTTTACCAATATCAGCGGCAAGACCGGCATCGAAAAAATCGCAGACAACGCGCGGTTTTTCTCCTTCCACAATCATTGTCTGGGGAGGAAAGGGGCCATTGAGTTCAAAAATAATCTTAGCAATATCCTTGTCAGCAATCTCCGGACGGATTGCCTTGATCTTCTTGGTAGCTCTGGGTGCAGCCTTTTGTAGAACAATGGAGTCGGTAAGAAGAGTGTGGTAGACCCATCCAAAACGGCCGTCATCCAGCTTTACTGCGACCCACCTTCCTCTCTTACCAGTCATATTTACAGGGTCTCCCATCTCAAGACGGAATTTCACCCTGGACGCCGTGGAAGGCTCTTCCCTGACGTTGCAGGCCTGAACCCTGATAAACAGTCTTTTACCGGTCTCTGCGTCTGCCTGGAGAGGCTCCTTATCTACCTCCTGAGAAATTCCCTTTTCGGCTTTTGCCGTTACGTCTGGACCAGACGTAATCTCCTGGACCCCGACCTTTTGACCTGGTGACAATTTTGAATCTACATCCTCCCTGGTGGCAATCGGACCTCCTCTTTCGACTTCCTTAACGGGCTGTTTCCCGATTTGGGTGGGGGATGATTGATTCTGCTGGAAGGCAGCTCCAGCCGGGCTGGCAATCGACTCTGACGGGAGTTTGGAATACCCCTTGGCCGGCGCTTCGCGGGCAACAGTATCAGATGAGGAACCGGGCGCAGGTTCAACTGCCTTCCTCTCAGGCATGGGAACCTTGTATAGTTGGGCAGGTTTGCCATCTTCTTTTTGATCAAGCGAAACAACTGGTTGGATCCGCTTATCTCTTACTCCGCTTGTGAAGTATACAACAGCCACTGCAGAACAAATAACAAACAAAACAAACGCCGCATTCAACCAGTAAGCAGCCCTTCCGTGGGCGTTTGAGACCGGACTCCAACACCCATGCAAGAACTGACGGGTTAAGCGGCGTTCTCCAAACCGCATCCCGGGTGCCCAGGATAATAGTGCTTTCCCTCTTGAGGGTAACGTACAGATGTGACTCAAAAACATAACGGTCCGGCCTTTATTCATAGATCGTCAAACAGTTGAGCCCCGCCTCAGCCGGGATTTTCGAGCCTGGCAGGGCTAAATTAATCCCGCTCGAATATATTTTTCAGAGATTATCCTATTGAAATAAAAAGGTCAAGGCGGGAGGCCGAACAAAGGCGGGTTCAAATATTTCATTTTGTTGTTTACTTTTGATCTTTCAAATGTATAATCTGTTCGGATATATTTGGCTTTGCCATAATGGCATGTTTTGATCAAATGCCCTAATTTGTGAAGCTAACCTTGAGCCTCTCAACCCTGTAGAAAATTCCCTTAGCCGTGGGACCTCTGAACGCCTGAAACGGAGCTTACTACATGCTTACCGACCTGGAAGGCCAGATTGAAAGAATAACCTACACCAATGAGGAAAACGGGTTTACCATTGCCAAGTTGAAGGTGTACGGCCGGCCCGATCTCGTAACCGTAGTGGGAAACCTCATGGCCCCCACTCCCGGGGAAATCCTCAAATTGAAGGGCGAATGGACCAATCATCCCAAGTATGGAGAACAGTTTAAGATAGTACATTACAAGACAACAGTGCCGGCCTCGGTCTATGGCATACAAAAATATTTGGGTTCCGGTCTTATCAAGGGTATCGGGCCTGTTATGGCAAAAAGGATCGTAAAAACATTCGGTGAGCAGACCTTAGATATTATAGAAGATGAAATTGATAAGCTGGAGCAGGTCACAGGTATTGGCCGAAAACGAATCAAGATGATCAGGAAGGCATGGGATGACCAAAAGGAGATACGTGACGTCATGCTTTTCCTGCAGGGCCACGGCGTCAGCTCAGGCTACGCCACAAAAATATTCAAACAATACGGAGACCGGTCTATCCAGGTCGTCAAAGAAAACCCTTACCGTTTAGCAACAGATATCTTCGGCATAGGTTTTGTCACGGCTGACCATATTGCGGAAAGGCTGGGTTTTGACAAAAATTCCCAATTAAGGTCTGAGGCCGGGATACTCTATGTGCTTCACCAGCTTGCAGACGAGGGGAATGTTTACTTCCCTTTTGAACCACTCATAGATAGATGTAAGGAAATCCTCGGGGTAGAGGGTGAAATAATAGTCAAGGCCGTTGACACCATCGCGAATGAGAAAAAGATCGTTGTCGAGAAGATAAACGAAAGGACCGGGGAACTCAAAAAAACCAATAGAGTATATCTCACCAAATTTCACGTCACCGAGACCGGAATCGCCAGCCGGATAAAGGCCCTCTTAAAGGCCCCCAAATCAATAAGAAATTTTGATTCGAGCAAAGCGGCCTCGTGGGTCCAGGAGCAGCTCTCCATTGACCTGGCCGAAAACCAGGTGCAGGCCCTGAGGAGCGCCTCGGAAAATAAGATAATGGTCATCACCGGAGGCCCCGGCACCGGGAAAACCACAATTATCAACGCACTGTTGAAAATTTTTTCAGGGTTAAAGGTCAGGATCATGTTAGCAGCGCCAACCGGCCGGGCTGCAAAACGAATGTCTGAAGCAACCGGTTATGAGGCCAAAACGATTCATAGACTCTTAGAGTACAGCATTCGGAAGGGGGGCTTTCAAAAAGATGATGAACATCCCCTCGAGTGCGACCTCATAATTGTGGATGAGGCCTCCATGATCGACACAATCTTGATGTATCATCTCTTGAAGGCCATCCCTCTTAAGGCGACTTTCATCCTTGTGGGTGATGTAAATCAACTCCCCTCTGTTGGGGCCGGGAATGTGTTAAGGGATATTATTGCATCAGATATAATACCGGTTGTCAGGTTGAATGAGATTTTTCGTCAGGCCAAAGAGAGTCAGATTATCGTAAACGCCCACAAAATCAACAACGGCCTGCTCCCCTACCCTACCCCTTCCGGGCCCAAGGATGATTTCTATTTTATAGAGCAGGAAGACCCTGAAAACGTACTGCGAATCATATTGGAGCTTGTTAGCGACCGCGTGCCCCGGCGATTCGGATTCGACCCGGTCAACGACATACAGGTGCTTAGCCCGATGCATAAGGGTACAGTGGGAGCCGGCAATCTCAATCTGGAGTTGCAAAGGCAACTTAACCCCAATGAAGATGGAGTTACCCGTGGCAACCGGGCCTTCCGTACGGGAGACAAGGTGATGCAGATCAAAAACAATTATGACAAAGAGGTGTTTAACGGGGATATTGGGAGGGTCACCCGTGTCGACCCGGAACTGCGCGAAGTAGACATATCCTTTGACGGCGGAAACGTTCCTTACGATTTTACTGATTTGGACGAGATTGTTCTGGCTTATGCGGTATCAGTACATAAATCACAGGGCTCTGAATACCCGGTAATCATTATCCCCCTCCTTACCCAGCATTATATGCTACTGCAGCGCAACCTGATCTACACCGCAATTACCAGAGGAAAAAAGCTTGTGATAGTGGTTGGCACCCGGAAGGCATTAGCAATCGGGGTGAAAAATGATAAGACCCGGAAACGATATACTTTCTTGGAGCAGAGGCTTAGAAGCCCAGACTGCCCGGTGTCCTCGGAAAGGGAATTACGTCCCTGATGTTGGAAAGACCGGTTACGAACTGGATCAGACGCTCAAATCCCAGGCCAAAGCCGGAATGGGGGACCGAGCCGAATTTCCTCAGATCCAGATACCACCAGTAATCGTCCGTATTTAGGCCCGCCTCCTTGATCCTCTCGTAAAGTGCATCATGGTCATCTTCACGCTGGCTACCTCCAATGATCTCACCGATCTTGGGCACCAGCACATCCATTGCCCTCACTGTCTTCCCATCCTGGTTCATCTTCATATAAAAGGCCTTGATCTCTTTTGGATAGTCTACCAG
>JACNJD010000313.1:6031-10620 GCA_014382715.1 Candidatus Desulfacyla euxinica | reverse complement strand
TGGCCATTGATAACGGGACCCAGAGCCTCAAGGCTCTGATTTTCGATCTGGAAGGGAGCCTGCTCTTTAAGGAAAGGGTGCCGTTCAAACCCTATTTTTCAGAGCACCCGGGTTGGGCCGAGCAGGACCCTCTTCTTTTCTGGCAGGCCCTTTGTGATGTCTGTAATGGTCTGTGGCAACAGGGAGGAGTTGACAGGGGCAGAATCGCCGGAGTGGTCCTGACCACCCAGAGAGGGACTGTCGTAAACGTTGACAGGGATGGAAAAGCGCTTCGTCCTGCCATTATCTGGTTAGACCAGCGAAAAACCTATGGGCTCCCCCCTGTGGGCGGAATATGGGGAATACTGTTCAAGTTAATAGGTGTCAGCAACACCATTGCATATCTGCAGACGGAAGCGGAAATAAACTGGATTCGCACAAATCAGCCTGAAATATGGCGAAAAACATATAAGTTCCTCTTTCTTTCAGGATATTTGACGTATTGTCTGACTGGGGAGTTTGTTGATTCTGTGGGCTGCCAGGTAGGTTATGTTCCATTTCACTACAGACACCTCAGATGGTCATCAAGTTGGGACTGGAAATGGAGGGCTGTCCCGATCAACCCTGAGCTATTGCCCGAATTGATCCCGCCCGGTAAGGTACTGGGCGAGATTACACAAAATGCCGCCAAAAAAACCGGAATACCGGTCGGACTTCCGTTGATAGCGGCCGCTGCGGACAAGGCCTGCGAGGTTATCGGATCAGGGAGTCTGGACCCATCCATCGGATGTCTAAGTTATGGAACGACTGCCACCGTTAATGTAACACATAAGAAATATATCGAAGCAATCCCGATGATTCCCCCTTATCCTTCTGCGGTCAGAGGGCAATATTCTATTGAGGTGCAGATTTTTCGCGGGTTCTGGATGGTAAACTGGTTCAAGGAAGAGTTCGGATATCCGGAAAAGGAGAAGGCAGCAACGGACGGGATAGAAGCCGAGGCTTTGTTTGACCGGCTGGTGGAAAACATCCCTCCCGGCTCCATGGGTTTGATGCTCCAGCCATATTGGACCCCCGGTATAAAGACACCGGGTCCGGAGGCCAAGGGCGCCATTATAGGTTTTGGCGACGTCCATACCAGGGCCCATCTTTACCGTTCAATATTAGAAGGTCTGGCATATGCGCTCAGGGAAGGGGCTGAGCGTATAGAAAGGCGGACCAAAATCCCGATCAAGAGCCTGCGTGTATCCGGAGGCGGTTCACAGAGCAGGGTCGCCATGCAGGTCACAGCGGATGTTTTCGGTATTCCCACGGCTAAGCCCTCTATATATGAGACATCGGGTTTGGGTGCGGCTATCGATGCGGCCGTGGGACTCGGTCTTCACAACGATTTCCAGTCCGCCATAAGGGCAATGACCCACATTGGAGAGGTATTTGACCCGGATATGGAGACGCATAAAATGTACGATGCCCTTTACCGTCAGGTTTACAAAAAGATGTACAAGCACCTTAAACCCCTTTATGGTCGTATTAGAGACATTACCGGTTATCCGGCGTAGATGGATGCTGGATGCTCGTTACTCGTTGCTCATTGATGAACCCTTAAGCCATTTTCAACTTTAGGCACTTTAGCTCACTTTAGGCATTTTAGGCACTTTTCCGGTTTATCCGGGTTAGGAGAAAATGATGAAGAGGATAAAGATGATTATTAGAATAGCTGTTTTGCTTATGTTTATGCTGACATGTATTTTCACCGTATCATGTACAAAATCTCCAGTGAAAGGGTGGAAGTACGAGCCCTATGAAAACAGACCACCGAGCTGGGAGCATGATATGGGTCGTCCTGACAGTGATGGAGGACGAGACCCCTGGTCTTAGGAAGAGGAAGACGATCAAAAAAATGAAAGCCCCCCTTGAGACCATTATACGGCGTATGGTCGATTCAGCAAACGGGAACAGACCGCTCTCAGGTTTTGCTGCCTCTGATCAGTTTCATCCGGAGGAAAATGGAGAAGCTGAGATTGCGCGGAATCTCAATGCCGCTTTTTTGATCGTGCTTTCAGGGTCTCAAAATTCCTTGTTTGAGCAGGCGGATGAATATCTCGAGACCATGAAGGGAGATAAAAAGTGGGCGGAGAGCGCGACTTTCTACTCTGAAGGGGTCAGGCGGATTATAGGGGAAATCTCAGAGGCATGCCTGGCGGATAAGTCGTATCAAGATGCATTTGATGAAGCGGCTCAATGGAGTACGCGTTCCGGCACATCCTGGGGGGATGATGCCCGGAAGAAGGTCTGGCGGCTATTTTTTCCTGAAGGGGTTACGTGTCTCGGGGATTATGAAAAGCGGATCAGCGAGCTTCGGAAAAAAAGATGTGTCTGCATCACAAAGTTGAATCAGAACCCGGTTGATGAACCGGCACGTCAAATACTTTTTATGTCCAACCTCCTGATTACGGTCCCGGATGACGGAGAGGATATTGATTCACTGCCATATGGTGACCATATACTCCGGGATTTGAAGCATATTGCTCAAGAAAAGCAGAAATACTGGTTTGACCACCCGATCCAGATCGGGGTAAAGAACGAACAAAATGAAGCAATATATGGGCTCAGAGGCCTGAATAACGCAATTGCCTTTGAGAAGGCACGCGGGGTTGTCAGGCCCGATGATAAAGCGACCTGCCTCCTGTCCGTATCGGTTACCCACGACGGGCTCCACAGGGTTGTCAAAGACTACCTGGGGGAGGTGTATGCCGGGACAGATCCATTTCCTCATCTTGACATATATCTTTTTTCCGAAATAGATACTAAGCGAATCCTTGACCATATTATACTGCCGGGTGCAGAAAAATATCTCGGTATTTCTGACAATGAACCCATTAGGAGAGTGTTTGGCGTTGATGGTGAATATGGAAGGCACTACAGTTTCCTGAAGGCCATCTCTGCGTTCTGGCAGGTACTGGTCGACCCAAAGGTAAAGGGGTCTTTCAAACTTGATCTGGACCAGGTCTTTGATGAGGAGGCCCTGGTTGAGGAGACAGGACAGTCTGCTTTGGAACATTTTATTACGCCGTTGTGGGGTGCGGAAGGAACGGAGACGGGGGGGAGGGCCGTAGAACTGGGGATGATGGCAGGTGCCCTGGTCAATGAGCGGGATATGGGTCATGGATTGTTTACACCTGATGTGTCGATCCCGAAGTCGGTTCCTGAAGGGGAGGCTGTTATCTTTTATAGCCCGCTCCCCATGGCGCTCTCGACCCGAGCAGAGATGATGACCCGCTATGATAATGATATCCTGGATGGCGTTGAGACCTGTATCCAGCGGATCCATGTTACCGGTGGGACGAGCGCTGCCTTAATTGACAGTATCCGCAGCCATCGCCCATTTACCCCTACGTTTATTGGCCGGGCCGAGGATCAGGCGTATATCCTTTGCTGTCTGTTTAATAATCCCGACAAAAACCTTCGCTATCTCCATAAACCCGGTCTGATCATGCGTCATGATAAAGAGGCGTTCGCGGGTCAGGCGATCGAAGGGGCGAAGCTCGGGAAATATATGGGCGATCTGGTCCGGACTCTCTATTTTTCATATTACGCCCGTGCCCTGCCATGGCCTGTCAAACAGACTAAACATATCATTGACCCGTTCACCGGATGTTTTGTCTCTAAGGTCCCTTTCACCGTGGTCTATCTGCGTTTGGCCCTTAAACTTGCAGGGTTTTTTGCCCCGGATGATCAGGTCAAAAAAGAGGAAGGACTGAAACTCTTGGTCCTGTCTGCGAGTCGGCTTGAAGGTCTCATAAGAGATCTGAGCGAAACACCCAACCCTCTTAGCGAAAGGTATCTGGAAGAAAAGGAGGGATGGGATATTTTTTATGACGTGCTGGACCGCATCGAAGAGGGTCTGAGCAAGGGCGATGATTTTGCAATGGAGTTAAAACGAAAGACCCGTGAACTTGTCAGCGACTGTCTCATTCAACTGGGGACAAAAACAGGTGAGTGACTTTTTGCGAGACTGTTAATCAACCCCGCTAAAAACGGGATCTTCGACAATCATCAATCAACAATCCGCAGGCCTCTCTCACCCTTTCCCATATCTCATCCTTCCCCTGTCTGGTTTTTGCTGAAAAAACCACCGGTGCTTCAGGAGAGATCCCGGCAAGCTCGCCGGCAATCAGCCCGGCCCGCTTCCTGACCTGCTGACGTGAGAGCTTGTCCGCCTTGGTAAGCACGATGATGGGGTGAATGTTATAGGCTCGAAGCCAGTGAATCAGGTCAATGTCTCCTGACGCCGGGTCCCTCCTAATATCTAAAATCACTACTACCGCCTTCAGTGTTGGCCGTCTTATCAAATAAGTCTCCACCATCTCCCGCCACGATTCTTTGACCTTGGCTGGCACCCGGGCAAACCCGTAGCCTGGGAGGTCAACCAGATAGAGCGTTTTGCCGAAACGAAAGAAGTTGATGGACTGGGTTCTTCCCGGTGTGGAGCTTGTTCTCGCTAATTTTTTTCTGTTTACAAGGGTATTGATCAGGGAGGATTTGCCCACATTGGATTTGCCGGCAAAGGCGATCTCCGGTCTGTCTGATTCCGGATACTGGCTCTCCTT
>JACNJD010000313.1:0-5847 GCA_014382715.1 Candidatus Desulfacyla euxinica | reverse complement strand
CAGATATTTCATATTTTCCGGCCTGGGCACACACTCAACCGGCACTCTTCCTGTAACCTCTAACCCATAACCCTCAAGCCCTATGATTTTCTTGGGATTATTGGTAATCAACTTCATTTTATGTATACCGAGTGCGACCAGAATCTGGGCGCCTACTCCATAATCTCTTAAATCAGCTGAAAAACCAAGTTCTTCATTTGCCTCTACCGTGTCCAGCCCTTTGTCTTGCAGGGCATAGGCCTTCAATTTATTTGCAAGTCCGATCCCCCTGCCCTCCTGCTGGAGATAGAGAATGACACCCAATCCCTCTTCTTGAACCATGGACATCGCCTTTTGTAACTGCTCTCCACAGTCACACCTATGAGACCCGAAAACGTCCCCTGTAAGACACTCTGAATGTACCCTTACCATAACCTCTTGACCCGCGATTATATCACCTTTTACTAAAGCTAAATGCTCGTATTCATCGATATCATTTACAAAAACTATAGCCTTAAACTCACCGAAGGGGGTGGGTAAAACCGTCTCTGCTGCCTTGTGAACAAAAGACTCGGTTCGCATTCGGTAAGAAATGATATCTGCCACCGAGGCAATCTTGAGGTCGTGTTCCTCGGCAAATTCTTCAAGGTCGGGCAACCTGGCCATGGAGCCGTCATCGTTCATGACTTCACATATTACCCCTGCCGGCTTGAGACCGGCGAGGCGAGCAAGATCTACAGATCCTTCTGTCTGTCCGGTCCTGAACAGGACACCACCCCGTCTCGCCCTCAGGGGAAAGACGTGACCCGGTTGCACAAGGTCTTCAGGTGTGGCGTCATCTGCTATTGCGGTCAAGACGGTATGGGCCCTGTCCGCGGCAGATATTCCTGTGGTAACTCCACGCGCGGCTTCTACAGAGACGGTAAATGCTGTCTGATAGGGAGAACGATTGTTGTGAACCATCTGACCAAGCTGCAATTTTTCTACAATCTCGGGTTCCAATGCAAGACATATAAGGCCGCGCCCGTATTTCGCCATGAAATTGATGGCCTCGGGTGTAACCTTCTCAGCTGCGATGGTCAGATCTCCTTCGTTTTCCCTGTCCTCATCGTCAACAAGGATAATTATTTTTCCCTGTCGTAAATCCTCTAATATATCTCCAATTTTGGAAATAGGCATTTTTGATATCCTTTCTCAATTTGGTTTCTTATTCACCGCAAGAGCACGAAGAACAAGGAAAGATCATAAAACTATTTAATAACCCAGCTGTTCCCAACTTCGGAAATTTGACGGAAATATGCGGTGTCCCTTTTGCGCAGCACGGTCAGTATTATGGCAGTTCCTTGAGTAAATTTGCCATTTCGACGGCCGCCATGGCTGCCTCAAAGCCTTTGTTTCCAGCTTTGGACCCCGCCCGCTCAATGGCCTGCTCAAGATTGTCTGTTGTCAGGACACCAAAGGTGACCGGCACCTCTGTCTCAAGGGCCACACTGGCAATTCCTTTGGAAACCTCGGCTGCTACATAATCAAAATGAGAAGTAGCTCCTCTGATCACCGCGCCAAGGCATATGATTGCATCATACTGACCACTATTGGCCAGCTTTTTTGCAGCCAGGGGCATCTCAAATGACCCGGGAACCCAAGTAATGTTGATGTCTTTCTCTGCGCAACCGTGTCTCACCAGCGCATCAATCCCCCCGTCCATCAACCTTGAGGAGATGAATTCATTGAAGCGGCTTACTATTAAAGAAAAGCGCAAACCTTTTGCCGACAAATTACCTTCTGTAACTTTGGGCATAACGACCCCCTTTCAAATCTTTATCAAAGAATGTTGATGGTTTCGTAAAAAGTCAAAAAGCGCGCGATTTGGCGCAATTGCTTTAGATCTAACTGGTTATAATAATTTGTAATTCCTCAATACCTAAATTCCTAAATCCATGTAAAAAGGACTTTTTACATGGGTATCAATGTTCATTGGCCAAATTCATTTTTCAAAAGTGTTTCAAAATCGGACCCGGAAGATTTTTTATCTTTCCGGATCGAGGATTCACTGGAAATAAACTTCTCTATATATTTACCAATCAGGTCCGTCTCAATATTGACCTGGTCCCCCACCCTTTTTTTCAAAAGAGTTGTTTCCATGCCGGTGTGGGGGATGATGTTTATTTCAAAAAAATCCTTTTCACAAGCATTAACGGTCAAACTGATCCCGTCCACCGCAATTGACCCTTTTTCTATTATATAACGCGAGAGCTCTTTGTTTACCCCTATCCTGAGTAGCGAGGTGTTTTGTTGACGTTCCTTTTTCCGAATCTTGCCGATGCCATCCACATGGCCCAGGACCACATGTCCCCCCAGGCGATCTGTCAGACGCAAGGCCCTTTCAAAATTGACGCTGTCTCCTTGTCTTAATTGCCCCAAGGTGGTTCGAGACAGGGTCTCGCCGGAGACATCCATACTGAATGAACCGTTCGCAACCTCTGTGATTGTCAGACATACGCCATCCAGCGAAATACTGTCACCTGTTTGGCAGTCGGTCACATCAATCTGTGGTGTGACCGATAACCTCATATAATCCTGGATACGGCGAATATCTTTGATTTTACCAATACCTTCTACCAAACCCGTAAACATCTGACAATCTCCCTCATCCGAATTGCGCGTCGGACAAATCAGGTATATTATGCAGCAGTATCAGTAAACCCATCAGACTATTTTTTTACTCAATTACCCCGTCCTGATTAGCCATGGCCCGGTTCTGTGTTAGGGGCATCCTTATTTTCGCATGGTTAAGAACTGTTCGATTCTATCCAGGCCCTTCCTTATGTTTTCAAGGGAATTGGCGTAGGAAAATCTGAGGAACCCTTCGGCATTTTTGCCGAAATCGATCCCCGGAGAAACCCCAACCCCTGCCTTTTCAAGGATCTCAAAGGCCAGATCGTAGGAACTTTCAGCAAGATGCTTCGCATTGGCTAACATATAAAAGGCCCCTGCCGGTTCTGCTGCAAGACCGAAACCGATATCTCTGATTCTTTTGATCATGTACCTGCGTCTCTCATCATATATGGCCTTCATTTCTTCAACATCTGCATCGGCCTTAGTAAGGGCGGCGACTCCAGCCCATTGAGAGATACTGCCTGCAGATATTAAAAAATTCTGCTGTATCTTCTGCAGAGGACGGGTAAAGTCCGGGGGGGCAATGAGATAGCCGAGACGCCATCCGGTCATGGCGTAGAGCTTGGAAAACCCGTTCAATACAAAGGCGTTATCTGTAAACTCGAGGATGGAATGTTCTTTTTCTCCATAAACCAGCCCGTGATAGATCTCATCCGACACAACCAGGGGGCCCAATCCGGCGATTTCCTCCATCCGCTCCCTTGAGAGGAGATTCCCCGTGGGATTTGACGGAGAGTTGATAAGAATGGACTTCGTTTTCTGGCCTATCCTTTTTTTGATCTCACTGGCACGCAACTGGAATGCGTCTTCCTCTTCTACTTTGATATTAACAGGTTTTGCGCCCAGAAACTTGGCGAAATTGGGATAGCAGGGGTAGTGAGGGTCAGACATTATAATTTCATCACCGATCTCTAAAAGGGCAGAAAAAACCATAAAGAGCGCTGGAGAGGTGCCTGAGGTAACGAGGATCTGGTCCGGATCAATCGTGACGCTATATTTGCCGTAGTAATATTCGCAGATTGCTTCCCTGAGTTCAATTAACCCGAGGCTGTGGGTGTAATGGGTCTCCCCCCTCCCAATAGCCTCACGGGCGGCATCACATATACACCCGGGGGTGGGGAAATCGGGTTCACCGATTTCCAGATGAATTATATCACGTCCCTCTCTTTCAAGCTCATGTGCCCTCTCAAGGACGTCCATCACTATAAATGGAGGGATCTCATTGGCCCTTTTGGTTGCGTTGACCATCATATGACCTTGTTCAGCGAATACTCAATAATTCCCTCGGCGCCGGCATCGATAAGCTTTGGTATCAAATCTCTTACAACCCTTGAGTCAACAACGGTTTCCACCGATACCCAGTCAGAATTATAAAGACCGGCCACGGTGGGGGCGTTCAGACTCGGGAGGATGCCGATTACGTCTTCCACCTTTTCCTGCGAAAGATTCATCTTAAGGGCTACCATATTTTCTGCCCTCAGGGCGCCTTTCAACAGCAGAATGATCTGTCCTATTTTGGCCTTTTTCCATTCGTCCTTATAGGCATCCCTGTTGGCGATCAGCTGGGTATTGGTCTGCATCAGATCACGAATGATCTTAAGACCATGGGCCCTGATAGTACTCCCGGTCTCTGTCACCTCGACGATGGCGTCAGCAAGTCCTGATACCACCTTCGCTTCGGTGGCTCCCCATGAGAATTCCACCTGCACATCCACATTTCTTTCTTTAAAAAATCTCTTTGTAAAATTAACGAGTTCCGTGGCAATTTTTTTCCCTTTAAGATCTTCAAGCCGTTCGATTTTTGAGCCTGCCGGTACAGCCAGGACCCACCGGGCCGGTTTTTGACTGACCTTGGAATAGACCAGGTCATCCACCGTCACCACGTCAGACTCGTTTTCCTCTATCCAGTCCCTGCCGGTGAGGCCCGCATCAAGTGTGCCGCTTTCAACATACCGGGACATCTCCTGGGCCCGGCAGATGGCGCATTCGATTTCTTCATCATTAATATCGGGAAAATAATTCCGGCCATTAACATTTATTTTCCAGCCGGATTTCTCAAAGAGATTAATAGTCGCTTTTTGAAGACTCCCCTTGGGGATGCCGAATTTCAGTTTTTTCATTTTTTATACACCTTTTCCGGATCAAATATCTTTTCTCCCGCCACCGTCGCCCTGCCGCCGCGATCAATGTTTTTATGGAAGCAGGTCTCATATCCGGTGTGGCATGCGGCCCCGCCAACCTGCTTCACCCTGAAGAGAACCGTGTCGTCGTCGCAGTCTGCGTAGATTTCCCTGATTATCTGCACATGACCGGAAGTGCCACCCTTGTGCCAAATCTCCTGGCGGGTGCGGCTCCAGTAGTGGGCCTCTCCTGTTTTCAGGGTTTTTGTCCATGAGGCCTCGTTTATATATGCAAGCATCAACACCTTCCCTGATTCATGATCCTGGATAATGGCCGGTAAGAGCCCTTTCCCTTTGGAAAAATCGAGTTTGATTTCTGTACCATTTATGTCTGACATTTCACATGGCCTTTCTCAAAAAAGTTTAACTTGTTAAAATAACACAGACAAAAAAAATATCAAGATAAAATTCGTTACCATCGGAATTCAGATTTTGACCTTAAAGACTAAGGGCTGTGTAAGAAATATTTGCATTGCAAAAGGATCAAAACTGTTTGAAAGGTCATTATTTTATGTTATATTTATCGCAACGGTTCTAAGGTCCAAATGAAGAAAGGAGGGATATGGCTATGAAAGTTCAACTGAAAAGTATAATCTGCACAACTGATTTTTCGGAAATCTCCAATCAGGCGGTTGTTTTTGGGGTTGCTTTGGCCAGGGAGCTTGGCGCCAAACTCTACCTGTGCCATGTAATTGATCTGTCAACTGTAGCCATGTACGGAGAGGGTTTTTCAGATCCTTTGGGGCAGGAGAGAAGAACCACCAATTATGCCTATGAGCATCTCAGGGGGTTGATAGATGACCCGTCAATTGAGTGGGAAGCATTGACGCCGATGGGTCATACAGCCGATGAAATAGCCCACGCAGCTGAAGAGAAAAATGCTGATCTGGTGATTTCAGCTACCCATGGTCGCTCAGGTCTGAAACGGTTTGTTCTTGGATCGGTAACCGAGCGCCTGATGCGGACGCTTCCCTGCCCATTATTTGTTGTACGCGGCTTAGAGCGGGATTAC
>JACNJD010000178.1 GCA_014382715.1 Candidatus Desulfacyla euxinica | reverse complement strand
ACCATCTGGACATCTCAAACATTCAGCACCTCCGAAAATTTGACATATCTGCCATATAGTTCAACCGAGGTAAAACGTGTGATATCATCATTCAGAGAGGCGAATCGAGGGTTGAGATGTTAAAGAATGGAGACGTAAGTGCACGGCAAAACCTTTGCCCCTTCCAACATGTAATGGCGGTCCACCTCTGGGAACTCTGAGTCATGACATGCTATCAGACCGATTCACGCTTTGCGGGTGTCAAAAACAGTCAGGCCATCAAAAGGGACTGTGCTCCAGTCCGTCTCGCCGGGGAGAAGAGCTTGATGTGTCAAACCTTACGCTCTTTGTCTTTCCAATACCTGGCGCGCAGATCCCGTTTCAGGACCTTCCCATAATTGTTTTTTGGGAGTTCATCCACAAAATCCACGGACTTGGGCTTTTTGTAGCTTGCTATGTTGTTTCTGCAAAAAAGGATTAACTCTTCTTCAGTTGCGGACTGTCCCGGAAGGAGTGAGATCACGGCCTTGATTGCGTCACCCCATTTAGGATCCGGAATTCCTATCACCGCCACCTCTCTTACGGCCGGGTGCTTTATAAGGACCTCCTCAATTTCTCTGGGATAGATATTCTCGCCGCCGCTGATGATCATATCCTTGGAACGATCCATAATAAACAGGTAGCCCTTTTCATCCATATAACCCATATCACCGGTATGCAGCCACCCGTTCCTGATGGTATCTTCCGTGGCCTCGGGATTGCGCCAATACCCCTTCATAACCAGATCTGAACGGGAGACTATCTCTCCTGTTTCACCAGGGGGAAGCTCATTGTCATCAGCATCAAAAATCTTCAATTCTACATCAGTACGCTGAAGACCCGAAGAGGCAAGCCGTTTCATCTGTTCCGGGTTCCCCTCAAGCATATGATCCCTGTGTGGGAGATAGGAAAGGGTCATGGGCGACTCAGCCTGTCCGAACACCTGGACAAGGCAAGGTCCCAGTTTTACCATGGCCTGTTTAAGGTCTTCCACGAGAATGGGCGCGCCGCCGTAGTTGAGGGCAGTTAAGGACTTATGGTCGTATCTATCCACGGCATTGCTTTCCACCATTAACTTTATCATTGTAGGGGCAACGAACATATTGGTAACACGATATTCCTGAATGGTCTTAAGGACCAGTTCGGGGTCAAATGACTTACTCGCCAGGATAACGTTAGTTGCCGCTTTGCCGATATTCGGCAGGGAGTACAATCCACTGCCATGTGAGAGGGGTGCTGCGTGAAGGATCACATCATCCGGCCCGAAACCGGGACAAATATCGGCATAAAAATTCATGGTCATGGCCGTCAGGTTGCGATGGGTCAGCATGACACCCTTTGGCATGCCTGTTGTCCCGGAGGTATAAAAAAGCCATGCAAGGTCATCAGGTTTCGCATCAACGTCTTTAAATTGGTCCGACTCTGCTGAAATCAATTTTTCATAATCCAGGAGTTCATCTTCGGCATTGGCCAAGGTAATCAAGTGTCGTGCGTTTGGAATACGATCACGGATACTGACAAAGGCTTCGTTAAATTCAGGGGATAAAATTACGGCCTTTGCCTCTGAGTGATCAATGATAAAGGCAACCTCATTGGGGTGAAGCCGGAAGTTAATGGGAACACAAGCGCAGCCGGCCTTAAAACAGGCAAAAATAGACTCCAGGGTCTCGGGGTAGTTGTACTGCATTACCGCCACATTATCTCCCTGTTTGACACCTAACCTGCGCAGGGTATTGGCAAGCCTGTTTACACGGGAATTGAACTGGGCATATGTCAGCCTTTTCGGACCATGTACCAATGCAAGGTTTTCCGGAAAGGTCTTTGCGGATTTTGTCAGCAGCTGGCTCGTATTCATAGGCACCTTCTATAGCATTTCGGATTGCAGATTGCGGATTTGATCAGTCAGGCGTAAGGGATTATAGTCCACACCATTTCCTGGCAATTTCCAAATAGGCTGCACTCGCCTCTTCTATTTTTGAGATATAACAGAACTCATCTGTTTTATGTGCCATCACAGGCTCACCCGGTCCGAGGATTATGGTAGGCGGGTTACCAAAAGCCGGAGTGAGCACTGAGACGTCAGTGAAGTAAGTAACGCCGCGCGCCGCAGGCCGTTCTTCTATGAATGGTTCCATAACATCGAAAACTTCCTGTACCCATTCATCCTGTGGATCAGTTGCGATACCCTCAACATCTATGAGACGATTGAATTCCAACTCCTGACCAAGATAGGACGTCAGTTTTTCATAAACCTCTTTATTGTTTTGGCCCGGAATGGTGCGGATGTCTATACCGATCAGGGCCTGATCCGGAACCGAATTTATATTTATACCCCCCGTGATTGTTCCTATGTTGAGCGTTGGTGATCCTAACAGTGGATGGGGAATAGCTTCAAAATCGAAATCCTGCAGTTTTTTAACGGCATCGGCTGCCTTGTAAATGGCATTCTCCCCTTTCTCCGGCATAGAGCCGTGGGCTGCCACACCGGTAGCCCGTGCCTCAATCCAAAGGGCGCCTTTATGACCCACCACCGGGAAATTGGAGGTGGGCTCTCCAACAACGATTGCACCCGCCTTACCAAGGGCGCTTTCATGTGCGGCAAGAAAATAAGCCCCTTCGCAACCTGTCTCTTCACCGGCTGTAATAACCAGGGTCATACTGGCCCTGGATTTTGATAATTCAGCAATACGGAGACCCGCGATGACCATCGCTGCTACGCCTCCCTTCATGTCGCTGGCACCCCTGCCGTAAATTCTGTTCCCTTCAATCTCACCTTTGAGAGGATCTTTGGTCCAGGGGATGGCGCCAAGCGGTATGGTATCAATATGCCCGGTAAAACAGATTGGCGGAGTATCACCGACCCCAGTTATCCGCGCAACAAGGTTTGTCCTCCCATCTCCAAACTCGAAGAAATTGGTCTCAAAACCACCATCCTCCAATATTTTTCCCAGAAATTGTGCACAGGCCCGTTCCTGGCCGGGAGGGTTCACGGTATCAAAGGCCAAAAGTTTTCGTGTCAGAGAGAGGGAATTCAAAGAGGGTTTCATAGTTAGTCTCCTTATCTCTGTTCCATCCGTAATCAATTCATTAATCGGCGTAAATCATTATCAGAATGTCACGAAGTCTCTTAACTTCCCCGCTGGAAACGGGACAAATAGGCGCTTTAAACTTTAGACATTTTAGGCACTTAAGTCAGTTAACACGCAGTCCAACCGCCATCAATACAGATAATCTGCCCGGTGATAAAGTCTGAGGCGGCTGAGGCGAGGAATATGACGATTCCCTCAAATTCAGGCAGTTTCCCCCACCGACCCATGGGGGTCCGTTCTTTTATAAATTTGAGTCTTTCCGGATCCTTGAAAATCTGTTTTACCATTTCGGTCTCAAAATAATTGGGGGCAATGGCATTGACATTGATCTGATTTTTTGCCCACTCCAGGGCCATTATTCTGGTCATTTCATTCACACCCCCCTTGGCAGAGCCGTAAGCCAGTTGGTTTACAAGGGCGATCTGACCCAAAATCGAGCTTATATTGATAACCTTTCCGCTATTTCGTTCTACCATTTGAGGGACAACGGCCTGGGCAACCAGATAATAGCTTTTGAGGTTAGTGCTGATAACAAGATCCCACTTATCTTCAGGATATTCAAGTACCGGTACCCGGTAATTTGTCCCGGTGTTATTCACCAGGATATCAACCCTCCCAAAATGATCGAGGATCTTATCGACGCCCTCATGAATACTCTCTTTGGAAGTTACCTCCATGAAGAATCCTTCCGAATCCCTTCCCAGAGCTTTGATCGCCCCGGAGACTCTTTTCAAGTCTGACTCTACCCGACCGCATACAGCCACATCAGCGCCGGCCTTGGCCAGGGCAATAGCCTCCACTTCACCAAGGCCCCGTGTGGCACCGGTAACCATGGCAGTTTTCCCAGTAAGGTCAAACATATCCAAGTCCATAATTACTTCCTCCATCAAAACTTGACAACCTCGTAAATAGTCACTGGCCCGTTTTCGTTATTCCCGCGAACGCGGGAATCCAGGAAAATCGATCCCACCGAGGCGGGAGACTCCCGCGTTCGGGGGAGTGACGGCTTTGGAGACTTTTTACGAAACTATCAATCCTCAATCCCTGCAAGGTATTTAGCGATATTCTTCTTTGATTCCAGATCATAACCTGAGCGTATCCCGATCTTCTCCATGATAGGGGAACCGCCGCCATGAACCCCTGCGTATTGACTCCATCCAGCCATGGCGGAACACGAAAAATCTGAAATAAATCTATATAGGCGATGAAGATTCTCTGCCGAGATCCCGGGTTTTCGGCTTATATATTTTGCAAGATCAGGGCCTGTTTCCGGGTTCAACCAGTCTTCTTCCGGGGGAATGGTGGATGGCAGCCCTCCGGCAATGGAATTAAGGATATCGTATTCATGATAGATATTCATACCGGCCATATACCTTCCCGTATTGGAATATAGAAATTCAGGGGTATAAATCCCGGAAGAAGATTTCGTAGCCCTCGTAGCCGCCGCAATCCCTGAAGCAAAGACTATCTCTGCTATCACCATCAATTCGGTTAGCTCATCCACAATATGAGGTGAACTGCCAACACCATTGTATTCGGCGACAAGGGCGGTAGCCCCTAATATAATATCTGTAATAGCGGGTTTGCAGCCGCAGTATGAGTGACGATGAAAACCGGCGAAGGTCAGCGCCAGCCTACCAGCAAACTCCCATTCCCCACACATGAACACCCTCGCCCAGGGAACAAAGACATTTTCGAAAACAACCACAGAATCCGCTACTCCATATTGATTATAAGGGGCTTTTAGCTCTATCCTGGGCCTGGGTGTGACGATACGGGATATTATCTTAACACCCTCCGTATCGGCGGGTATGGCGAATGAAACAGCCCAGTCCCCCTCGTCCGTTGTAAAGGTCCTTGTGGGAATCACGAGATGCTCATCCACATAAGGACCCATGGTGATATGATTCTTGGCCCCCCTTACCACAATCCCTTTGCTGTTTTTTTCCACAACACGGAGGTACAGATCCGGATCTTCCTGTTGAGAAGGTCTCGCCTTTCTGTCCCCTTTCGGATCGGTCATTGAAGTACTTCCCACCAGATCGTTGGCCTGGTAATATTTCACAAACTCGAGAAAATTGTCATGGTAATTTGTGGCCTTGGCGTCATCTATATCCTTTGTTACAACCCCTATGGCATTCAAGGTATCCGTAGCCATACAGCGCTGAGCACATCCACCAACACGGTGACAGCACACCCTTTTCATTTCCTGCTGTTTATAGAGGTCTTCAGTGCTCAAGTTCAAGGCGGTAAAACGGTTTATAGGTTCACCGGTCAGGTGGGAGCTTGTCACTATCAGGTCTTTCAGATCCGGATCATTGACAGAATCGAAGGTGACTCTGAGGGTATTGATCGCAATTTCAAGCATGGGGTCATCACGTCTGATCTTTTTCCCATGTGCATAAACGTTGGGTCTCATTCTGCTCAGTCTTTCAACATATTCTTCTGATGTCTTAAGTGCCATTGGCATCCTCCATTTGATTATTTCTCAACCTGATCACGCCCCCTTGTTAAACAAAAAGATATAAAAAATCAATGTTAATCTTTGCCTATTCAGGAAACTTCCCATGTCTTCACAAAACGAATTATTACGTAATTTTATTCTGCTTTTTACGCCTGCAGCTTGACATAAAGGAATCCAATATAATAGATTTCCGTCAGCAGCATCTTATTGACTCAATCCATAACTGGTGCTTTCCAATTAGGGATTTATTTATTCCTCATCCAAACGACTGACTCTTTTCGACCCTGTCTAAAGGAAAGAAGGTAAAATGGACTCGATTTATGGTAAAAGGCCCTGGCTTAGGAACTATCCTGAGTGGGCACCCCACGACCTGGAGATAACATCTGATACTGCCCTGGGCGACTTCAGGAGATCAGCCGCCCGGACACCTGAAATGCCGGCGCTGTATTATTTTGATCATATCATATCCTACAAAGAGATTGACAGGCTTTCCGATAATTTGGCCGCAGCCTTTGAGGACATTGGCCTCGGAAAAGGAGACCGGATCATTATAGATCTTCAGAATGTCCCCCAGTTCCTGATTGCGACCTATGCTGCCTGGAAGACAGGGGCCATAGCCGTACCCCTGAACCCCATGTACAAGGAAAGGGAACTGACCTATTTCTGCCGGGATTCGGGCGCCAAGCTATTTCTGACCCTTGATGAAATAGCGTCAGGCCTGGATCTCTCCTTTCTGAGGGATACATCCGTAGAAAGAGTGATCACCACATCTCCGCTCGATTTTCTTCCTCCTGAAACCGAGCTGCCCGGACTCTTAACAGGGGCCAGAAAGACCCGTGTCTCCGGCACCTCGGACATGCTGGAATTGGTCGAGGCCTTCAAAGATAAAAAGCCGGATGATCCCGGGCTAACCCCGGAGGACGTTGCCTATCTGACCTATACATCGGGCACCACCGGCCCCCCAAAAGGCGCCATGAACACACACGGCAACATCGCCTTTAACGCCCGCGTGTATCAAATCATGCAGAAGATCGACGAGAATGACGTAGTGCTTGGCGTGGCCCCCCTGTTCCATGTAACAGGTGAGGTGGCCCATCTCGCCATCGCCGCCCTGGCCGGGATACCGGTTGTCCTTTATTACCGCTTTGATCCTGGTGAAACCCTCAAACTCATAGAGCGCTGGAAAGTCACAGTCACGGTTGCCTCGATCACCGTGTATATTGCCCTGATAAATCATCCGGACATAAAAAAGAGAGATCTCTCCAGTTTTGTAAAGGCATATAGCGGAGGGGCCCCTGTTTCCGAGGCCGCTGTCAAACAATTTGAGGGTCTCACCGGTTTGTACCTTTATAACGCCTACGGCATGACAGAGACAAATTCCCCTTCCCATCTTGTTCCCTGGGGAAAAAGGGCGCCTGTGGACTCTGACAGCGGAGCCCTGTCCGTGGGCGTTCCTGTCCAGAACTGCGTCATGAAAATAATGGACCTCGAAGATGGCACCCAGGAACTCGCTCCCGGGGAAGTAGGAGAGATAGTTGATTCCGGACCGATCGTGATACCGGGTTATTGGCAAAAACCTGAAGAAACAGAACACGCCATCCGTAATGGCTGGCTTTATACCGGCGATGTAGGTAAGATGGATGAGAACGGCTGGTTCTATCTGATAGACCGCAAAAAGGATATGATCGTAGCCTCCGGTTATAAGGTATGGCCCCGGGATGTGGAAGACGTGATATACCAGCATCCTGCGGTAAAGGAGACAGCCGTTGTTGGAGAGCCCGATCTTTATAGAGGGGAGACGGTAAAAGCATTTGTGGCCTTAAAGGATGGAATGGGGGACTCAGTTACACCTGAAGAAATTATATCATTTTGCAGGACCCGTATGGCCGCATATAAATACCCGAGGAAGGTAGAATTTGTCTCTGAAATTCCGAAGACCTTAACAGGAAAATTTCTTCGCCGAACATTGCGGGAGAAGAAAAAAGAAGACCATTAAAGGAGAAATTATGAAACTGATAAATGGAGCTGAGTATATTGAAAGCCTGAGGAATTTGAATCCAACGATCTATTATAAGGGCGAGAAAATTGATGATGTGACCCGTCACCCGGCCACTGCCCCCCATGTGCGTGCCGCGGCAATGACCTATGCCCTGGCCAGCGATGAAGAGCATAAAGACCTGGCCGTGACTACCTCGCACCTTACCGGCCGGACTATCGGCCGTTTTACCCACGTGCATCAAAACATTGAAGACCTGATGAAAAAAATCAAAATGCTGCGAGTCCTGGGTCAGAAAACCGGTACCTGTTTTCAGAGATGCGTGGGTCTTGACGGCATAAATGCAACCTATTCAGTGGTCTTTGAGATTGATGAAAAATTAGGAACCGACTATCTTGAACGTTTAAAAAAATGGTTGACCTATATTCAGGATGAAAACCTGATGGTTGTAGGGGCCATGACCGATCCAAAAGGGGATCGATCCAAGGGTCCTGCTGACCAGCCCGATCCTGATCAGTATGTTCATATAGTAGAGCGCAGGGACGATGGGATCGTCATCCGGGGAGCAAAACTCCATATGACGGGAGCAGTTAATTCACACGAAATCCTGATCATGCCCACTACTGCCATGGACGAACGTTCAAAAGACTATGCAGTTATCTGCGCCATACCGGCTGACGACCCGGGCATCACCATGATCTTTGGCCGCCAGGCGAGTGATGACCGGCGCGACAAGATGGAAAGGATCGATGTTGGCAAGCCTTCTTTCGGAGCGGTCGGTGGGGAAGCTGTTATCGTCTTTGAGGATGTGTTTGTGCCCACGGAGCGGGTGTTCATGGATGGTGAAACAGACTTTACAGGTGCCCTTGTCTACCGGTTTGCTGCCCATCACCGTGCGAATTACGGAGCCTGTAAGACCGGTCTTATGGATGTCCTGACAGGGGCAGTGAGCTACCTGGCGCAGATTCAGGGTACAGCGAGGGCCTCGCATGTCAAGGATAAGATCACGGAGATGATACATCTCAGTGAAACCCTTTACTGTTCCTCCATTGCATGCTCAGCCGAGGGCTGGCCTACTCCATCTGGCGCCTATATGGTAGACACCATGTTAGCTAATGTCTGCAAACAGAACGTGACCCGGTTTCATTTTGAAATTGCCCGTCTCGCCTTAGACCTTGCAGGGGGTTTCATCGCCACCCTCCCCAGTGAATACGACCTTGAAAGCGAAGAGATTGGTCATCTCGTCAGAAAGTATTTTTCCGGTGTAGAGGGTATTCCTACCGAAACTCGTATCAAAATCGCCCGGATGATCGAGGCCATGACAGGCGGCACAGCCTTAGTGGAATCCATGCACGGCGCGGGTTCACCACAGGCTCAAAGGGTTATGATCTTCAGAGAAGGTGAATTGGATAAAAAAATCAAGCTGGCAAAGTCCTTGTTGGGTCTCCCGGTCAGGGAAAACAAAAAATAGGAGGGCAGAAAGCGTTCACCAGGCTTAGATGGATCATTCAAACATGGCCATATTGTTTTCATTCTCAAGGCCAAAGCCGTCTATTTTAATGCAGAAATAACTACAAGTTATAACTTGACAACCTTAACGTTATTGAATAAACCACTGTTAATCACGCTAGTTTCTCGACCTCGAATTCTTTAAATCCTGAATGGCCTCCCTTTAAATAGACATCTTATTACAAAGGAGAAAACCCATGTTTAAAAAGATTCTGTGGTCACTCATAGTAATCATCGTCGTCATTGTCCTTTACTTAGTTGCCTGGCCGGTACCCATCGATCCGGTTGCCTGGGATGCTCCACCAAACCCGGGTTACACAGGAGCATTCGAAGTGAACGAGCGTCTTAAAGGTGTTGAGACGCTTCCAATCGCAGATAATCATGCCCCGGAAGATATTGCCCTTGACTCTCAAGGACGCATTTATGCTGCTACCCACGAGGGACGTATTGTGCGTCTAAACTCCGATGGCTCTAATCCGGAAAACTGGGTCGACACCAAGGGCCGGCCCCTCGGCATTGACTTTGACAGAAAAGGCAATTTGATTGTTGCCGATGCCTTTCGAGGCCTGTTATCCATCGCACCGGACGGCACAATTACTGAACTGGCGACAACGGCGGGTGGAGTTCCGATCCGTTTTGCCGACGATGTGGATGTGGCAGCCGATGGCAAAATTTATTTCTCTGATGCCTCAACTAAATTTGGCGCCAAAGAATCGGGAGGCGCCTACGAAGCGAGCCTGCTTGATATAAATGAACACGGTGGCCATGGCAGGTTGCTGGTATATGACCCGGCCACGGACGTGGCGAAGACATTGTTGGATGGTCTGAATTTTGCTAATGGTGTAGCGGTGAGCCATGATCAAAACTATGTTTTGGTGAATGAAACGGGGAGCTATAGAATAATCCGTTTGTGGATCGCAGGTCCGAAAAAGGGGACGTCTGAAACACTTATTGGCTCGCTACCGTCTTTTCCTGACAACATATCAACCGGTGATAATGGTCGCTACTGGGTGGCATTTGTTTCTCCGCGCAACCCTTTGATCGATAAACTTGCAGGTAAGCCCTTCATGCGTAAGGTAATCCAGCGCATGCCGGCTTTCATGCGGCCTAAAGCGGTTGCTTATGGCCACATTATAGCAATTGACGGCGAAGGCAAAGTACTGGCAAATCTTCAGGACCCAGATGGAAGCTACCCAATCAACACCAGTGTTACGGAAACTAAAGACTACCTTTATATCGGTAGCCTTGTTGCACCAGTTTTAGCCAGACTAAAGAAGGAAAAGATTGGTCTACGATGAACGTCTATGTTATGTTTCCTCAACCGGATGTGCCGAAAACTGATGAACCGTCAAGCGCGAGAGAGATCTACCGGGATTAACAGGTCGCTGATGTGTTATCCTGAGCTTGCGTATATGGAGAGATTGCAGATCTCTATCTGTTTGCAACTATTAGAGAAAGGAGAAACTAATAATGACTAATATCGGACAACTCTTGAAAACCAAAGGTAACGAAATCTGGTCTATTGCCCCACAGGCAACCATATATGAAGCATTGCAAGTAATGTCTGAGAAAGATGTGGGGGCTCTGTTGGTTGTACATAAAGGGGATGTAGTTGGCATCTTTTCGGAACGCGATTACGCCCGCAAACTAATCCTTAAAGGAAAGTTCTCCAAGGATACATCTGTTGAGGAATTGATGACTCGTAAAGTACTTTATGTGGGGCCTGAGAGCACTATTGAAGACTGTATGGCATTGATGACTGCTAAGAGCGTCCGTCACTTACCGATCTTAAAAGATGAACGGTTGATCGGGATCGTGACTCTCGGCGATGTGGTTAAGCAGATCATCTCAGATCAAGAATTCACCATTCACCAACTTGAGAACTACATCTCGGGCAGTTACTAAACATAGCACTAACCACTTGGGATGCTTTTCAACAGACCATTATCAATAAAGTGTTTTTCAAAAGGGGGCATCCATATAAAAGGCGAGTCAATAAAAGAACCATGTTTCCCTGAAGAGATACTCTTTCTCAGCGTTCATCCTCTGATAGTTTAAAAAAATTTCGTAGCTTCCATTAATTCCATTGTGTACCCCTTTTTTTGGTTTTTGGGTTAATAAAAAATGAATTGACCTCAGCTATAAGAACTGGGTAATATTAGGACTACAAAATCAAAACTTCAATGAAAATGAGGCTTTTGGCGGTCAAGGCTTATTAAGGAAGGAGAATGCAATTATGACTAAATCCGCCAGAGGCGGACAAGGGTTTTATTCCCCGCCCCTTGGGGCGTTCAATGCTTTTGATGATACTCCGCTGCTTGCGGCGGGGTAGTTCATTGGAGGGTCCGGCGGCAGGGGTGTGGTGCTGATTCGTGACGCCAAAACCGGGCAGTGGAGTCAGCCTGCCTTTTACAGCATTGGATCGGTTTTTTCCAGCGTTTCTCCTATTCCATGTTTCCCGGGATATTGCGGGGAGTTAAGGACCAAGAGCGTTGTCGCCGTTATTTGAACACGTTCATCTTCCACTTCCGGCCTCGCACCGTTCCGGAACGTACCCTTCAGTTTACCCTGACCTGGGGTCTCGGCGGTATGGCCGTCGTGTTGATTCTAATGCTGTTCGGGACGGGCGTGCCGCTGAAATTTGTCTATCATCCGTTCCCGGATAAGGCCTACGAGTCTATCCTCCATCTCCAGCATGACATCCGGTTCGGACAACTCATACGGAATATCCATCACTGGAGCGCCAACATCCTCACAGGGTTGCGCCCGCGGCAATGGCTAAGACCGTGGAGAGTTGATGACGTAGTCCTTGGGGTCGGCGCGGATCTGGGATTTTATTCTTAAGTTTTAAGATGGGGTAGAACAAAAACACCCTGCTGTTGGCCATTTCCCCTGTTGACATCAATCTGAGCATTTGTTAAAGATTCAGGTGATCTGTGTCATACCTGTAAGCTCTCAATAATTCCAGGTTGAGTGCAAGAAGAAGAGGTGTTGGCAATAAGTAGGGATGGACACTATATATTATTTTTAACTGAAAGGAGTGCCTGTATTGGAACCATTGACACCATTTTATGAAGTAAATGAAGCCCTTGTTGCCATGGGTGCTGAAAAATTGAACCTCTGTATGCAATGCGGTATGTGTGCGGGATCGTGTCCGTGGCGTATTGTTGACGGGCCATTTAACATCCGGCGTTTGATACGAATGGCCCAGCTGGGTGTCGAAGGATATGAATCTGACGATATCCTATATGGCTGCACCACATGTAATAAATGTGTGCTGAAGTGCCCGAGGGGTGTCACCATCATTGATGTGGTCAGGGCGATGAGGGCGATGATCGCAGAAACAGGGGCCATCCCCGGTGTCTTGAGAACGGCCACGGGGAGTGTCCACAGCAACGGAAACCCCTGGTCCGAACCAAGGGAAAAAAGAACTGCATGGATGGAAGGTCTTGACGTGCCCATATTCGATGAAGGCACTGAATACCTCCTGTTTGTATGCTGTACCTCGGCCTATGAGGCCAGGGGCCAAAATATAGCCAAGGCAATGGTCAAGATCTTGTCTGCGACGGGCGTCAGTTTCGGCGTGATAGGAGAGGAAGAAAGCTGCTGTTCCGAATCTATGCGAAAGATCGGGGATGAAGAGCTTTTTATGAATACGGCGGAAAAGAACATAAAGCTTTATAAAGAAAAAGGTGTAAAAAAGATTATTGCTACCTCTCCCCACTGCTACTACACCTTCACAAAGGAGTACCCGGAGTTCGGCGGCGATTTTGAGGTGGTTCATTATATCCAGTTGCTGGCAGGGCTTTTAGAAGCGGGGAAGCTTAAGCTTTCCGGCACTCTGGATAAAAAGGTCACCTACCACGATCCCTGCTATCTTGGAAGGCATAATGATATCTATGACGAACCACGGGCCCTGATTTCCGCTGTTACCGGTGGCAACCTGGTTGAAATGAAGAGAGTCAGGAATGAAAGTCTCTGCTGCGGCGCAGGGGGGGGGAGGCTATGGATGGAGACAAAGCCTGAATGGCGCTTTTCGGATATAAGGATACACGAGGCGTGCGAAACCGGGGCTCCTATTCTGGCCACGGCCTGCCCCTACTGCATCTCCATGCTTGAGGACAGCCGCAAGACCGTCAACAAGGAAGATGAGGTAGAGATCAAGGATATTTCCGAGCTCATTGCAGAGGTACTTTAGCCTATTAACCTTAACTAAGAAAGCCTTGCCTTGTTGGCAGGGCTTTTTATTGTAAAATGCTATGAAAACAGCCTACCTCGACTGCTTCTCAGGTGTCAGCGGCGACATGTTCTTGGGTTCTCTGTTGGATGCAGGGCTTCCTTTCCATGAATTGAGAGAATGTCTCCTGACCCTCCCCATAAACGGATATCAGATAGATATCAAACGTGAGGCCCGCAACGAGATCTTTGGCACCAGGTTTTTAGTTTCGCTTGATGAAGGCAGAAATGATCATAGGGGGTTAAAGACCATCAGGGAGGTCATTGCCCAGGGAGACCTGTCTGAAACAGTCAAAGAAAAAAGCATACAGGTTTTTGAATCACTTGCAAAGGTGGAGGGAGAGATCCATAATCGTCCGCCGGAGGAGGTCCATTTTCATGAGGTAGGGGCCGTTGATTCCATAATCGACATTGTGGGGACGGTGTATGCTCTGGAACGTCTCCATATCGAAACACTTTACGTATCTCACCTCCCTCTTGGTTCAGGGTTTGTCATGACCGCCCATGGCAAAATCCCTGTTCCGGCACCTGCCACTATTGCCCTGTTAAAGGGGGTCCCTGTATTTGAGGCGGGAATCCCGTATGAAATGGTTACCCCTACCGGCGCGGCCTTGATTAAAGGATTAGCTGCCTCTTTCGGGTCTATGCCACCAATGGTTGTCCAGGAGGTCGGTTATGGGGTAGGGACTAGGGATCTGCCGGACAGGCCGAACCTGCTTCGAATCCTTATTGGGGAAGATCAGTCTGCGAAGACCGTAGATACGGTAGTCATCCTTGAGACTAATGTAGACGATATTTCTCCTGAATGCTTGGGATACCTCATGGACCGGTTGTTTGATGCGGGGGCCCTGGATGTGGTTTTTTCCCCTGTCCAGATGAAAAAAAATCGGCCCGGAGTACAAATACAGGTCATTGGGAGACCTGATAAAAAGGAACCCCTGATGGAGATTATGGTCAGAGAGACCGTCACCTTAGGTATCAGATTCCGCTACAGCCAGCGCAGTGTGCTTGCAAGGTCTTTTTCCGAGGTGGACAGCCCCTGGGGCAAGATTAAGGTGAAAAAGGTGATGCTTAAACAGGGCCCCTCACTCTTAGTGCCCGAATATGATGTTTGCAAGACAATTGCCTCAAAAAATAATATCCCCCTGCGTGAGGTTTATCTCTGGGTTACAAGCTTAAACGTGGAGGTCTCACAACCTGCTTGATGTCAAAAGATCAATCTGATAATTTACCAGTCCTTGATACCTTCAGACAAGCCGGGTTTTATGGAAAAATAGCCTTGATTTTGGCCACATGGTTCGGTGTCGGCCTCGCGCCGGTGATATCCGGGACCTTTGGTACCCTGGCTGCCGTGCCCCTTATCCTGTTGCTCAATTATTTTGGAGAGTGGTATGGCGTAATTGCCCTTGTTGTGGTTACAGTGGTGGCGATCTGGGCCTCAGACCGGACCCAGGGGCTGTTGGGGAAGACAGACCCCTCGGAAGTGGTGATAGACGAGATAGCCGGTTTTTTGGTGACTATGCTCTTATTGCCTGCCTCATTGGTAAACGTGGGTTTAGGTTTTATCCTCTTCCGTTTCTTCGATATAGTGAAGCCATGGCCTGTGAGGCAGTCGGAGAGGCTCAAGGGAGGATTTGGGATAGTTGTAGATGATCTGTTAGCGGGGGTGTACGCGCATCTATGTTTGAGGGGGATTCTGTTGCTTGTAACTTGAAACTTGGTAGAGAAATGAACGGCGAAATCATCACAATTGGCAATGAACTTACCTCAGGAAGGACCCCTGACCTAAATTCGTGGTATGCTGCCGGAAAACTTACCGCCTCTGGTCTAAATGTAACCCGTGTCACGTCGGTGGGGGATGATGAAGAAATGGTCTCCCATGCCCTTAAAATGGTCTCGGAATCGTCCCGGTTTGTAATCGTTACAGGAGGCTTAGGTTCAACAGACGACGATATGACATGCAGGATCGTGGCTAATGCGTTGGACAGGCCGCTTTATCCCGATCAGCATATGCTTGAAAAAATCAAGGCACACGTGAAAGCACGAGGGGCAGAGATGACGCCTCCACTTCAAAAAATGGCGTTACTCCCTGAAGGCGCTACAATGATTAGCCCTTCAGGAGATACATGTGGATTTTCATTGGCCAAAAAGAATGTCCGTTTCTATTTTCTGCCCGGAGTCCCTGAGCAGATGCGCCATCTCATGGACAAGTTTGTGCTTCCGGAGCTCCTGAGTCTTTATGAAACTGTTCCTGTGGTGAGGCAGCGCCTTATAAAATTATATGGTCTCAGTGAGCCACGCATCGCTGAAATTTTTGTGAAGCTACGAGGGAAACCAACGGATGCTGTCTTGGGGTTTTATCCTCATTTTCCGGAAAACCATATTACTGTTTCCTTGCAGGGAGAGGACGAGTTGACCGTAACAGCCGAGCTTGATCAGGTTGAGGCGGAGATATTTTCTCTCGTTGGCGATTATATTTTTGCCACAGGCAATCAGGAAATGGAGGAGGTTGTTGGCGGCCTGCTTACTGAAAAGGGCAAAACAATATCAGTGGCAGAATCGTGCACAGGGGGCCTGATAGGTCATAGGCTGACAAATGTCCCGGGTAGTTCGAACTATTTCTGCGGCGGGGTGGTTTCTTACAGCAATCAATCCAAGGTGAATATATTGGGAGTTGATGCAGAGACCATTAATGAATATGGAGCAGTAAGCAACGAGACTGCACAGGAAATGGCAAGGGGTATAAGGGAACGGATGAAGTCCGATCTTGGCCTGGCTGTAACGGGGGTTGCAGGTCCTGACGGGGGTAGCAATGATAAACCGGTCGGGACAGTTTATATTGGGCTCAGCAGCGCGGACGAGGTTTTTTCGAGGAGATATGGCTTTTGGGGGAGGAGAAAGCAGATCAAACTGAATACCTCAATGATGACCCTGGACTGGGTTAGAAGGTACTTGAATGGCGACCCGATCCTTTCTGGCATTTGAGCTGCCCGTTGATATCAAAAGAATTATCACGGTGGTATCCGATGATGGCAGGCAGTTGCCTCTGAATGTCCGGTGGGTTAATGTGGGTAACATCCACCTCACAGTTGTCTTTATGGGCGATGTACAGGAAGAACAGATCAAGCCGATCCAGGACATTGTGAAGGATGTCTGCCAGGGATATGGACCTTTCGGTATTTCTATAAAGGGGATCGGTCTCTTTGGCAGCAGGCGCAACCCGAGAGTTTTGTGGATCGGTCTTGATGGCGGGCTTGATCGTATGGCCTGTTTCAAAGACGATTTACAGAAAGGGCTGAGGCCTTTCGGGATCAAGGATGAGAAGCGGCGTTTTAAGCCTCACCTGACCCTCGGAAGATTTCGGAAGGGTGCGAGAGCCGGGACCCATCTGGATGATCTTTTGTCAAAATATCATGACCTGACAAGCCCTGAGTATACAATTAAAGAGCTTGTTTTGTTTAAGAGCGATTTAAAACCAGGGGGGGCCGTTTATTCCAAACTAAACGGATGGCCCTTGATTGGAAAGCGTTAAAGGTCAGGAGTTTAGGGCTACTGGGTAGATTTTAGTTTATTTTAGACAATTTAGTACTTATTTTTAGGGAGGATTCCTATGGAAAGAGACAGGGCTATTGAACAGGCCATTTCTCAGATAGAGAAACAATTTGGCCGCGGGTCCATTATGAAAATGGGAGATGAAAAGCTAATCGACATACCTTCTATCTCCACAGGATCTCTTGCTCTCGATTTAGCGCTCGGGATTGGCGGTGTTCCCCGCGGGAGGGTGATCGAAATTTTTGGGCCGGAATCTTCGGGAAAAACCACCTTAGCTCTCCATATAGCCGCCGAGGCCCAGATAAAGGAGGGAGCTGTGGCTTTTGTGGATGCAGAGCATGCCCTCGATGTTAGTTATGCCAGAAAGTTAGGTGTGGATGTGGACAGCCTCTTAGTTTCACAGCCGGATACGGGGGAGCAGGCCCTGGATATCACCGAAATCCTTGTCAGGAGCGGTGCTATTGACGTTCTGATCATCGATTCTGTTGCAGCGTTGGTGCCGCGGGCGGAAATTGAGGGAGATATGGGCGATCACCACATGGGGCTGCAGGCCAGGCTAATGTCACAGGCCCTGAGAAAACTTACCGCAACCATCAATAAATCACATACCTGCGTTATCTTCATTAACCAGATCAGGATGAAGATCGGCGTTATGTTCGGCAGCCCCGAGACAACCACGGGGGGAAATGCCTTAAAGTTCTATTCGAGCCAGCGTTTGGATATCAGACGGATTGGGGCCATCAAGGACGGCGACCAAATTGTTGGAAACAGAACGCGGGTGCGGGTGGTGAAGAACAAAGTGGCGCCCCCTTTCAAAGATGCCGAATTTGATATAATTTACGGAGAGGGGATCTCAAAAGAGGGTGACATCCTTGATCTGGGCGTCTCTTTGGGTATTGTCGAGAAGAGCGGGGCATGGTACTCTTTTGGGGAAGACCGGATTGGTCAGGGTAGACAGAACGTAAAACGTTTTCTGGCCGAAAATATAGACATCAGAGACAAAATCGCCGGGCTTATCCTTGAAAAGACAGGGCTAACGAGAGGGGAAGAAGATGAGGGTGAGCCAAAAGAGGCTTGAAAATATTAATTCAGGAATTTAGGGGTTTAGGCATTTAGGGATTAAAACCGATAACCAAACACCTTCAATCCCTCAATTTTGCTTAGGTATACATGATGAACTTCAGAGAGATCAGAAAGAGGTTTTTGGATTATTTCAAAGACCGTGAACACAGGATCGTTGATAGCGCTTCACTTATCCCACGGGACGACCCTACTTTGTTATTTACAAACGCCGGGATGGTCCAGTTCAAGGGGGCCTTTCTCGGGGAGGAGAAGATGGGTTATTCCAGGGCTGCCACGTCTCAGAAATGCGTGCGCGCAGGCGGCAAACATAATGATCTGGAAAATGTCGGCTACACCCCGAGGCATCATACCTTCTTTGAGATGTTGGGAAATTTTTCCTTTGGGGATTATTTTAAAGAGGAGGCGATCGAGTGGGGATGGGACCTGCTGACCGAAGGTTATAATCTCCCTGGTGAACGGCTTCATGTCTCTGTTTACAAAGATGACGACGAGGCTTACAGGATATGGGAAGAAAAAATCGGGATACCGTCAGATCGGATCGTGAGATTGGGGGAAAAGGATAATTTTTGGGCCATGGGAGATACAGGCCCCTGCGGGCCATGTTCAGAGATCCATATTGATCAGGGCCTTTCCCTGGGATGCGGTCAGCCCGGATGTGCGCCGGGGTGTGACTGCGACAGGTATTTGGAGATATGGAATCTGGTCTTTACCCAGTTTGACCGGGATCAGGAGGGTAATCTCACACCTCTTCCCAAGCCGAATATTGATACGGGGATGGGGCTGGAAAGGATTACAGCGGTGGTCCAGGGGGTAACATCAAATTATGATACGGATCTTTTCAGGGATATCATTTTACGCATAGAAGAGGTCTCTCAAAAGAAATACGGCGATGATGAAAAGCAGGATGTGGCCTTTCGAGTTATTTCCGATCATGCCCGATCGCTTTCTTTTCTGATCGGTGACGGGATTATTCCCTCGAACGAAGGGAGGGGCTATGTGCTGAGGCGCATTATCCGCAGGGCTATCCGTTATGGCCAGGCCCTGGATCTCAGGGAGATGTTTCTTCGATCCATATGCTCCAAGGTCATTGAAATCATGGGCCAGGACTACAAAGAACTTGTCCAGGCAAAGGGTCTTATTGAGGGGGTAGTGGATAATGAGGAAAGACGTTTTGCAGATACCCTTAATTACAGCATGAAGGTGCTCAATGAAGAGATTCGAAATTTAAAGGCAAAGGGGGCTGACACAATCCCGGGAGATGTGGCTTTCAGGCTTTATGACACCTATGGTCTTTCCGTTGATATGGCAGAGGACGTGGCTCGTGATGAAGCAATGTCAATCGATATGGACGGTTATCATCGATCAATGTCCAAACAGAGACAACTGTCTCAGGAGTCGTGGAAGGGAAGCGGGGAAGAAAAGATCCCTGAGGCCTTTCGCGGGCTCCTGGCCCGAGGCGTTGCCACACGTTTTTCAGGATATGAGTCTCTCGATTCAGAGGCTAAGGTTATCGCATTAATAGTAGGAGGAGAAGAGACCGGCTCAGTTGACGCTGGGGGGGGAGAGGCTGAAATCGTGTTAGATGAAACCCCTTTTTATGCCGAATCAGGTGGGCAGGTGGGTGATATGGGGGTGCTCTCTAATGGAGATTCAAGATTCAGGGTGACACACACACTTAAACACGGTCCGGACCTTGTCGTTCACAGGGGCGATATTGAGACCGGAACGATTGAGGTTGGTGATAGGCTCAAGGCACAGGTTGAGTGTGAAAAACGGGGCGCTACAGCCAACAACCATACTGCCACACACCTCCTTCATGCGGCCCTTAGAGAAGTCTTAGGTGATCATGTCAAACAGGCGGGATCTTTGGTATCACCTGATAGGCTCCGATTTGACTTCAGCCATTTCACACAGGTTTCGCAAGAGAATTTGACAGAGATTGAACAACTCGTCAACAGACATATCCGTGACAATATTGCGGTCCAGACCCTGGTGATGTCCAAGGAAGAGGCCATGAAAACAGGGGCCATGGCCATATTTGAAGAGAGGTATGGCGACCTGGTCAGGCTTGTTGAGATTGGCGATGGGATCAGCATGGAGTTGTGTGGAGGAACTCACACGAAAAGGACAGGTGATATCGGCCTCTTTCGCATCGTGAGTGAAAGCGCGGTTGCAGCGAATGTCCGCCGGATCGAGGCCCTGACAGGCGAAGCCGCGCTTCAGTATACCTTAGAAAGAGATAATGGGCTGAGAATATCGGCCTCGCTTCTCAGGACAGGGCCGGATAAGGTGGGGAAAAGGATCGAACGGCTGTTAAAGGAACTGAAGGAAAAGGAAAGAGAGATTGAATCCCTCAAGGTCAAGCTTCTAACCAAGAAATCCGAGGATCTTTTGACCGGGATCAGAGAGATAAATGGGGTTAAGGTAATTGCACGGGAATTTGAGGCCGGCTCTCCAAAAGAACTCCGGGAATCCGGAGACCGCATAAAGGATAAACTCGGCTCAGGCATTGTCCTTTTGGGTGCAGGAATTGAGGGGAAGGCCATGCTGACCTGTCTGGTGACCAAGGACTTGGGAGGAAACTTCCATGCCGGGGAGATTATAAGGCAATTATCAGGTATTGTGGGGGGAAAGGGAGGCGGTCGGCCTGACATGGCACAGGGTGGAGGGGATCAGCCTAAAAAATTGGGTGAGGCCTTTGAGGCCCTTTATACCCTAATCGAAAACGGAACTCTTTAACCGTCCCCACCATGACGTCCCATCTTCCTCTTTCTGTTCAGCGAGTTTTTCCTTGCATATCTTGATTTTTTCAAGGGCCTCGTAATACTGCCCCACGTCGGGGTAGTGCTCGATAAGATAGAGGTATCTGTGCATGGCAGGCCCGTATTTCTCCATTTTAAAATAAAAATTGCCCACATATACCTCATGCTCGGCCAGTCTTATATAACACTCCCTTACCTTCCTGCGGGCACGTTCAGCAAAGGGACTTCTGCGGTATCTCTTGATTAGCCGTTCGAACTCTTCCCTTGCCTTGTGTGTGAATGACTGAGTCCTGTCAAAAGATTTTACCCGGCTAAAATGACACATCCCCTTTTGGAAAAGAACATACGGTATACTAGGATTTTTGGGGTGGAGCTTCTCAAACTCCGTATATTCGTCATAGGCCTCATCAAAAAGATCTCTTTCGTAGAGGGCGTCAGCCATCTTGATCTCGGCCTTGATAGCGAATTTACTGTAAGGATACCGGTCCTTTATTTTTTGAAAGATTTCCGTGGCAGTTTCAAACTTGCCATCGTTAAAATCTTCCATTGCCTCGCTCATGAGTTCGGCTGGAGTTGATTCCTCTTCACCAAATAAGTTATTCCACAGGGCACAGCCGCCGAATAAAAAGAGAATACATATTCCGGTAAGAAACCATTGGATGAACCTGGATAGTTTGGGGGGCATTACATCAATCTTTCAAAATACCTCGGTGCGGCATAGTCTACAATAATTTTTTCAGTTCCTCTTCAAGGTGGCTTTTGGGTTGGGCGCCGACAATCGTTTGGGCAACCTCTCCGTCTTTGAAAAGAATAAGTGTAGGGATGTTTCTGATGCCGAACTTGGCCGGGGTTTCGCGGTTTTCATCCACGTTCATCTTGGCAATCTTGATTTTGCCTTCATATTCCTTTGCCAATGCCTCCACGGTCGGTCCAACTATCTTACAGGGGCCGCACCATTCCGCCCAGAAGTCAACCATGGCCGGAATATCCGCCTTTACGATTTCCTCGTCAAAATTTCCGTCAGTTACATGCAAAAGATCAGCCATCTTTATATCTCCTTTTAGTCATAGGTAACCCGGATAAACCGGTATTGCGACCCGGGAAAAATTGCCTCTTGGGAACCCTGTGCTACCGGCGAATAGAGGTATTCCGAATGCAAGGATTGCCCGTAAAGGGATTTTCTTAGGGCGCATCAGTATTAATATCTTCGTAAAAAGTTGTGGGGGGTGAGAAGCCTATATGTTGTAGAATGAAAGGCTAAAATTTGCTCTCTGTAGGCGTTTTACTTTTTACGGATTTGTTAATATGGCAAAAAAAATTTATATTATTCAGGTGGATCTTCCAGAAGTTTCTTTAAATTGTTTGTTATGGTCACTGGAACAGGACCGGAATTGGTATAAAGGTCCAAAATCTGTTTTGGCGCTTTTGTTTTTTCCTCTATTGTCTTCCAATCGATGCCCTTTTCTTCCAGTTGTTTCATGAGCTGGATAAATTGTTCAGAACTCATTGTCGCCCTCCCTATTTCTTTCTTTTAGATGGCTTAAGGTCCGGGGGATAGATGAATTTGGGATCTATCTCGTAGGTCCACGGTAGCCCCCACCACTGCCATCCATAATGTCGTCTGTGGTTAAAGCCGTGAATTTTATTCCTTTTCGCGAGCTGCCGGTAGAATTTCTGTTTATTGCTGTCTTCAAAAAAGGGAAATTCGGGTCCTTCAAAACCGTTTTTTACATCGTATGCCTTTTTGAAGCCGGCTTTTATTAACTCCTTTGCAGCAAGTGCGCTCCGCGTTCCGTCACGCGAGATAATAAGCAAGTTGTCTGTTTTCTTGAAAACTTTGCCTATCTCCTCTGTAAATGCCTTATTCTTAACATTAATGCCATACCCGTATTTCCCATCTTTTTCTTTCCTCAGTTTATTCTTCATAAACATATAAGGAAACAGATAGGCGTTGATGGGATGTCCCACAAGCTGATACTCTGCCCTTGTCCTGACATCGATGAGATAGGTGTCCGGAACAGTATTGAGCATATCATATGCTTCAAGGCATAATATCTTTTTTGGTTCCTCAGCAAAACCGGCGCTAGAGGAGAGAAACACAAGACCTACTATTAAGCAAACTGCCAGTAAAATTTTTCTGTTCATGTCTTTGTCTTCTCTGATTTTTTTAGTCCAACAATCTATGATCCCCGTCGAAGATCCCGCTGGCGGGAAACCCAAGGAACAGTTACGAATAAATCAATAATGCAGTACACTATGTTTGTCAATGAAAAATCAGTGATTTTACCAATTCTAATTTTGGCAAATATGCTGTTTGCAGGGACGGTCTCTCAGGTGCCCGGTTTCAAGAGAACCCTCTTCCCCCGGTTGCGCCCTGTTTCTTGTCTATCATCCCCAGTTTCAGGAAAGTCCATGGCGCTCCAAACCCGCACCACAGACCCATCAGGCTATAACGAACAAAACGGAAAAAAGGCTCCGGTTCAAGTCCTGATAAACATGCGTATAGGCCTAAACGAAGCAGAAGAAGCACTCCCATCCCCAAAACGAAACACAATATTCGTTTTCTCCAAAACCGCGGGCATTCAAATTCCACCCAGAGACGCTCAAATATGAATCCAATTCCCATCCCCATCAGCGTCGCTGAGGAGCCAATGCCGTATTTGCCTTCACCGGGGCAGACGAAAATCATCAGAGAGGGCACAACTAATGCTGCACAAATCTGCGAGATAATGCCCTTCTTAACAAGCCAGGTTTCAACCCTTGGTTCTAACCAGAGATAGAGCAGCAGAAGTATCGCCCCTATAAGATAACCGCCCAAGAGATCGGTGGGAAAATGAACCCCGAGATAGAGGCGTGAAAGAGGAATTAGTATAACCAGCAAACCGGCAATTACCCATAATAATGGTCGTTTGAAACATGACGCAAGGTAACCCCAGAAGACAAGGGCGCTCTGCGTGTGGCCGCTTGGCAATCCGCCGCCGCCGGCATTGACAATCTGTTTTACCCGGGCATCATACTGGAAAGGTCTGGGCTGACTGGCAAAAACCTTTGCTGCCGAGTTAATATAGGCAGAGAAAAGAAAAAGAATGGACAACCTGACGCCGGTACGCCGGTCCACGCACCAGTATATGAATGGCAGGACAAGGATGAAAAATCCCTCATTTCCCATAAAGGTTATGATTCTAAAGGGCAGATCTAATGAAGGGCTGGACATCTGAAACCAGAGCACTATCCCTACGCCCCAATCCAAAATGGGGTCCATAAATCGTCTCCTTTAGATTTGGATTGTTTTCAGAAATAAAATGGAAGAGCATGGAGTATATGCCATCAAAGCCAAAGATCGCAAGCCCCGAGGCCGAAACCTATGGTTTGCAGCACAAGACATGGCCAGGGATCCGGACGACGATGCGCGAATCCCTTTTCTCAAATAGCATAGAAAAGTGTGTTTCATTGGAATTCTATTTGTGCAAATGTGTCAAGGTGTGCTATCATTATTGATTATGGAAAAAATTGGGGGGGGGACCTTGGTACCATTCCTGGAAGCAGAGAAAATCAGCAAGGCCTTTGACGGTGTCCAGGCCCTGGACAATGTCAGTATTTCCATTGATGCGGGGGCCATACACTGTTTCGTGGGAGAAAACGGATCGGGCAAATCGACGCTGATCAAAATCATTGGGGGCATTCTAAGACCCGATACCGGCCAGATGAGAATTAACGGCCGTCCGTTTACCCCAGGTCGGGCCATCGAGTCCATCAGGCAGGGAATTCAGATCATCTACCAGGATCTGGCCCTTTTCCCCAACCTGACGGTGGCGGAGAATATTTCACTGAACCAGCTCATCGAAAAGAGGAACAAACTTGTCAGCCGAAAAAAGCTCATCCAGACCGCCAAAAAGGCGTTGGCGGAGATTGAAGAGGAGTGTGACCTCTTTGAAAAGGTAGAAAACCTTTCCATGTCCAAGAGGCAGGTGGTTGCCATCACCCGCGCCCTGACCCAGAATGCCCGTCTGATCATTATGGATGAACCCACCTCCGCCATCACCAAGGCCGAGGTGGATCACCTCTTTTCTGTGATTACACGGTTGAAACAGAAGGGAATCGCCACCTTGTTCGTAAGTCACAAGCTGGGAGAGATATTTGAAATTGCTGAAAATGTATCCATTATTCGGGACGGCGTCAAGGTGGGAGACTACAAAGCGGAAGCGCTGGATGACCGAAAGCTGACTTTTCTGATGACCGGTCAAGAAATTGTATCCAAACCCTATCTGCCCAAGGGGAACGGCCCTTCTCAATCCCATCTGCTGGAACTGACAAATCTGACCCGGAAGGGTCATTACCAGAACGTCAACCTGTTCGTCAACCAGGGCGACATCCTGGGCATCACCGGTCTGATCGGGTCCGGCAGGACCGAGTTGGCCCTTTCTCTGTTCGGTCTTAACAGACCGGATTCAGGAGAGATCATTCTGGAAGGCAAACCTGTCTCCATCCGTTCATCCAGAGAAGCGGTTCGATTAGGCGTGGGATATCTGCCCGAGGATCGACTGCTTCAGGGCCTTGCCATCGAGAAATCCATCGGGGACAACATCCTGGCGACCATCGTGGGCAAAGTGTTGACCAGACTCCGACTCATTTCCGGTGAACAACGGAAACGGATTGAATCCAAATGGATCAAGGATCTGGACATCAAGACACCCTCTCCGGCCATGCCGGCCAGCAGTCTATCAGGCGGAAATCAGCAAAGGGTGGTGCTGGCAAAGTGGTTGGCCACAGACCTCAAGCTGTTCATCCTTGACGGACCCACCATCGGGATCGATATCGCCTCCAAAAACAATATCCATCATATCATCCGGGACTTTGCCCATAGGGGCGTGGGGGTCATCATGATCTCCGACGAGATACCAGAGGTCCTGCAGCACTGCAACCGGGTCATTGTCATGCGTGAAGGTAGAATCGAGGCCGAGATTGAGGATGTCCAGGGTGTTTCGGAGGAGTATATTTTTGATCTAGCCGCCGCAAAAAAAGTCGGTCAGGGGATGTGAATGATTTCCAAGCTATTCCAGAGAAACGAGACCTACCTCTTTTTCGTCATCATGGCCTTCAGTTTTTTTGTAACCGTGATGAACCCTTCCTTTCTCACCGTGGAGAATATGTTCGATCTGGTCAAGAGCAGCTCGGGAATGGCCATTCTGGCCATAGCCTTCTTTGTGGGACTGCTCTCAAGAGGCATAGATATCTCCTTTCCCGCCATCGCCATCGCGGGACAGTATATCGCCGTAAACGCACTCATCGCCATGGGGGTGGACAGCCTGCCCTTGGCCTTTCTGATCTCCTGTGCCGTTGGCACTGCCATGGGTGCCACCAACGCCTTCTTCATCAGCTCCTTTCGAATGCAGGCCCTGATCGTCACCCTGGGGACCTCGAATATCTTCCATGGGGCCCTGCTGGTATTTGTGGGCACCAGGGCCATCAATACGGGCAAACTCCCCCATTGTTTCAAGGCCTTCGGTCACATGAATGTGCTCACCCTCGCCCGACCCGACGGAACCCTGTACGGTCTGTCTGTCTTTGCGGTTTTACTTCTATTCGTTATCATCCTGACCTGGTTTATTTTGAACCACACCCTATTGGGAAAATCCATCTACGCCGTGGGCGGAAACTATGAGTCCGCAAAACGGGCGGGATTTAATATCAAACGAACCCTTTTTTTTGTTTACGGCTATATTGGATTTCTCTCGGGGATCATGGGAGTGATGCACCTGTCGCTGATCCGGTACAGCAACCCAAACTATATAGTGGACACCGAACTGTTGCGGGTCATCGCAGCGGTGGTGATCGGGGGGGCCAGAATAACGGGCGGGAGCGGTACGCTCACCGGTACCCTTCTGGGCGTTATTATGATGGTTATTCTGGAAAAGAACCTCGTCCTGATCGGTCTGTCTTCCTATTGGCACCAGTTCTTTATAGGGTTGGTGATTGTCCTGGGGGTGAGCATCACCTATTACCAGAGCAAGCGACAGAACCGAAGGAACCTGTTGTTTACGGATTAATTTACAACAAACCCTACAATCCATAGGAGCGACCATTGATTGGAGAAGCAAGAATCGTTAAGTTGGACAACCTGACCCTGTTGGTGATCATGGTGGGCACCATTCTGGCCATGTCCATATTCCTGCCGGAAAGATTTCTCACGGTCACCAATTTTCAATCCATGTCGAGCCAATTTCCGGAATACGGCCTCTTTGCCATGGCCATCATGCTGACCATGATTACTGGTGGCATCGATCTTTCGGTGGTCTCCGTCGCCAACCTCAGCGGGGTGGCCGGCGCGCTGGTCCTGGCAAGCCACGTAAAGGCCCAGGCAATGGGAATCTCCCCAGGGACCATCATCTTTCTGGCCATTCTGGCCGCCCTGGTCGTCTCTCTGATCTGTGGATGGTTTAACGGGTTGCTCATCACGGCGGTGGGTGTGCCGGCTATCATCGCTACCTTAGGCACCAACGGCCTCTTTATGGGAATTGCCATTATTTTGACCGAAGGGCACGGTATCCGTGGGTTCCCTGAGGAGTTTCTGTTCATCGGGAGCGGGACCATCCTGGGGATTCCCATGCCTCTGATCATCTTTATCGGCGTGGCCCTGCTGGTATCGCTCATGTTGAAAAAGAGCGCACAGGGATTTAAGATGTATATGCTGGGGTCCAGCCCCTTGGTGACCCGCTTTTCGGGAATCAGCAACAACAGGGTTATAGTGAAGACCTATCTTATGTCGGGCCTCCTGGCCGGGATTGCGGCCATCATCATCATCTCCCGGGTCAACTCCATGAGACCCGGATATGGCTATGCCTATCTGCTTCTGGCGGTCTTGCTCGCCATTTTGGGGGGCACCAACCCGGAAGGAGGGCGCGGGGGCGTATTGGGTCTTTGCATGGCCATCGTAATCCTTCAGGTCCTTCAGAGCGGGCTGAACATCCTGAGCTTCAGCCCCTTCCTGAAGAAGTTCATCTGGGGGCTGATCCTGATCCTGTTTATGGTGGTGAATTATTACCAGACCAACGGCTGGCCCATGAGGAATCTGGTGAGAGGGGGTGTGAAGACCGGGGCTTCCTGAGGTCGCCTCTGAAGGGAACGTCCCGAAAACGAGTCAGGGAAGGTGGCCCATAAGCGCTAACTTGTTTTGGAAGATGAACGTCGAACATCGAACATCGAACGTCCAACATCGAATGAAAAAACTAATGTCGAATCCAGGATGGCTATTTCCTTGTCTTTTCATCCGTTTTGTTAGTCATCGCAAATGTCGAACTTAGTTAGCTTCGCCTCGTCACGCCTTTTGGCGGGAAAATAATGGAGTAATGGAATATCGAAGCCTCTGTCTTTAGCGGGGAAGGAATATTGGGTTTCTTCAGGAGCCTTTCTTCAAGATGATAGCTCTGTTTCTTTTTCTTTTCCCATTCAAAATTCGATGTTGGACGTTCGATGTTCGATGTTCATCTTTTTTCAGTAAACCTTCCACAGTTCAGCCCGCGCAAAAATAAGTTAGCGCTTATGGGAAGGTGCCCCCCTTGCCGGGGACATACAGGTTACGGTTCGAGAATGAATCCCTTGATAAGAATGACCCCGGCGGTTGCACCGGGATCCTGATACCCTCTGGATTGTTCTTTGTAGTAGGCGATCCTGCCGTGTTGAGCAATCATATCTTTCGAGGACTCAAGGCCCTTTTCCGCAGACAAAAGGGCCTCCTTAAGGGCCTTTTGAGGAGCCTCGCCTTTAGAGGCCTCCAGGGTATCGGCCGCGGGTTTCAGGGAGTCCACCACGGTCTTATCGCCCGGTTTTGATTTGCCCCTTTCCATGATGCCCGCCACAAAGGCCTGAAAAAAATCGGCCAGGTCGGCCGTGGCGATCTCCTTCCTCCCGGACACGGCCTTTCCCCCACGCATAAATCCGGTCGCCATCAGGGTCCCCATGGTGGAAGGCGCGGCCCTGGCCATGATCATGCCCGCCTTCATGAGGATCTTTCCCATATCGGTCTCTTCCGTGTCCACCATTTCATCGTGGGCCGCTGTAAAGGCCTTGGACATGGTCAGTCCCAGATCGCCGTCTCCCATTCGGCTGTCCAGTTCAACCAGGGCATCCTTGTTGTCGTTGAAAAGCTGTTTCAGGTTGGAAAGGATTTTGATGATGTCGTCCTTACCCAGGGAACCCATTTGAATCTTCTCCTTGAGAATCGCCTCTTTATTGTTTTCTTTTTAAACGCTCAGTTGGACCTGCTCGAAAAACGGGGTCCGCGCCGGCCTGGCTATCAACTGCTTCAGTTCATCATCCAGTTTTATAAGGGAGATGGAAAAACCGGTCATTTCCATGGAGGTAGCGAACTCCCCCACATACACATGGAACACCGAAATCCCCTTCTCTTTCAATATTTGATCCATCCGGCGATAGACGATATACATCTCTTCCTTGGGTGTGGCGCCCAGGCCGTTGATGAGCACCGCTACCTGGTCGTTCCTTTCATAGGGAAGGTCTTCCAAAATGGCCGACATCATGGTGTCCGTCACCTCATCGGCGCTCTTGAGCTTGCCGCGATGAATTCCCGGTTCGCCATGAATGCCCATTCCGATTTCCATTTCATCATCCCCGATGGTGAAGCCGGGCTTGCCCACCTCGGGTATGATACAGGGTGTCAATGCCACGCCCATGGTCCGCACGTTGGCGGCCGCCTTTTCCGCAACCCTTTTTACTTCTTCGATGGGGGCCAGTTCATCGGCCTTGGCCCCGGCGACTTTGTAGACAAAGAAGATCCCGGCCACCCCTCTCCGTTTCCCCTCTTCTCCCCTGGAGGCCGATGCAACGTCATCCGCCGCGGCAAAGGACAAGACTTTAATGTCTTCCATCTCGGCCATTTCAGCGGCCATATCAAAGTTCAGGATGTCGCCGCCGTAATTGCCGTAGATGTAGAGGACACCGGCCCCGGCATCAATGGCTTTGGTGACGTTCAACATCTGCTCGGAGCTGGGAGATTGGAAAACCCCTCCCACAGAACAGCCATCCAACATCCCTTGACCCACATAGCCCAGAAACAGGGGGAGATGTCCGGAACCTCCGCCGGTGGCCAACCCCACCTTGCCCTTTTTTTTCTCTCCGGCCTTGACGATACAGCGAAGATCATTTTCAACGATGGCAAGCTGATCGGGATGAGCAGCAAGAATGCCTTCGACCATTTCATCAACAAAATTCTCAGGTTTGTTCAAAAACTTTTTCATGATCCTTACCCTTAATATTGGAAAAGCGATGGAAAGTTGATTGGAGAGGAATCTCCAATCAACTTTCGAGGGTTATAGTTTATAGTCGCCGTTGGGTTTTTTCCAATCCTTCAAATTTTCTTTGGTCACATCCATCCAGGCCTGCCCATAGATCACCGGGACGCCGGACTTGTTCTTTTTGACAGTGATGTTTTCATAGCCGGGCCTTCCAAGATTGGTCCCGTCCTTGATCTCCTCCCCTTTGAGGGTTTTGTAGGCCGCCATGCAGGTGGCATAACCGGCGTCGGCCGGAACCCAGAAATGGATGGATATGGCGGCGCCGCTTTCCAGATAATCGCCGGCCACGGAAGGCAGGCATGTGCCGAAGGCACCCACTTTTCCGATGCGACCCTTCTCCTCAATGGCCTGGGCCGCCCCGGGCGCGGTACTCATGGCACTACCCATGATGGCCTTCAGATTGGGGTAGGTCTTGAGCAATTCCAGAGACTTTTCGTAGGCAACCTGTTGGTTTTCCTTTTCTTCTATCCTTTTTGTAGCCTGCACAATTCCCGGGAACTTTTCCTTGGCCTCCATCTGCTCGCCGTCCACCCATTCATTATGGGTGGTGGAGGTGAGGTGGCCCACAAAGGGCTGCCATTGGCCTTTCTTGTTCATCCATTGGGCCATCTGGTCCATCATGTGCCGGCCGTAGGCGATGTTGTCAAAGGCCTCGATGTCAAAGCTGACTTGCTTCTGGTTGGAGGCCTCATGGGTAAAAGTAAGGATCCCTGCCTTGTTTGCCTTTTTAAAGGCCGGCACCAGAGATTCCGGATCGTTCGGAACCACCAGGATGGCGTCCACCCCTTTGGCAATCAGATCTTCCACCAGGGCCACCTGGGCCGCGGGATCCGCCGTGTCTGCACCGATCTGATAGGCGTTGACATCGGAAAATTCCTTATTGAACTTCTCGATGCCGAGGCGCATGTTGTCAAACCAGGCCACCCCCTCCAGCTTGACCACCATGACGATCTCGTAGGTCTTCTTGCCTTTGTCTTTTGCACTCACAGTCAGCCCAAAACTCACCGTCAATACCAATACCAGCAACACAAAAAACAGCTTCTTCATTTTCATCCTCCTTTTGACACAGTTTCAGATTTGTTGAACGATTTTTCCTAACCCACCCTGGCAGACAATCCTGCCTCCCATGGAGAGAAGGCACCCTACACTCTTGGTTTCCATCCGAAGATGGATAAACACGCCTTGGTATTTTCAAAGGCGTGAAAATATTTTAATATAGCCTCAAATTGGAATGGCTGTCAATACCGAATTGTTATGATCCCACGGTGATTTTCTTCTACTACCTAACACCTTGAACATAAAGGATAAAATCAGTTATTCTGGCTTTTCAATGAAGCGCTTAAAAAAACGTTTAAATATCAGCATGTTAGTTTTGAGGCAAAAACCAAGGACCTCAATTAAGAAGCCTTTTTCGATTAGAACAGATTTACCGTGGTTATGATCCAGCGGTAAATTTGTCCCAACCGGATAAGCACAGGCTCATGAGTTTTCAGTCATCCACAAATAGTCTAAGAGCCAACGTACGTTGCGCTCACCCGGTACGAAAGGAGGACTTCGGGGTCCTTCCGGCACCTATTTCGCCGGGGTCTCCTTTGCAGCCTCCGCCATTTTGAACATATTTGCTCGACGACAAAGGCATCCGTCTAAACAGGCCCAAATGACTATAAACCTGTTGACCGGGTCAACTTCTATGGGGTAGCATTACAGGTGTTTTTTGGTTTTTCCGTCTCAATTTCAGAGAAAATGAAATCTGACCATCCATGTTTCTCGGTGCCCTTTGTGTGCCCTGTAGTGCATTAAGGTATTGGGGTTATGAAAAGTCAACCGTAGACGCTTAAGAAGGGATCGACGGAGGAGGTCGTGGACAGAAGGTGGAAGCAGTTGGGGGACCTGCTGGTGAACTATTCCCTTGGGATCAAGCCGGGGGAAAGGGCCATGATCGCCATGGTTGAGCCGGAGGCCTATCCGATGGCCCTGGCGGTCTATGAGGCCTGCATCAAATCCGGTGCCTATCCGCAAGTGCAGTTTCTATCCGAGGAATTGAACCGCCTGGTCTTGAAATTCGGGAGCCGCAAACAGATCGAGTGGGAGCCTGAAATGGAGGCCCACGGCATGGAATGGGCCGATTGCTATTTTGGGCTTCGAGGCGCCCATAACCTGGACGTTTTCTGGGACATCCCGGCGGAAAAGCTTTCGGCCCTGCGGCGTGCCATGGGCAGGATATCCACCCTGCGCTGGGAAAAGACGCGATGGTGCCTGATACGGGTACCCAATGCCGCCCTTGCTCAGCAGGCCGGCCTCGACGAAGAGACGGTCACCGAGATGTTTTTCAAGGCCTGTCTGCTCGACTGGACCGCATTGAGCAGAGAGTGGCACCGCAGAGCGGAGATTCTGGGGCAGGGCCAACAGATACGGGTGGTGGGCAGGGATACGGAGCTGACCTTTTCGGTCAAAGGCCGCACCTGGGCCGTCCTGGACGGAAAAATCAACATGCCGGACGGAGAGATCGCTACCTCCCCGGTGGAGACCAGCGTTGACGGCTGCATCCATTTTGAATCCCCGGGGTTATTGGGCGGGCGGCTGGTGGAAGGATTGTCCCTCTGCTGGGAGAAGGGAGAACTGGTGGAAGCCCGATCCTCTTCCAATAACGATTTTCTCCAGACCGTGGTTCGAAGCGATCCAGGGGCAAGCCGGATCGGGGAGTTTGCCTTCGGCACCAACGAAGAGATCAAATATCTTTGCCGGGATATCCTGCTGGATGAAAAGATGGGCGGCACAGTACACATTGCTCTGGGGCGGGCCTATCCCGGCACCGGAGGAACCAACCGATCGGCCATCCATTGGGACATTGTGAAAGACATGAGGCAGGAAGGAGAGGTCTATCTGGACGAAAAGTTGATCTTCGAAAACGGCCATATGCTGATTTGAGGAACCGCACATGGGAAATGGATATCTGCTGGGCGTGGACGTGGGCACCTATTCTTCAAAAGGGGTACTGGTGGACACAGGGGGGGAGGTCGTTGCCACCCATGCTGTTCCACACGGTATGGATATGCCCAAACCCGGTCATTTCGAGCACGACGCCGACCGGGTGTGGTGGAACGACTTCAGGGAGATCGTGGGAAACCTGCTGGCAAAATCGGGGGTCCGGCCCGGGCATATCCTGGGGATCGGAACCAGCGCCATCGGCCCTTGTGTCCTGCCCCTTGATGGTAAAGGCAGGCCTTTGCGGCCTGGAATCCTCTACGGGATCGACGGGAGGGCATCAAAGGATATCGATCACCTGGAAAAGGTGCTGGGAAGGGAAGATATCTTTCAGAGAAGCGGCACTCACCTGGACACCCAGGCGTGCGGCCCCAAGATCCTCTGGGTTCGCCGAAACGAACCGGAAATCTACGCCAAGACCAGGTGGTTTCTCACCAGCCAGGCCTATCTGGTGTACAGGCTTACAGGCAAGGTTAGCATAGACAACTACAGTGCCAGCGGCTATGCTCCTCTCTTTGATATCTACCGTTCCGAATGGTACGGCGATGTGGCACGTCACGTCACGCCCGTTGATCTGCTGCCCGAGATAACCTGGAGCTGCGACATTGCGGGGGAGGTAACCGCTGAGGCCGCCCTGGAGACGGGTCTGGCCAGAGGCACGCCGGTCATCACCGGCACCATCGACGCGGCCGCCGAGGCCATCAGCGCCGGGGTGGCAGAGGTGGGCGATATGATGTGCATGTTCGGGAGCAGCATCTTCTTTATCATGAAGACCGCAAAACGGGTTAAGACCCAGCATTTCTGGAGTGCCAATTTCTTAGAGCCAGGGACATTTGCCTTCATGGGAGGAATGTCCACCTCCGGCAGCCTGACCACCTGGTTCCGCGACCGGTTTGCCCAAGGGGAGGTGGCAAAGGAGAAATCCGGAGGGGAGAATGCCTATACGGCCCTGGCCCGGAAAGCGGCCCAATCCCCGCCCGGCGCTAACGGGCTCATTGCCCTGCCCTACTTTGAGGGGGAGCGCACCCCTCTGCACGACCCCGAGGCCAAAGGGGTCCTCTTTGGCCTGGGCCTTACCCACACCCGCGGCGATATCTATCGTGCCCTCCTGGAGGGCGTCGGCTTTGGAATCCGCCACAATATGGAGGTGATGGGGAAAGAGGGGGTCACCCCCGAACGCGTCATCGCCGTAGGCGGGGGCACCCAGAATCCGTTGTGGATGCAGTTGGTGGCAGACATCGCCGATGTGGAGCTTGTCCTTCACCGGCGATCCGTGGGGGCAAGCTACGGGGATGCCTTCATGGCAGGGGTGGGTGTGGGTCTGTTCAAGGACCTCGGAGAAATCACCCGATGGGTAGGAAAAGGAAGAGCCGTCACCCCAAACCCGGAGATCCACAAGCGTTATGCGTCGCACTACAGGATTTTTCGATCTCTGTACGATGCCACCCAACCTCTAATGCGCGACCTGTCGAATTCTTTCAGGAGCAACGGCAATTAAATTTCTTTTGGAGAGGTATTATGCAAACAAAAACATGGATTGAAGAGGTATTTGGTTCCCCAAAGCCGATCATCGGCATGTGCCACCTGAACGCCCTGCCGGGAGATCCCGGTTTTGAGAAAAAAACAGGCATGAGAAACGTCATAAAGTGGGCGAAAAAGGACCTGCTGGCCCTGCAAAAGGGCGGCGTCGATGCGATCATGTTCTCCAACGAGTTCAGCCTGCCCTACCTGACCAAGGTGGAAACGGTGACCGTGGCCGCCATGGCGCGCATTATCGGGGAGCTCATGGGCGATCTGCGCATCCCTTTTGGCGTGAATGTGCTCTGGGATCCGGCCGCATCCCTGGATCTGGCCGTGGCCACCGGTGCCCGGTTTGTGCGGGAGATCTTTACCGGTGTGTATGCCAGCGATTTTGGTCTCTGGAATACCGATTGCGGCGCCGTGGTGCGGCACCAGCATGCCATCGGAGCGGAAGGGGTGAAGCTCTTGTTCAATATCGTTCCCGAAGCGGCCCGGTATCTGGCCGACCGGGACATTGTGGATATCGCCAGATCAACGGTGTTCAACAACCGGCCGGACGCGCTGTGCGTCTCGGGACTGACTGCAGGGGAACAGACCGACCGGAGAATCCTCCAGAAGGTCAGGGAGGCGGTGCCCCAGACCGCGGTCTTTGCCAATACCGGCGTTCGCCTGGAAAATGTGGAAGATCAGCTGGCCATTGCCGACGGGGCCGTGGTGGGCACCACCTTCAAACGGGGCGGGGTGTTTGAAAACCATGTGGATGAAAAACGTGTCAGGTCGTTCATGGACAAGGTAAGAGCCATTCGGGCATAAGGAAAGAGGGCTGTTCCCAGCCCCTTTCAGCCAAACAGCGTCTGCATACCCGTCTGTTCAACCATCCTGTCCATCTCTTGCTCAGAGGGCCGTCGCTCAAAACCGTTCGCGGCCTTCAGGACCTTGGGCATTTCTCGCACGTCGCCCACCGTGTTCAGGAAAATGTTGGGGATACCCAATACCCAATGGACATTCTGGGCAATGGCGCCATCATCGGTAAGCGGTTCATACCAGGTGCTTCGGTTCCATGTCCTGTTCCCCCAATACCCCCGGGCGATGGCCTTGATGGTTTGCACGGCAATCCGGTGCTCATGGCAGTAGGAGAGGAGTTCTTGAAATTCACGGGCGTATTCGGGATCTTTCATGAGCAGGTAGTTGCACGGCAGAAGCACGCTGTCAAAGGCAAAGCGCTCCAGGGTCTGCAGATGAAATTTCGGAGTATGAAGCCCGTGGCCGGTAATACCGATCATTTTGGTCAACCCTTTCTCTCTGGCCTCCATGAGAAATTCCAGGGCGCCGCCCGGTCCCATAATGATCTCCCTCTCCACCACATCCGTCAGGTTGTGAAACTGAAGCAAATCGACCCGATCCACCTGCAGCCGTTCCAATGACCGTTCAAACTGCTCTTTTGCATCCTGGTAGGTCCGCTCGTTGGTCTTGGTGGCAAGGAAGAACCGATCCCTGTACCTTTTCATCCAGGGTCCCAGGCGCAGCTCGGCCTCCCCGTACTTGGGGGCCGTGTCAATGTGGTTGACCCCGAACTCGAACAGAAGATCCAGTACCCGATCCGCATCGGACGCACTCACCCCATCCAGGCTCACCGAACCGAAAATAGTTCTGGAGCTCTGATGACCCGATTTTCCGAACGGTATTTTTTCGATCATGCCATGCCCCCTCCTTCAAGACCGTTTTTGCCTCAGACCTGCCCCCTCAGCTTCTTCCGCAACGATTTTTTCTTTGGCCGCGCCGGGTTGAATCATACCCCAAAGCGGATTTGATTCTCAACCAATCGTTTTCCACTCGGGAAAATTTTGCATGATTTTGCAACCAATTTCCCAATGAAACTCGTCGCCGCAGGCTGCGGGGTATTACACTCGAACCAGGCAATACATCCCGGGTCGTCCGTGGGGGCCTGTTTCCCAAAGGACACAACAAAAACTTCCACAGGACGTAGAACGTCCCCTTGTCTCAATTGCGAGTTCGGAACAGGCAGGGACGATGTAGGTTTCAACAGAGACTCTCTCCTGGCTTCCGGCTCGTAGAGCCTACAGCTCGGAAAGGACTGTTCCGTAGTGGATTCCAGGCGCATGCTGCCGTGCCCATGCAATGAGATAGGGTCTTGCGTCCTTTGGGAAAGAGACCCCCACGGACTGACTGCACAGGTCAAAATATTTTAATGCTCACAGACTTTCATGACCTGAGTCAATTGTCAAGCACTGCCTGCACCCATGTCCCCCATACCATGAAAGAGGAATTAATATGATTAGCAAACCGGCAATTACCCATAATAATGGTCGTTTGAAACATGACGCAAAGTAACCCCAGAAGACAAGGGCGCTCTGCGTGTGGCCGCTTGGCAATCCGCCGCCGCCGGCATTGACAATCTGTTTTACCCGGGCATCATACTGGAAAGGTCTGGGCTGACTGGCAAAAACCTTTGCTGCCGAGTTAATATAGGCAGAGAAAAGAAAAAGAATGGACAACCTGACGCCGGTACGCCGGTCCACGCACCAGTATATGAATGGCAGGACAAGGATGAAAAATCCCTCATTTCCCATAAAGGTTATGATTCTAAAGGGCAGATCTAATGAAGGGCTGGACATCTGAAACCAGAGCACTATCCCTACGCCCCAATCCAAAATGGGGTCCATAAATCGTCTCCTTTAGATTTGGATTGTTTTCAGAAATAAAATGGAAGATTTGGAACCCGAGAAGGCCGACATCCTCATTGCTAGATTTATGTAGGATTACCAGAGATTGAGGGAACCGATTCTCTTGGTTTCAAACCAAAAAACGGGCCTAAGAAGGCAGTCCCTTCTGTCACAATCAGATAGAGCGTTGGTACAAAGAGGAGTGTCAAGACGGTAGCCACCATGAGCCCAAAAGTGATGCTCACGGCCATGGGGATAAGAAACTGTGCCTGAAAGCTCCGCTCCAGAAGAAGGGGAAGAAGACCGGCAATGGTGGTCAGTGATGTGAGGACCACAGCACGGAATCTGGCCTTTCCTGATTGCTCAACTGCCTGCATGATTGGTGTGCCGTTTCGGATGGCGCGGTTGATAAAATCCAGCAGGATAATGGAATCATTTACGACAATTCCTGAAAGGGCCACGATGCCGAACAGACTTAGAAGGGTAAGGGACAATCCCATCACGAGATGTCCCAGGACTGCGCCCACCATTCCAAATGGCAAGGCCACCAGGATAACGATGGGTTGAACATAGGAACGGAGCTGGGTTGCAAGGAGGAGGTAGATGCCTAAGATAGCAATGCCGAACCCCCTGAACAGACTGCTTACCGATTCATTGCTGCGCTTCTTCTGTCCTTCAAAGCCATATCTGATGTCTGGATAGCGTTTGACAAAGCCGGGAAGAAAATTCCTGCCCAGGTCTTCAATGATCTGTTCTGCATTGGCAACACTCTCATCAAGATCTGACACTACCGTAATCTGACGGTGACGATCGATGCGATTGATCACCGAATATCCCCGTCCGTAGATGACATCAGCCACCTCTGAAAACGGGATTTCATCTCCCTTAGGTGTGCGTATTCGCATCTCTTCAATGGTGCCCAAGGTCCGTCGCTCAGGTTCAGAATACCGGACCATCACCTTAACATCATCCCTGCCACGCTGGATCCGCACCGCCTCATCCCCGTAGAATGCCTGTCTGACCTGCCGTGCCAGGTCCGCTAAGGTGATCCCTAAAGGATATGCCGTTGCTTTGGCCTTGAGTTTAATCTCTGTCTTGCCCGGTCTGAAGTTGTCTGTGATATCAAAGGTCCCCTGGTACTGGGCGATTTTAGCCTTGAGTTCTTCGGCGGCCCTTTTGAGCTCTTCGAAGTTATTTCCTATGAGCTGAATTTCAATGGGGTTTCCCCCGGGGTGCCCTCCTAAGGAGGAAAAAGAGAGTTTCTCAGCGCCAGGAATTTCGTCCACCAGGTCCCTCCAGCGGTTGACCACCTGGAGTGCTGTCTCAGACCGTTCCTCTGCAGGAAGAAGTTCCAAAAAGACCTGGCCGGCATGGCCCCCAATTTCTGCTCCTTCAAATCCCTGACTGGCAATGGTCCCCACAAGGCCGAAGGAATAAAGAACAATATCTTTGCCGTCTGTTCTGGTCTGAGAGAATTCCCTGTTCAGCCGGGAAGCGGCCTGTTCGATCTTCTTTATGGAGGCCTCGGTTATGGTTGCGGGTGTGCCAAGGGGAAAACTGATTTGGGCCTGTAAATAATTACTGTCTGTCTTTGGAAACAGAACAAAGGGGACATGTTGCCCTGCTACCAGACCTAAAACCATAACAAACACTCCACTTGCCAGGGCAAGGGTGAAATATCGATTTTTGAGTGACCATGTCAGGATCGGGGCGTAAATGTGTTTGATGGTGTACTGCATACCCTGATGGATACTATCTAACAGACGGGTATTAAGCCTTTTCTTACGCCTGGTATTAAGTTGATCTTTTTCCAGGCTGTGAGCCAGATGGGCCGGCAAAATGAAAAAGGCCTCAAATAATGAAAACACGAGTATTATAATGACCGCTGTGGGAAGGATCTTGATGAACTTTCCCATGATCCCGCTGATATAGAGGAGCGGCATAAAGGCCACCACAGTGGTGCTTACGGCCATGAGTACGGGGCTGCCCACCTCAGCCATACCGTCAATAACAGCCTTCAGGGGAGGCTCACCCCTTTCGTAATGGGCATAGATGTTTTCCCCCACTATGATGGCATCATCCACCAGAATCCCCAAGGTCATAATAAAGGCAAAGAGCGAAATCATGTTGATGGTGGATCCTAACCAGTAAAGCACACAAAAGGCGCCCATGAAAGAGATGGGAATGCCGAGAGAGACCCAGAAGGCAAGGCCTATCCGGAGGAAAAGCGCTAAACTGATGAATACCAGAATGATCCCCTGAGTTCCGTTTCGTGAAAGGAGGTCGATGCGATCTTGAACTAACAGTGAGAGATCTGCCCAGGCTGCCATGCGGATTCCCGGTGGGAGTGCATGTTCATTTTCCTGGATATAGGTGTGGACGGCCCGGGAAATATGTATCATATCCTCATCCCGTGTTTTCCTCACCTGAACCAGGGCCGCTGGTTTGCCATTGAAACGGCCCTTCTGGTCTGTGTCCTTAAATGCGTCAAGCACATGAGCCACATCACCTACACGAACCATTGTGCCATCAGGCAGGGTAATCAGGGGGATCTCCTCAAACTCCCGGCCCGTATACCGCTGGCCCTTGGCACGAATGAGGATATCTCCACCGGCCGTTTTGATCCCTCCACCCGGTAGATCAAGGCTGCCGCTCTTCAAAGCGGCGGTTACCTGGTCAAAGGTCAGACCGTAGCGTCTCAGGTTGTTCTCAGAGATTTCAACCGATATCTCATAGTCCCGGACACCGGTAAGATTCACCTGGGAGATCTCCTTGAGACTCAGGAGATCATCCCTTATCTTTTCAGCGCTCCGGCGCAGATTCCTTTCGGAAACATCACCGTAAACGGCAATGTTAATGGCCTCATCTCTGATTGTAATCTCCTGGATGAGCGGGGTTTCAGCATCTTCGGGGAATGTATCAATAGTATCAACCAGGGTCTTGACCTCATCCACCACCTTCTGGACATCTTCCACGTCTTCTTTCAGTTCCAAGATTACCTTCCCAACCCCTTCCTGAGCTGAGGAGATAATTCTATTTATCCCCTGAACCGATTTTACTTTCTCCTCGACTTTAAGAACGATACCCTCTTCAATTTCTTCCGGACTTGCACCCGGATAAAGGACTAGAACAGAGACCATATCCAGGGTGAAATAAGGGAAGACCTCCCGCCTCATCCTCGTGAGGCTCATCACTCCAACGATTATGATGAACACCATCAGGAGGTTTACCGTGACTCTATGTTCAACGGACCACCGGGCTATTGATTTCATTTAGGGGTCTCCTTTTCAAAAGGGACTTGTCTGACACGTACTGTCATCCCTTCGGAAAGCACCCCTGGAAACCGTGTAACCACTTTTTCACCTTGGGAACCCCCTTTTTTAATGTAGATCTGATCCCCCGAACGACGGAGGATTTCCACTGGCCTCACCTCTATCTTGCCACTGCCTACCACATAGATGCTGCTGTTTTCCCGAACCGCTTCCCTCGGTAAAAGAAAGAGATCATCTATCTTTTTGCCCACAATCTCCACCATGACAAACATTCCCGGAAGAATTGGGCGGTCCTGGGAGGGATGACCGTTTTTCACCTCAACCACAAGGGGTAATGTGCGGGTTTGTTCCTCCATCTGGCCTTTGACTCTCGATACAAATCCATCCCATGAAAGCTCCTGAAAGGGTGTTTTAAAGATGATTTTGGCCTTGACAGGGTCCCCTCCCTTTGGGTCCATGACCCCTCCTGTACCAAAATTGAGCCATATGGCCTCGCTGGGGGGGATACGCACCTCCACTTCCATGATCCCCACATTGTATATTTCCGCCAAAGGTGTCCCTGCCATCACATACTGGCCTGTTTCGGTTATTTTCTTAGCGATCCGGCAGTTGAATGGCGCCCTGATCTCTGTCCGCTCCAAGGCCAGTTTAGCTTCTTTGAGTTGCACTCGAACAGACTGTTGCTGAGCCTTTAAGAGATCTACGCGGAATTTCTGGAGTTGGAGGGAGTTTTGTATGTCCTGGGTCTTCAGGCGGGTTGTCAGCCAGATTTTCCGGGCCCGATCCAGCTCGTTCTGGGAAACCACTTTTCTCTTGGCCAAAGCCAACTGCCGGTCGAACTCGGTCTTGGACAGATCCAATTCTTCTTCAGCAATTTTCAACGTGGCCTGGAGATTTTTTTTCTCCTGGGCTACACGGGCCAATTCTGCCTGCAAGCTATGGATCTCTGTTTGGAGTTTTTCCACGCGGAGGGAATAATTACGTGGATCAATGCGTATTAAAAAAGACCCTTTTGGAAAATAGACCCCTTCTTCAAAATCAGGAGACATCTCAATGATACTCCCGCTGATTTCAGCAGTGAGGATTAACCTCTCCCCGGATCGTACAGTGCCGTAAACCTCAATGATCATGTTGGGAGAAGTCTTCTGGATCTGGATCACATCAACCAGTGGACCCAGTTTATTCACTGTCTTCTGCTGAGGCTTTGGACGGGTTTTGACAAGAATCGCCCCTACCAGCAGGGAAATGATGATGACAACCGCTATTCTAGCTACCCTTAACCATATTCGAGGTTTTGATGCCCCTTGAGATTCCATTTTGTCATGCCCTGCCATTTTGTCCAAACCGGTTTCCATTCTCCAATGTTTTCCCTTTTTATATGCTGATCATGCCATTTTGCAAGCGGAATCAGTGTGGCAGGAATATACCTTGACATTTTTTAGTGGAATAAGGTAGTTTATAAATTGTCGCTAGGGGTGGTTTCTCTGAGAGCTGGAGCGATATCCTGCAACCCTTAGAACCTGAACTGGCTAATACCAGCGGAGGAAAGCGGCGCGATTACCGAGTTTACGCGTTATTCGTGTTTATTGAGTTTTTAGAGCCGCTTTCTCCTTTGAGGGAAGCGGCTTTTTTATGGCGTATGCCATAGGGATCTGAACCTAACCCGCAACGGCTTTCAAAGCCGTTAGAAAGGGGGAGTACGTATGAAGGAGAGAAACGGGATAAAACCTGTTGGACAGGAGGGCCGAAACTTGACCGGGGTGGATTTTTTTCTCCTCTGGTCCGGGGCAGCTGTTTCCCTCGCCGAGATCTGGGCAGGGGGCCTCCTGATCCCGTTAGGGTTTGTGACAGGCCTCGTGGTGATCCTTATCGGGCACCTCATAGGGAATACGCCCTTGGCCTTTGGCGGAATCATAGGAAGTAGAACCGGCATCCCCTCAATGGTGGCAATTAGACCATCCTTTGGGATTCGAGGGTCATATTTTGCCACGGTACTCAACCTCGTTCAGCTTGTCGGATGGACCGGGGTAATGCTTTGGATTGGGGGTAAGGCTGCACAGGGGGTGTGGCCTTTGCCCATATTTGGATTTCGGGGCTGGGTCATCATCGCCGGATTCGCGACCACCCTTTGGGCGCTCCTTGGGCATCGCTATTGGAAATGGCTTCACAGGATCGCCATAACCGCCCTCATAGCGCTCTGCTGTCTCATGAGCTATGTAGTGTTTCATGAGTACGGTCTGAGCCGTCTCCTGGAGGCTCCCGTAAAAAGTGGAATGCCCTTTATGATCGGCCTCGATCTCGTCATTGCCATGCCCATGTCCTGGCTCCCCCTTGTGTGTGATTATTCACGATACGGGAAAGGCACGGGATCCGCCTTTTGGGGAACATGGATAGGCTATTTCATCGTTAGTTCCTGGATGTATACCATAGGCCTCGCTGCGGCACTTGCCACACAATCGGCAACACCGGACAGCATGGTCCTGGAATTGATGGTGGGTCTGGGGCTTGCCGTACCCGCCATTATTATAGTCCTCTTTTCTACCTTCACGACTACTTTCCTTGACATATATTCGACGGCCATTTCTGCCCTCAATATATGGCCTGAAATGGGCCGGAAACGTGGGAGTGTTGCATGCGGTATTTTGGGAACGGCGCTGGCATTGATGTTTCCCGCCACTGCTTACGAGGGCTTTCTGCTCTTTGTCGGTTCGGTGTTCTGTCCGCTGTTTGGGGTCGTTCTTTCAGACTATTTTTTCCTCAGACGACAGAGGTACTTCGAGGCTGGATTTGATCGACAAGGCATTTATTGGTACCTGGGCGGATTCAACCCATGGGCGTTTGTGGCGTGGGGGATAGGATTTGGACTCTATCACCTCCTGCAGAGCGAAACCGCCTGGGGCTCGTCAGTCCCCAGCCTTGTCGCTGCAGGAGTAATTTATCTGATCCTTATGCAGCTATTCGGTTTTTCTTCCGGGGTTGAAAAGGATGAAAACGGGGGCCATCAATAAAGAACAAGGTGCAACGTTCGGTCGGAAGCCTTAGAAATATCGGAGGTGTTTTATGAAGCGGATTTTGACCATAGCCGGTTCTGATTCCGGGGGTGGTGCGGGAATTCAGGCGGACTTAAAGACTATCACCGTGATGGGCAGTTATGGTATGAGCGCCATAACCGCCCTAACGGCCCAGAATACATTAGGTGTGCAAGGGGTTCATCCCGTACCCATCGATTTCATCAAACTGCAGATGACGTCGGTTCTTTCCGACTATGGGGCAGATGCGGTGAAGACAGGGATGCTCGCTACCCCGGAAATCGTTCTGACGGTGGTCGAGCAGTTAAGACGTTACAAGGTTGAACTCTTAGTTGTTGACCCGGTCATGGTGGCAAAGAGCGGGGACGCACTTCTGTCCAAAGATGCACGGGTCACAATGAGGGAAGTTCTCTTGCCAATGGCCCACGTGGTAACCCCCAATCTTCCCGAGGCATCTGAGCTCTGCGGATTTCCCGTGGAGGGGCTTGATACTATGAAAAAGGCGGCCAGGAGGATCCGTCAACTGGGCCCGAGGTTTGTGGTGGTCAAAGGGGGACACCTGAAGGGGGATGCATTGGACGTGCTCTTTGACGGGGAATCCTTTCATACCTTTGATGCGCCTCGTCTGAATAACCGGAATACCCACGGAACAGGGTGTACCTTTTCGGCGGCCCTGGTCACCCTTTTGGCCCAGGGTTTCACCGTGCCAGAGGCGGTAGGGGAGGCCAAACAATTCATTACCCGGGCCATTGCCACGGGTCTGGATTTCGGCTCCGGGCAAGGTCCCACAAACCATTATGCCTACCTGCTTCAATCCCAATCACTTTCCCAAACAAAATTGACTGAAAATATTGTCTAAGACGTCTTCACCTGTGGTCTCTCCCGTGATTTCTCCCAAGGCGTCGAGCCCGCTTCTAAGTTCTACGGCTATAATTTCCATTGGTGCCTCTTCCACTTTTCTGTGCTCCGCATCCTTGAAAAACTGAAGCGCATGGTTCAAGGCGTGCCGATGCCTTATGTTGGGGACCGCGTGAGAGGATGTCGTATCCAGCCGACCTTCAAGGATGCAATCCTTCATCGCCTTCTTCAGTTGATCGAGCCCCTGGCCGGTGAGGGCTGAAATCTTGACCAAAGGGAAAAGAGAAAGCGCCTCGATGTCTGCCCCCTGACCGAGTTTGGAGGGCAGATCGATCTTATTTATAACTATCAAAGCTTTCTTTCCTTTGGATTGAAGGATAATGTCCAGATCTTCCTGACCCAGGGGACGGCTCTGGTCAATGACAATTAATACAAAGTCTGACTCCTTCAATTTCCGTTTGGTTAAGTCGATTCCAAGCCTTTCCACTTCATCATTCACCTTCTGGAAGCCCGCAGTATCCATGAGCCTGAGTGGTATTCCTTCAATATTTATGGTGGATTCGATGATATCCCTCGTAGTTCCGGGTATTGGGGTCACAATGGCTCGTTGTTCGTTCAGAAGGCGATTCAAAAGGCTTGACTTGCCCGCATTGACCCGGCCTGCAATGACGGTATTGATGCCATCTACCCAGATCCTGCTTTCATGGGCCTTTATCAGGGCTTCAATAGGTTTTATCAGGTCTTCGGTTATTCCCCTTGTTTCCTTCTCTCCGAAAACCATATCAGGTTCCTCTTCCGGAAAATCGATTGCTACCTCTACCTGTGCAAGGATATGGATGGCCTTTTGTCTCAAGTCTTCGATCTCATCCTTAAACGAGCCCTGGACCTGCTGTGAGGCCAAATACAGCCCCCTTTCTGACTGGGAATTGATAATATCGATGACTGCTTCAGCCTGAGTCAGGTCGATCCTGCCGTTAAGAAATGCCCTATGTGTAAATTCTCCTGGGGTGGCTAATCTTGCGCCATGAGCCAAAAGGATCTCGAGAATTTTTGAAAGGAGTGCGTACCCGCTGTGGGAGTTAATTTCAAGGACGTCTTCTTGAGTATAGGTATGGGGGGCCC
>JACNJD010000311.1 GCA_014382715.1 Candidatus Desulfacyla euxinica | reverse complement strand
GCTATTGACATCTGGCATATCTTTCCTCCAACGCCCTTTAGCGTTGGGTTTGTTAATGAAGAAGTCAGAAATGATTTTAATGAGGGTTTGAAGCAGTTGCGTAAAACCGGGCGGTATGATGAAATATGGAAGAAATATATTGCAAATTAAGGATTAAATGGTTCGCGGCTACAATTAAAGGATTAGATTATAAGATTGAGGGGTATGGTCATGCGTAATTGGAGCATAGTAACAAGGATAGTGGCATCTGCCTGCGGTATCGTGTGCACCCTGGTGTTGTTGGGCGGGTTTGTTTTGATCAAGTTCGAAATAAGAATGATTGATAGCTTTACCAAAGAAATCTTATCAGGGATACACAACTTTATTGATGACAGAGCTGAAGAAGAAAAAAAATCACTCAGGGAAGATGTAAAGTTTAACGCCGAAATCCTCAGTGGAATCGGGGCCACGTATCTATACAACCTTGATCAAGACGGTTTGAAGAATTCCCTACGCCCTTATATGAATTATCCTGAAATAGTGGCTATAAATGTACTGGACGATAAAGGCACGTCTTTTGCCGCTGCCTGGAGAAATGCCGGCATTAAAACAGGAGATGCACTGCCTAAAGATCTGAAACTTAATGATAGCCTGTCGGTTTCTGTAGATTGCATGCAAGATGCAAAGAAAATCGGCAATTTTCAGGTTTACTATATTGACACCTTATTAAAGAAAAAGATCAGAAGCCTGAAAAAAGAGGCTTCCGACAAATCAGAGATCTTTGAAAACGCTGCTCGATCTGAGCTTAATCGTGCTATAGCAAGCCAGACTATCGGAGTCTTTGTAATACTTCTGGCCTTGGTTGTATCTCTGATATTCTTATTGAGGGCATTGGTCCTTAAACCTTTGAATGATGTTTCTCAAATTGCCCTTAAATTGTCTGATTTTGACCTTACTGTGGGCATTGACGCCACGAGGAAAGACGAAATCGGGACCCTGCTAAAGGCAATAGATGGTATGGCCACATCTTTTCGGAAGGTTGTTGGGCAGGTGCAGCGATCCGGTATCCAGGTTACATCTTCTTCAACCGAATTGGCTGCCACTGCCAAAGAGCAGGAGGCTACCGTGGCAAACCAGGTGGAATCTACCAACAGGGTTGTGAAGGCAGTGGAGCAGATATCCGAAGTTGCAACAGAATTGGTGGATACGATGGAGCAGGTGGCATTAAAGTCTCAGGAGACTGCGGGTTTTGCGAGTAAAGGACAAACAGACCTGGCGCGTATGGAGGAGGCCATGGGAAGCATGGAAGCCGCTTCCAAATCCATATCCGGCAGGTTGGAGGCTATCAACGAAAAAGCGGAAAATATCACGAATGTGGTAACAACCATTACAAAGGTTGCGGACCAGACCAACCTGCTTTCACTGAACGCTGCCATTGAAGCTGAGAAGGCGGGAGAGTACGGCAGAGGGTTCAATGTAGTGGCTCGGGAGATACGGAGGTTAGCGGACCAGACTGCCGTGGCTACTTTGGATATTGACCAGATGGTCCAGGAGATGCAATCTGCGGTTTCTGCCGGAGTTATGGAAATGGACAAATTCATTGCAGAAGTAAATCGCAGCGCAGAAGACGTGGGGAGGATAAGTGTTCAGCTTGCCCGGATCATTGAGCAGGTTCAAGCACTGTCTCCGAGCTTTGAGAACGTTAATGTGTCCATGGGACAGCAGTCGGAAAATGCCCAGAAAATAAATCTGTCTATGGCGAATTTAAGTGAGGAGATGCAGCAGACAATGGATTCCCTGCGGGAAACCTATGGCGCTATTGAACAGTTGAATGAGGCCGCAAGAGGTCTGCAGGATGAGGTGTCACGCTTCAAGGTAGAGTAACGGGATCGACAATCATCAATCAACAATCATCAATCCTAAGGGGGGCTCGGGAGATGCTGGTACTGCTCTTTTATTTGGGCGACGTTATGTATACCATGAAATGTGAAAAGGTAAGGGAAGTCGCTCCGTTGGTTAAGTTAAAGGACATGCCCCATACCCCGGATTATTTTGCGGGGCTTTTCAATTACCGGGGCGTTATTGTCCCTGTAATCGACCTACGTATCATGATTCAGGGACGACCGTGTGAGATGCGGCTGAGCACACGGATTATCCTTGTGGACTATGTTAGAGAAGACAATACGCCTTATATCCTCGGGTTTATGGCGGAACGGGTGACCGAGGCAGTAAAAAAATCTGAAGACGCATTTGTATCACCCGGACTGAGCATGCAGGAAGCTCCCTATCTTGGGGGTTTTGTCATGGAGAACAAGGAGATGATTCAATATATCGATCTGGATCTCCTGCAGAGCAGCTTCAAATTTCTTCCCATGCTCGAAGGTGGCAATGATGTCCCTGACAATGATTGAATCTTTGCTCGAGAAAGAGATTGGGGTATCTGCGGACGCTATCGGCTCTGGAGTCATAGCCAAGGCAGTGCGTCTTCGCGTCGCTGCATGCGGGTCGGCCGATATCAAGACCTATCTGAACCATATAAAGAGGTCCCAGGAGGAACAGGGAAACCTGATAGAGGCTGTAGTTGTTCCGGAGACATGGTTTTTCCGAAACAAGAACTCATTTGCTTTTCTCGCCAATTACATTACAGAAGAATGGCTGCCAGAACATAAGGGAGACCTCCTGCGCGTGTTGAGTGTTCCATGCTCCATGGGAGAAGAGCCTTACTCCATTGCAATGGCCCTCATGGATGCGGGGATTGGAGGCGATCGCTTTCATGTGGATGGTGTGGATATAAGTGATGCGGCCCTGGACAAGGCTGAATCAGGGGTTTATAGCCAAGGGTCTTTCCGGGGCGATGATCTGTCCTTTAGAAAGCGCTATTTTGAACCAAAAGGCGATGCTTATCAGCTTAGCGCTGACGTCAGAAAGAAGACCCGGTTTATTAAGGGAAATGTGTTGGACCGTCGCCTCTTTACGGGTCAGGAGCCCTATGACATTATCTTCTGCCGCAATCTTCTGATCTACATGAGCTCAGAAGCAAAGAGGCGTGTTTTTGAAATACTGGACCGGTTGTTAGCCACGACCGGGATCCTGTTCTTGGGCCATGCGGAACGGCAGGCGGCGATTGAATGGGGGTTCGCTGGTATTCCTGAATTTGGTGTTTTTGCCTGCAGGAAAGAACGACGCAAAAGGGAAAATGGTCTCAAACCGGTTCTTCAAGTTCACCCTCATCCCTTTCAGAGACAATCTGAAAAAGCCGGCAAAAAGCCCCATGTAGCGCCCCGTTTGCACCCTTCAGTTACCATTGACGAAGTGTTTGAACCCGAGATTTCGAGTGAACAGCCAGAAAGCAATGAACCGTATGAAGCTCAGAAGGATCTGTTTAATGAAGCCCAGAGCCTGGCGGATCAGGGGTCTCTTCTTTCGGCACTGGAACTTTGCGAAACTTTTTTGGGACAGAATCCTGCCCATGTGCAGGCCCATTTTCTGATGGGTCTTATACTTGAAGCTCTGGACAATGAGGAAAGGGCCGAAGAATTTTTTAACAAAGCTATTTACCTGGACCCTGATCATTACGAGTCCCTGAATCATCTTTCCTTTGTTGTCGAGCATCGCGGTGACAGGGAGAAAGCCGCTCATCTGCGAAGGAGGGCGCGGCGGGTTTCTCAGAAGGATAAAATTTCTAACCCGGATAAACTGGTCAAAGTGCAACGGAAATCCCGTCTTCAGTGAAACTGATGCGGGGAACCAAAAAGGTCTCACGTACAAGACGCAAAGTAACAATGACCTGTTTTCGTCATTCCCGCGAACGCGGGAATCCAGGGAAATCAACCCTGCCTCGGCGGGACTGGACTCTCGCGTTCGCGGGAGTGACGGCCTTAGGCCAAAAGTAAATAATCTAGAAGGCTCCAAAAGGATTGATTATGCAGAAGGAAGAAAGCTGTTGGAAGTTAATAGGGGTATGGGGGCAAGAAGAACCCCGTTGCCCCAGGCTTAAAGAAGTTATCCATTGCCGCAATTGTGAAGTGTTTACCCAGGCGGGCAGAAATCTCCTGGAACGTGATCTCCCGGTGGAATACAAGAATGAGTGGGGCCAGGTCTTATTAGAAAAAAAAGGTGAGGATCCCATAGGTACATTCCCTGTGGTTACATTTCGGGTCGAAGGGGAATGGCTGGCTCTTGCGGCACGGTTTTTTTCAGAGATCATAGACAGGGTCAGTATACACACCCTGCCGCACCGGAAAAAGGAGGTGTTGAAGGGTGTGGTAAATGTTCATGGAGAAATACAGATATGTGTTTCTTTGGAACATCTGATCGGTTTGGAAGAGCATGACAAGGATAAGGAAAAGGAACAGAAACTCAATGACCGGATGATGGTGGTGAACAAAGATGGGGATGTCTGGGTTTTCCCTGTGAAGGAGATCCATGGGATTCATCATGTCCATCCCGATCTATTCCAGAATGTTCCTGTGACCGTTTTCAAATCCAAATCTACATTTACTAAGGAAATCTTTAAATGGGAAGATAAACACGTGGCCTTATTAGATGACGAACTCCTGTTCTACAGCCTTAAGAGGAGCATACAGTGACAGAAGTAAACGGGCAGGACAAGGGCGATTTTCCCATGATGGACCTTTTCAGGTCAGATGTGGAAAGCCATTCTGCCACAATAACCGATGGTTTGTTGGCGCTTGAGACCACCCCGGGAGCCTTGGACAGGATCGAGTCCATGATGCGGGCCGCACATTCCATATGGGGGGCTGCGCAGATCGTTGAACTGGCTGCGGCTGTAAAAACGGCCCGAACAATGGAGGAGTGTCTTGCCGCAGCCAATAAAGGTGAGATGTCCTTAGGCGAAAATCAGATCGCTATTCTCCTTAAAGGTGTTGATATGCTCAACCGCATGGCTGAGGCTGGCTGCAGGGGTGAATCAGAATGGATACCTGATCATCAGGAAGAGATCGACAGCCTGATCGGGGATATGATTGTCTCACGGGAGGGGCCGCCCGATGCGGACGGGGGTGTCTTCCCGGACAAATCCCGAAGAGAGGTTCAAGCCAGTTCCCCCGCGGTGGAGCCATCACCATCCCCAAATGTTATACCAGAGAAAGCCGAGGATACAAATCTTGAGGAAGCAGCGTTGATGTCCGATCCTGCCATGCTGGACCTCTTTCGCACTGAAACGCAAAACAATGTCGCCATATTAAACGACGGGCTTCTGGCTTTAGGAAACAATCCTGATGCCCCGGACCAGCTTGAAGCTTTGATGAGGGCTGCCCACTCAATAAGGGGTGCAGCACGGATGATGAGTCTTGATGACGCCTCTAATGTGGCATATGAAATGGAGAACTGTTTTGCAGCGTCCCAGGAGGGCAAAATATCCCTGGCTGCTGATCAGATCGACATCCTTCTCAGGGGTGTTGATATGCTCAATCAGATTGCTGAGGCAGCAGGGGAGGGGGCGGCAGACTGGTTTCACGGGCACCGGAAAGATATAGAACAGGTGGTTAAGGCCATAAACGGGATTCTCTCACCGGAAATGTCGATCCCACAGGAGATCCCTTCTGTCCCTCTTTCTTCAGCCGGGCCGGTTTCAGGAGAAGAGAGTAAGACAGGAACCGAGGGCGCTGCCGTAATTTCCGATCCCACCATGTTAAATCTTTTCCAGACGGAAGTGGAAACCTATGTGGCCGTATTAAATGACGGTCTGTTGGCCTTGGAAAACGATCCGGGAGCAACAGATCAACTCGAAGCCCTCATGAGAGCAGCACACTCCATAAAGGGCGGGGCCAGGGTAGTGGGCCTGGATGTTGCTGTCAGAGTGGCCCATGTCATGGAGGACTGCTTTGTGGCAGCGCAAAAGGGGGAGGTGTCCTTAGGTTCTGATCAGATCGACATCCTACTCCAGATTGTAGACCTCCTGACCCAGCTTTCTCAATCTCTCGGTGAGGGCGGTATGGATTGGGTAAGTGAACACCGTCATGAGATTGACCGTCTGGTTGGTGCCATTTTAGCGATCATCGACGGAGAGACAGCTATTGAGGTTTCTCCAATGGAAGTGACGCCTGCCGTGAAACCGGCTCCGACAACCGAATTATCGACAGAGCCAGTGCAAACTCCCGTGGATAATGCCGTGGGACTACCGATCCCCCAGGAAGCAGGCGAAACGTTGCCCAAGCAGGGTCTGACGGAAATGGACAGGACTGTGCGGGTAACAGCAGCGAAAATTGAGCGCCTGATGGGCCAGGCCGGAGAAGTAGTTGTAAGCGCACGGGGTCTTCCGGCTTTTTCAGAAGCCCTCCTGGAGCTTAAGCGGAATCATTTTGAACTGCTCAATATCTTAGAGGGTTTACAGGAAATCTTAGTTCAAAGAAGGTCTGACCCCCAAGCCTCAGATCTTTTGCTCCAGGCCAGAAATAAAACCAAGGCAATAGGTCTGAATCTGGCTGAGAGGTTGAACCAGTTCGATATATTTAACAGTACCTCCGTTGCCCTTTCTGATCGCCTTTACCATGAAGTCATTTCCGTAAGGATGCGCCCTTTTTCTGACGGGGTTCAGGCCTTTCCGAGAATGGTGCGTGATCTCGCCCGTGAATTAGGAAAAAAAGTCCGCTTTGAAATCATGGGAAAAGGTACGGAGGTGGATCGCGACATCTTGGAGAAACTGGATGCTCCCCTTAATCACCTTCTGCGCAACGCCATAGATCATGGCATCGAACTTCCAGAAGATCGTCTAACTGCGGGGAAGCCTGAAACCGGCAACCTGCGTTTAGGGGCTGCCCACCGATCGGGCATGCTTATGATAACGATTTCAGACGATGGTCAGGGCATCAACCTGGACAAATTGAGAGAAAAGATAGCGTATAAAGGTCTTGCCAGCACTGATATGGTCAATAAAATGACCGATCCGGAACTTATGGATTTCCTGTTCCTTCCTGGATTTTCCACGGCAAAAAATGTCACCGAGATTTCAGGACGTGGCGTGGGTCTCGATGTGGTCCGCAATATGGTTCATGAGGTGGGCGGAGTTGTCCGCGCGGTATCCAAACCGGGAGAGGGGTTAACCTTTCATATGGAGTTACCTCTGACGCTCTCTGTGGTTCGGACCTTTCTGGTGGAGATCGCAGGAGAACCCTATGCCTTTCCTCTCGCCAGAATTGAAAGATGCCTCGAACTCTCAAGATCAGAAATTGATACTGTGGAAGACCGTCAGTACTTCAGGTTTGACGACAACAATATTGCGCTGGTAGATATTCACCACGTATTGGAGTTAAAAGCCCCACCCCAGCAGCAGGAGGAGCTGTTCGTAGTGGTAGTGAGTGACCGGTTGAATTTCTACGGTCTATCGGTGGATAGTTTCCTGGGAGAATACGACCTTGTGGTAAGACCACTGGACCCACGATTGGGAAAGGTCGCTGACATTAGCTCGGTAGCCGTGATGCTGGACGGTGCCCCTGTGCTTATTTTTGATGTGGAGGACCTGGTGCGCTCCATAGACAACCTCCTTTCGGGCCGCAGACTCCGAAAACTGAGCAGCGTGACCGATAAGAAAGAAGTAAAGGAGAAGAAACGTATTCTCATTGTGGATGATTCATTTACCGTCCGGGAGATGGAACGTAAATTACTTGAAAGCAAGGGATATGAAGTAGCGACAGCCGTTGACGGGGTGGATGGTTGGAATGCGGTGCGTTCCGATCGTTATGATATGGTAGTGTCTGATGTTGATATGCCGAGGATGAATGGAATCAAATTCGTAACGCAAATCAAGCAGCATCCTGAACTAAAATCCTTACCTGTTATCATTGTATCCTATAAAGATAAAGAGGAGGATCGACTCCTGGGTCTGGAAGCAGGAGCCAACTACTACTTGACTAAGAGCAGCTTTGAAGATGACTCGCTCATAAATGCGGCCGTTGACCTCATAGGGGAGGCGTGATCGTGCGCATTGCAATTGTCAATGATATGGTTCTGATTGTGGAATCTCTGCGCGAAATCGTACTGAGCGTTGTGGATCATGAAATTGCCTGGGTGGCGCGTAATGGTGCAGAAGCCGTAGAAAAATGCGCGGCCGATACTCCCGATCTGATTCTAATGGATCTTATCATGCCTGTGATGGATGGTGTAGAGGCCACGCGTCAGATAATGAACAGGTCTCCATGTCCGATTCTTGTTGTGACTGCCACAATGGATGGGAATACGGCAAAGGTCTTTGAAGCCATGGGCTTTGGGGCCTTGGATGCCACAAATATTCCTGTTCTGGGAAATGGCCCGGCGTCTGAACAGGAGGTAGGCGCCTTATTAAAAAAGATTGAAATGATCGGAAAGCTGAACAGGCAATCCTCCCTGTCCCCCCTGCAGAGAGCCTGCAGACCGGCTTTGAGAAATAGTGTTCCGCCCCTGATCGTCATAGGTTCTTCCACAGGTGGCCCCAAGGCCCTGGCAGAAGTGCTCTCCTGTCTGCCTAAAGAACTCGGGGCAGGGATCGTCATTGCCCAGCACGTAGATTGCGAATTTTCCGGTGATTTAGCTGACTGGCTGAATGCACAAACCGATCTCACGGTACGTCTGGTATCTGAGGGTCGCCGGCCCGCATCTGGAAATGTTTTTTTGGCGGGTAGTAACGATCACCTGATTTTTTCCCCGGATCTCACCCTTGTATACACCACGGAACCGGTTAATATCCCCTTTCGACCCTCGGTGGACGTATTTTTTAAGAGTGTTGCCAGGCTCTGGCCTTCAAAGGGAGTTGGTGTTTTGCTTACCGGTATGGGCCGGGACGGGGCAGAAGGCCTTTCAGCATTGCGACAGGCCGGATGGTACACCATTGCCCAGGATGAGGCGACCAGTGTGATTTATGGTATGCCAAAGGCGGCTAAAGAATTGGGGGCTGCGGACGATATTCTGCCCATTGGTGAGGTGGCTCCGGCACTTTTGCGATTTCTCAATAAAGGGAAGACAGAGATGAAGGTTTTGAGCTGGGAGTGGTGAAGTAAGATTGATGATTGATGCCCCAGTGGAATTTCCCAGGGGGAACCCTATTCCACGGGGTAAAATTGTAGACTGTCGATTGAAAAACCCTTAACCCGCAATCCCGCTTTCAGCGGGACAACTTGGGGCATACAAATGACAAATGATAAACAACCGGCCTCCTTGACACATCACCGAATTACTGTTTTGCTTGTTGATGACCAGGCCATGATCGGTGAGGCTGTGCGACGTATGCTGGCCCCGGAGCAAGATATCGATTTCCACTTCTGCCAGGACCCTACCAAGGCAATCAAACTGGCAAGCAGGATCCAGCCTACAGTTATTCTTCAGGACCTCGTTATGCCCGAGATAGATGGTTTGACCTTGGTCCGATATTTTCGCGCCAATCAGGCCACCCGCAACGTGCCATTGATCGTTCTTTCCAGTAAAGAAGAGGCTCTTACCAAGGCAGAGGCCTTTGCCTTAGGCGCCAACGACTATTTGGTCAAACTGCCTGACCGGCTGGAAATCATAGCACGCGTACGCTATCATTCAAAGGGTTATATCAACCTTCTTCAAAGGGATGAAGCGCAGACTAAACTGGAAAAGGCAAATAAGGTCATTCGCCAGACCTTTGGCCAGTATCTCTCAGATGACATTGTGGATTCAATTCTTGAAACACCTGAAGGGGCGGTGCTTGGCGGGGAGAAGCGGTTTGTAACGATCATGATGACAGACCTTCGCGGCTTTACGGCTATCGGCGAGCGACTCCCGGCCGAGGATGTGGTAAGTATTATCAATATTTATCTCGAGACCATGACCGAGATCATACTGAAACATCAGGGTACTATAGATGAATTTATAGGGGACGCCATATTTGTCATCTTTGGGGCCCCGGTCCTGCGAGATAACGATGCAAAGAGGGCAGTGGCGTGCGCCGTTGAGATGCAATTAGCCATGGAAGAGGTCAACAGACGGTGCAGGGAGAACGAGTATCCGGAAGTGCATCAGGGTATCGGCATCAATTCGGGCCAGCTGGTTGTGGGCAATATCGGATCAAAGAAGAGGATGAAGTATGGTGTAGTCGGTCGCAACGTGAATCTCACAGCTCGGATTGAATCGTATACCGTTGGCGGTCAGATCTTTATTTCGGAAAACACCCTGGAAGAATGTGGTCAGCATCTTTTGAGAATTGACGACCAGATGGAAGTTATGCCAAAAGGAGTTAAGAAACCGATTTCCATTTACGAAGTTGGAGGGATCAGAGGCGAATTCAATCTGTTCCTTCCGGAAAAGGTTGAGGTGGAACTGCCGGAGTTGGAGCTCCCTTTTTCTATCCTTTTTACAATCCTGGAAGGAAAACACGCAAGCGATGAGACGCATAAAGGGACTGTGGTCAAGATGCTCGACAACGTAGCGGAGATTCGGGCCGGTATTACCGCCGACAAGCTGACAAATCTCAAGATCTCTGTTTCCGACTATGATGGAAAAGAGATAACGACGGATCTGTATGCTAAAGTTACAAAGACAGTTTCGGACAATCCTGCAGTTTTCAGAGTCAATTTTACTTCTATTCCACCCGAGGCCGAGGGTTTTCTGAGGGGCGTTATAGCGTAGTTCCAGTTTACCCGGAATCCGGGTAAACTGGAAAAGTGCCTGAAGTGCCTAAAGTGAGCTAAAGTGCCTAAAAATGAGTCTTTTCAAGGGTAAATGTTCATGAGTGTTCAGGATCGTGAATCACCTGAAGTCCCTTCAGATTTTACAGAACATGCCATAAAAATATTGCTTGTTGATGACCAGGCGATTGTGGCTGAGGCCGTCCGCAGGATGTTGGCTCAGGAACCGGATATCGAATTCCACTACTGTCAGGACCCCGCCAAAGCGATTCCGACGGCATGTGAAATCCGTCCCACGGTTATTTTGTTAGATCTGATTATGCCGGATATTGATGGCCTCACC
>JACNJD010000309.1 GCA_014382715.1 Candidatus Desulfacyla euxinica | reverse complement strand
GATATTGCCGAATAAGAATAAAAAAGGCGTAGGATGATTTTATGCTTAGTCCAAAAAAGCTCAAATATCGTAAAAGACAAAGAGGCAGGACAAAAGGGAAGGCCTTTCGAGGTAGCACGCTTGAATTCGGGGATTATGGCCTGCAGGCATTGGAATGTGGTCTTATGACTGCACAGCAGATAGAATCGGCCCGAATTGCCGTTACAAGATATGTAAAGCGTGGAGGAAAGGTCTGGATACGCATTTTCCCGGACAAGCCGGTCGGCAAGAAACCTGCAGAGGTAAGGATGGGGAAAGGTAAGGCCACTCCTGATAGTTGGGTAGCTGTGGTAAAGCCCGGAAGAATCCTGTATGAGTTGGAGGGAGTGTCGAGAGATGTGGCAGGTGAGGCATTTCGCTTGGCAGGACATAAGCTGCCTTTTGCCACGAAATTCATAGCCAGGGGACCATAAGTTCATGAAGGCCAAGGAACTGAGAGAACTCAGCGTAGAAGAGCTGAAAGACAAAGAAAAAGAGGCGAGTCAGGAGCTGTTTAATCTGAGGTTTCAGAAAGCCACGGGACAGCTGGGGAACACCGCTATTATCAGCAAGACAAAAAAAAATCTGGCGCGAGTAAAAACCGTGCTTAAGCAATTGTCGATTTCTGAAGCGATAGAGTAACAAGAGGTAGTGATGGCAGAGCGTGGACAGCGAAAAAGACTGGTGGGAACTGTTATTAGTAACCGAATGAACAAGACAGCCGTGATTTTGGTCGAACGTCTGACAAAACACGCAACATACAAAAAATATGTCAGAAGGCGTGCGAAATATATGGCACACGATCCCAGGAATGTCTGCCAGATTGGCGACAAGGTGGGTATCATAGAAAGCCGGCCTATCAGTAAAAGAAAACGGTGGCAGGTCGCTGACATTATTGAGAAGAGTCAAACGGTATAATAGTTCACCGGAGCTGATGAGATGATACAAACTGAAACGAGATTAAGGGTGGCTGATAATTCTGGCGCTAAATTGGTTTCCTGTATAAAAGTGTTGGGTGGATCCAAGAGGAGATACGCAAGTGTTGGAGACATAATTGTTGTGGCAGTCAAAGAGGCAATGCCAAATTCCAAGGTCAAAAAGGGAGAGGTTGTCAGGGCAGTGATTGTCAGAACCGCCAAGGAGATCCGAAGGGTTGATGGATCTCATATTAGGTTTGATGATAACTCTGCTGTTTTGATTAGTCAGCAGGGCGAGCCTATTGGTACCAGAATTTTTGGCCCTGTAGCAAGGGAGTTGAGGGCTAAACAATTTATGAAGATTATTTCACTTGCCCCCGAGGTGCTCTAATCGGGAGTTTACCTCTCCAGATGTAAAGAAAATATAAATCAGCGCTGTGGAGCGATAAAAGTGCGGAAAAAGCATCCAAAAATCAAAAAAAATGACAAGGTAATTGTCCGTGTTGGGAAAGAAGTGGACAAGATTGGCACCGTTTTGAAGGTCGATAGTGAGAAAGGGCGGGTCATTGTCGAAAAGATCAATATGATTAAGAGGCACGCCAAGGCAAGCCCCCAGACCGGGCAGGGGGGGATCATTCAAAAGGAGGGTCCGCTTAAGATCTCCAACGTGATGATTGTTTGTGATAAATGCAATGAGCCCACGCGTATTGGAAAGCGTTTACTCGAAGATGGTTCAAAGGTTCGTATATGCAAGAAATGCGGCGAGCCGATGGATAGGTGATTTGATTTTGGATTTTGGATTGCGGATTTTGGATTAAGAAAAGATGTGATCTTAGCTTGTTGTTGGCGTATCAGATAATAGGGAGGAACAATCGTTGTCTCGATTGAAGGAAAAGTACCATTCAGAAGTAATGCCATCTATGATCGAGGAATTTGGTTATAAGAGTATCATGGCTGTTCCGCGTATCGAGAAGGTTACTTTGAATATGGGGTTGGGAGAAGCGATACAGAATATCAAAATCCTTGATTCTGGCGTTGACGAGCTCAATATGATTGCGGGACAAAAAGCAGTGGTGACCAAAGCCAGGAAATCTATTGCGGGGTTCAAACTCCGTGAGGGGATGCCTATCGGTTGTATGGTGACTTTACGACGTGAAAAAATGTACGATTTCTTAGACAAACTCTTTAATGCGGCTTTGGCTCGGGTACGGGATTTCAGGGGCCTGTCGGATAAGGGATTTGATGGTCGGGGCAATTGTAGTATAGGGATCAAAGAGTTTATCGTTTTTGCAGAGATAGATTACGATAAGATAGACAAGATTAAAGGCCTCAATATCTCCATTGTGACAACGGCCAAAACTGACGCAGAAGGTCTTTTTTTATTAAAGCATTTAGGAATGCCTTTCCGGAATTAGAGTTGTTAGAGGTAAATAGGGAGGTTGTTTTGGCAAGGAAGTCACTTATTGTTAAGGCCCAGAGGAAACAGAAATTCAGCGCTCGTCATTATAACAGATGTCCAATTTGCGGGCGGAGCAGGGCCTATTTGCGAAAATTCGGAATCTGCCGCATCTGCTTCAGGACGTTAGCTTCCAAAGGGGAAATCCCTGGGGTGGTCAAGTCAAGCTGGTGATCGAAAAGCATTTTGTTTGGGTATATAGGGGGATTTCCGGATGTTAATAATTAGGGGGCAGAGCATATAATGTCTATGACTGATCCAATAGCCGATATGTTGACAAGGGTTAGGAATGCCCAGAGGGCGTCACATGAACTGGTGAATATCCCGAGTTCTAAATTGAAGATAAATGTAGCTAAGGTCCTGAAATCCGAGGGCTTTATTAAGAACTTCAGAATAATTTCTGATGGCCAGCACAGATTTATAAGGATCTTTCTGAAATATGATAAAGAGGGTGTTGCGATCATTGAAGGGATAAAAAGGGTGAGCAAGCCGGGTTGTCGGGTATATGCCGGAAGTGATGAAATTCCTGAGGTGTTAAATGGGTACGGCATTAATATCCTTTCCACATCAAAGGGCCTGATGACAGATAATGAGGCGAGAAAAACAGGAATTGGAGGAGAGATCCTCTGTGCTGTTTGGTAGGCGATTAAATCCCGCTCAAGGCGGGACACAAGAAGGTGGAGGTCCTGAATGTCACGTATAGGCAAAAGGCCTATTCCAATACCAAAAGATGTCGAGGTGAAAATCCAGGGGGATCTTATTAGTGTGAAAGGCCCCAAAGGTGAACTGAAACGTCATGTTCATCCCGATATATCCGTGAGCAAGGATGGGGACACGGTCTCTGTTCATACCGCTGATGAATCGAGAGAGTCAAGATCTCTTCACGGTCTCTTTGGGGCGCTTATCTACAATATGGTGATAGGTGTTACAAAGGGATTTGAAAAGGTACTTGAGATTGTTGGTGTAGGATACAGGGCAGAATTAAAGGGAAGAACGGCTGTTTTTAATCTGGGGTATTCGCATCCGATAAACTTCCAGCTCCCAGATGGGATTGAGGCGAACATTCAAAAAAGTAAAATTGTCTTGAGCGGGATTGATAAAGAGCTTTTGGGTATGACTGCCGCTAAAATCCGGGGACTCCGGAAACCGGAGCCGTATAAAGGCAAAGGGATCAAGTATGCTGATGAAATAATCCGAAAAAAAGCGGGCAAGGCTGGAGCGACAGAATAGACAAAATGTAAGTGAAGTTTGGAGTTTGAAGTGTGAAGTGCCTAAAGTTAAGGAAGACTGTCCATTTTAAGCGCCGGACCGGCTGTTGGCCGAAAGAGGCAATTCTTTTTTTAAAACTGAATCGCCGAAGGCGTACCACAACTTTAGGCACTCCAAACTTTAGCTCACTTTTAACTTTTCCGGTTTATCCGGATGGGGGTCGCCAATAAACGATTAAGAGGTTCGGAGGTGGGTGTGGCCAGCAGGACAGAAAGAAGATTGAGAAGAAAAAAAAGGGTGCGTAAGAATGTTAAAGGCAGCCCTGAAAAACCACGTTTATGTGTTTTTAGAAGTACTCAACATATCTATGCTCAGATAATAGATGATTCAATAGGTAGTACTTTAGCAGAGGCCTCTTCATTGTCGAATGATCTTAGTGCGAAGATCGGGAAAGACGGCGGGAACAAGAAAGGCGCGGCAGTGGTTGGTTCTGCAATTGGCAAATTAGCGCTGTCAAAGGGTGTCAAAAAAGTTGCTTTTGACAGGAACGGTTTTTTGTACCATGGACGCGTGAAGGCGCTTTCTGATGCGGCCCGCGAAAGTGGACTGGAGTTTTGACATAACCGGCCTTGAATTTATTTGTAGATGCGTAAACCGATCGTCCCTGTTCAGTAAGCAAAAGTGGAATTTGTCTAAGTTGGAGAACCGACGTCCATAATTCGTAATATGATTAAAGAGGGAGATTTCCATTGTTTCAAGGAGATGATGAAGCTCAGCTAATAGAGAAGGTAGTCCATATCAACCGGGTTGCAAAGGTTGTAAAGGGTGGCAGGCGTTTTAGCTTCAGCGCTATTGTTGTTGTAGGTGATGGCAAGGGGATGGTCGGGAGCGGACTCGGAAAGGCCAACCAGGTGCCTGACGCCATTAGAAAAGGAGTTGACAGGGCCAGAAAAGATATGGGCAATGTTTGCCTCGATGATACTTCAATTCCTTATGAGGTGATCGGAAAATCGGGTGCTGGCCGTGTATTGTTGAAACCTGCCGGACAGGGTACTGGCCTGATTGCCGGAGGAGCGGTTCGTGCGGTTTTAGAGGCAGCGGGTGTTCAGAATATCCTTACAAAATGTCTCGGTTCTCATAACCCTCATAACATCGTTAAAGCAACGATCAAAGGCTTGCGTTCATTGCGGAGTCCGGAGGAAATTATGAGCCGCAGAGGTAAGTTGGCTGAAGAAAGGGCGGGTAATGGCTGAAACAATTAAAGTGACTCTTGTCAAGAGCGGGATAGGCAAAAATGAGAAAATACGTCAAACCTTGAGGGGATTAGGTTTGACCAAACTGAATAAGTCAGTTGAGTTGAATAATACACCAGCTATCAGAGGTATGATTCAAAAAGTTTCGTTCCTTGTTAAGGTTGGTTGAGATATGGGGAAAAGGGATGAAGATCAATGAGCTTTCGCCCGCTGAGGGTTCGAGAAAAAAAAGGAAGAGAGTTGGAAGAGGTCCCGGGTCAGGACATGGAAAGACCTGTTGCAGAGGTCACAAAGGGCAAAGGTCTCGTTCTGGCGGGGGAGTGCGGCCCGGCTTCGAGGGTGGGCAGATGCCTCTTCACAGGCGGCTTCCCAAGAGGGGTTTTACCAATATATTTAGAAAAGAGTATAATATCCTCAATGTGGAAGATTTGAACCGGTTTGAGCCGGATGCTCTTCTTGATGCAGAGGCCTTTAAACAGGCTGGACTGATCAAGAAGATAATGGATGGGATCAAGCTGTTGGGGACCGGTGAGATTACCCGGCCGGTTGTTGTAAGGATACATAAGGTCAGCAAAACAGCTAAGGAAAAGATAGAGGCGGCAGGCGGTAAAGTTGAGCTAATATAGTTATGAGCGGGATGAGATAGACATATGATCGGTGGCATTCAAAATATCACCAAAATACCGGAGTTAAAGAAGAAGATCCTCTTTACCCTCCTTATGCTTGCTGTTTATCGAGTAGGGTGTCATATTCCAACCCCCGGGATAGATGGAACAGCCTTGGCAGCCTTTTTCAGCTCGAAACAGGGGACCCTTTTTGGTCTCTTTGATATGTTTTCCGGTGGTGCGCTCAGTCAGATGTCTGTGATGGCCCTGGGCATTATGCCATATATCAGCGCTTCTATTATATTAGAGCTCATGACGGTTGTGGTGCCTTATCTTGAAAAGCTTAAAAAAGAGGGCGAGCAGGGCCGAAAAAAGATAACTCAATATACCCGTTACGGCACAGTCCTCTTAAGTATTGTACAGGGCTTCGGTATCGCCGTCGGTCTTGAGAATATGACCAGCCCGGGCGGAGCAATGATCGTCCCTGTCGGAGGCTGGGGTTTTAGAATTCTCACCGTAATCACTCTTACTGCCGGGACTTCCTTTCTTATGTGGTTAGGAGAACAGATAACTGAGAGAGGGATTGGCAATGGGATTTCACTGATAATTTTTTCCGGTATTGTTGCCGGGTTTCCGGTGGGTGTTGCAAACAGTTTTAGGCTGATGAGCACTGGCGAAGTTACCCCCTTTTTCATGGCGCTTATAGTTGCACTCATGGTTGGGGTGGTTGGCGCCATTGTTTTTGTTGAGAGGGGCCAAAGAAGGATACCGGTTCAATACGCCAAGAGGGTGGTTGGCCGCAAGATGTATGGCGGGCAGAGCACGCATCTCCCATTGAAGGTCAATACAGCGGGTGTGATACCTCCAATTTTTGCCTCCTCCATTATCATGTTCCCTGCGACCATAGCCAATTTCCTGAGTGTTGATGAATATCCATGGCTTCAATATGTTGTTAATTCCTTGAATCCTGGACATATAATCTATACGCTAATCTATGTGACCTTTATATTTTTCTTTTGCTATTTTTACACGGCTGTGCATTTCAACCCGGTTGACGTTGCCGATAATATGAAAAGGTCAGGAGGATTTATCCCGGGAATCAGGCCTGGTAAGAATACGGCTGAATATATCGATCGAGTATTAACGAGATTGACCTTCTCGGGTGCTTTGTATGTTTCGGCTGTTTGTGTCTTGCCCAATATCCTGATCTATCATCTGAATGTTCCATTTTATTTCGGTGGAACCGCGCTGCTGATTGTGGTCGGAGTTGCAATGGATACAACAAACCAGATAGAGTCTCATATGCTGACCAGACATTATGACAGTTTTATGAAGAAGGGGTTTGGCAAGACGCGGTAGATCAATTAGCCTGGAAATGGTGTTTGATATGGGCCGGTTATCGGTAGAAATGATATGCCCAAGGAAGGGACAATTGAAGTTGAAGGGGTCGTTATAGAAACTCTGCCCAATACCATGTTCAGGGTCGAACTTAAGAACGGCCACCGTGTCTTGTCTCATATTTCCGGTAAAATTAGAAAGCATTTTATAAAAATATTGCCCGGGGATAAGGTCATGGTGGAATTATCCTCATACGACTTAACGAAAGGCCGCATTGTTTATCGGGGTAGCAAGGAGTAAAATATTGTTTTCCGGAACAGGAAACAGTGAAAATCATAGAGGCTTTGCGTCATGAAAGTACGACCGTCAATTAAGAAGATATGTAATAAATGCAAGATCATTCGACGACGTGGGGTTACACGGGTGATTTGTGAGAATCCTCGTCATAAGCAGAGACAGGGGTGACGGGGATTTAGGAATTGAGGGGTTTAGGAATTACTCCAAATCCCGAATCCCGAACTTTGCGGCTTTTTAATAAAATAAACAGCAAAGAGGAGCTGAAGATTGGCAAGAATTGCGGGTGTCGATTTACCAAGAGGAAAGAGGATTGAGATTGCCCTTACCTATATTTATGGTATTGGGAGGTCTTCTTCGAAGAAAATACTCTCAGAGGCGGGGATAGATTGGGATGCTAAGTCGGATGATCTAACGCCTGATCAGATTACGGGTATCAGAAAGATCATTGATGCGAAGCACAAGGTCGAGGGTGACCTCAGACGTGATATCTCCATGAACATAAAGAGATTGATGGATCTTGGCGCGTATCGTGGATTAAGACACAGGAGAGGTTTGCCTGTCAGGGGTCAGAGAACCAGTACAAATGCAAGGACCAGAAAGGGCCCCCGCAGGTCCGTGATGTCAAAGAGAAAAAAAATAGGAATCTGAGGAAACCCAATGGCAAAAACGGCAAAGAAAAGAAGCAGAACCAAGAGAGAAAAAAGGAATGTTCCCTCCGGAATTATCCATATTCAATCTACCTTTAATAATACCATTGTGACTATTACTGATCCTGGTGGGAATGTGATTGCCCAGTCAAGTGCGGGAAGGGGCGGAATCAAAGGATCGAGAAAAAGTACACCGTTTGCTGCCCAGCTTGCGGGGCGGGACGCGCTCAGACAGGCAATGGATCAGGGTATGAGGGTGGCAGAGGTTCGGGTTAAAGGACCTGGGGTGGGCAGAGAAGCTGCCCTGCGCTCCCTACAGGTAGATGGCTTTACTGTTACTATTATAAGGGATGTAACCCCGATTCCACATAATGGGTGTCGCCCCCCTAAAAGACGAAGAGTGTAAGGATTTTGGATTGTGGATTGTGGAACGGATAGTAAATAACCAGCAACCAGTGGTCAGTAATCGGTAAAATGACTAACGACCAATAACGAATAACGGATAACCAATAACCAAGTCAGGAGGGTGTTTTGGCTCGATATACCGATTCTTCGTGCAAGTTATGCCGACGAGAGAATCTTAGGCTCTATTTGAAGGGTGACCGGTGCTATGGCGATAAGTGCGGTTTTGAGAGAAGATCGTATGCTCCCGGACAGCACGGTCAGAGGCGAGGAGGAAAACTCTCGGACTATAGGATCCAGCTCAGAGAGAAGCAGAAAGTCAAGAGGATATACGGTCTCTTGGAAAAACAGTTCAGAGGCTATTATTACCGTGCTGACAAACAAAAAGGGATTACTGGGACAAACCTGCTGATATTGCTTGAATCACGATTAGACAATGTTGTTTACAGGATGGGTTTTGCCGCCTCCCGGAAACAGGCAAGACAATTGGTCCGGCACAATCACTTTTTAGTAAACAACAGAAAGGTGAATATACCCTCTTACCAGGTGAGACCGGGGGATGAAGTTGGGGCAAAGGATAAGAGCAAAAAGGTGACACAGGTTGTTGAGGCAATGGAGACTGTAGTCAGGAGAGGTGTTCCAGACTGGGTTGAAGTTGATAAAGATAAGTTCAAGGGCACATTTAAAGCCCTTCCCAATAGAGAAGATCTCACGATGCCTATTCAGGAACAACTCATCATAGAATTGTATTCAAAATAAGGTATGGGAATTCGGTTGTTGATGATGCACTGGTAAAAACTATTGATCAAAAATCGTCAATAAAAAAATTGGGAGGCCTTTTTGGCAGATAAAAAAAGCAAAAACTGGCGTGAGTTGATTAAGCCGAAGCGTATCGAGATCAATCAGGGGAGCTATACAAATAATTACGGAAAATTTGTATGCGAACCGCTCGAGCGGGGGTTCGGAATCACTATCGGAAATTCGTTGAGGCGTGTTCTTCTCTCATCCCTTCAAGGTGCGGCAATTGTGTCCGTCAAGTTTGATGAGGTGCTTCATGAGTTCTCAACCATTCCCGGGGTCCTCGAGGATGTAACGGATATCATATTGAATTTGAAGGAGATAAAGCTCAAAGCTGTCGATTTGGAGGAGGTGGTTGTATTCCTCCGCCGTGAGGGGGAGGGGACGGTTACTGCCGGGGATATTGAGACGGACGGTTTGGTGGAGGTCCTTAATCCTGACCAGCACATAGCTACACTTAATAAGAAAGCCAAACTGAATATGGAGATGGTGGTCAGGACAGGAAAAGGTTATGTTCCGGCCGAGAATAGCAAACCTGCTAATATGCCTATCGGTACGATTCCAATGGACGCGGTGTTTTCCTCCATTCAAAAAGTGAATTATGTTGTAACAAACGCCAGAGTAGGGCAGGTTACCGATTTTGACAAGCTGACCCTGGAGGTCTGGACAGATGGGAGTGTGCTCCCTGAAGATGCCGTGGCTTTCGCAGCCAAGATTCTTAAAGAGCAGATGAATCCGTTCATTAATTTTGAGGAAGAGCCGGAACCGGTGGAAGAGGAAGAGAATGAAGAGGCAGAGAAGTTAAATGAAAATCTTTTTCGGCCTGTTTCAGATCTTGAACTGTCTGTACGTTCCGCCAATTGTTTGCAGAACGCCAAAATTATATTGATCGGCGAATTGGTTCAGAAAACAGATTCCGAGATGTTAAAGACCAAGAACTTTGGAAGGAAGTCTCTCAACGAAATTAAGGCTATTCTCGAGGAGATGGGGCTTTCTTTAGGTATGAAAATAGATGATTTTCCTGCCACTACGATCCCTGATGAGGAAGAAGAAGCAAAAGAAGAAGAGGGAAAAGAGAAGGAAGAAGTAGATCAGGATGAAAGCGAAGAAAGCGATCAAGAGATAGATGAGAAGGGGGAGAAGGGAAAAGGAAAAACGAAGAAAGCAGAAAAGACCTTAGGATTGACGCAAAAATAAATTCACATTTTCGATGGTGAAATGGAATAGTTCCAACTGGGCCTCAGTGTGTGGTTTTTCAATGCGATCTGATTCATCTGCTCGTTGGAAACCTTTTTGCCATTCTTGTACCGTTTGGTGTTTAACCTGGCACGGATCTTCAGTCCGACCGAAGTTTTGGTTGTACGAATGAATTTCAATACGGTTTCGTAGTCACGCAATGGCTGAGCAGCCCAATTCCTGCTAATGAACGAAAACATGCGATGTTCAATCGGATTCCATTTTGAAGAACCAGGCGGATAATGACAGACCTTCACCTGAAGACCGAAACGATTACAGAATCCGACGTGAAGGCTATGCTTCCACAGACGGGTCCGGTATCCGTTGCTCCCACCACAGTCGGCAAGAATGAGGAGACGGTCCGCATGTGGATAGTGATTAGATCCCGCCTGTGACCACCAGGTGCGTATGGAATCTACGGCAAACTCCGAGGTGTCACATGTGGTACCAACACACACAAAACCTTTATTTAGAGAAAGATCATAAATCCCATAAGGGATAGCAACCCCTTTGGCATCGGAAGGGAAATCATGATCAAGAACCTCAATAGGACGTTGAACCCATCTGCGACCGGATTGATGGAAAAGCCCGACCTTCTCCCGGCATTTGGTATCGACACTCACCACGGGCATCCCCTGCCCCATGTAGTCATTGATTTGGCCTCGAATATAACGAAACTGAAGGTCCCTCTCCCGGGGATCGGGAGGATTCCTCAAACCAGATTCCAGGGTCTTGAGGTTCACTCGCAGAGAAAAATCCATGTTTTTCAACAACCTGCCCACCGTGTTGCCCGAAACCTGAATCCCTGCACGCTTCAGCTGCTG
>JACNJD010000307.1 GCA_014382715.1 Candidatus Desulfacyla euxinica | reverse complement strand
ATATGATTCCTGAATTTGCCATTGTCGGTCATCCCAATGAAGGGAAATCAGCCGTCGTATCCACATTAGCCGAAGATGACAGCGTTCGGGTTACGCCCTATCCCGGAGAGACCGTGGAGTGTCAGAGCTTTCCGGTTGTAATCGATGGTCAGGAGATTATCCGTTTTATAGATACGCCCGGTTTTCAGAACCCGAGAAAAACTCTGAGCTGGATAAAAAATTTCCATGAACCAGATGACCGCCTACTCCAGGGCTACTTAGAAAGCCATGCCGGGAAACCGGACTTCCAGGACGACGTCAGACTCTTAGAACCGATTGCCCGGGGCGCCGGGATTATCTTTGTGGTGGACGGATCGAGGCCGGTCCGAAAAGTGGATCTGGCGGAGATGGAAATCCTGCGCCTGACGGGTCGCCCACGTATGGCGATTATCAACTGCAAAGAGGATGAAACCGCCTATCTCGAACAGTGGAAGATGGAATTCCGCAAACATTTTAACGCCATCCGGGTCTTCAATGCCAATAAGGCTACCTATGCCGAGCGTATCGAACTGCTCGAAAATCTGAAGGGAATTGACCAGGACTGGGGGCCGGCCTTAGAGACGGTGATCTCGGCTTTTGAAAAGGACTGGGAGCAGCGTAACAGCCAGACCGCTGAAATCATTTGCGATCTATTGGAGGAATGTCTGGGTTATTCGATTACCAGGATTTACACAAAAAACAGCGACGAAAAATCCCTGAAAAGGGGTCTCCGGGAAGAATATAACCGGGTTATTGAAAAGATAGAAAAAAGGGCCCATGGGAAAATCCGAAAGCTATTTAAGCATAATATCTTCAACTTACCCCTTCCCGCCCATTCTATTCTGAGTGAAGATCTGTTCAGCAAAAAGACCTGGCAACTCTTGGGCCTGACCCCGAAGCAGTTAATTGCTGCCGCCGGGATGACAGGGGGTGCTATCGGTGCAGCTGTGGACCTTGCGGCGGCCGGGCTGACATTCGGTATCTTTACCGCCGCAGGCGGGCTCTTAGGGGCCGGATGGGCGGCATTCGGCGGCGGGAAACGGTTAGCCAGGACAAAGGTGGTGGGGGTTAATTTAGGCGGTCAGCAGATTCGAATCGGCCCCGTAGAAAACATCCAGTTTATCTACATCCTTCTGGATCGTGCGCTGATCTTCTACTCACACATCATCAATTGGGCCCATGGACGTAGGGATTATCCCATTGAAGAATCCTCAGATAGAAGAGCTGTCAAGGCCGGGTTTACATTCGAATGGGATGATAAAAAGAAGGGGATCTGTCAATCATTTTATACCGCTATCCGCACCGACGGATCGAAAAAAGCATTATCTCGAAAGCCCCTTAAAGAGATGCTACAGGAGATATTGCTCAGTATTTCCCAAAATAACCCGTCTCAACCTCCCACCTTTTCAACCCGGCATTCTAACTCCCCTTCTCCCAAAAGGACCTGAACCTGATCCCCTTGTTCCATACCTGAAACATCCTTCAATACCCTTTTTTCGGGCAGCTTCATGGTAATGCTGTATCCCCGTTTCAGAACTGATAAAGGGCTTAAATCATTTATCCTCTTTTCCAAAAGGGAGCGGTTCGCCTGCATCTCCCCGAGCTGTCTCTCTATGGCTTTGACAAGAGACGCCTTTTGGAAATAGAGGTTTTGCCTGATGGCAGTTATCCTGTTAACAGGAGAGAAGAGACGCAATGCCCGAATTTCTGCCCCGAGCCCCTTATTTTTGTCCTTTATAGTTAGATCCATGATCCTGATCAGCCTGGAATGAATCTCATCGAGCCTTATCCATAAATTCGCTAAACCTTTCCTCGGATCCTGAATCCTGTTTCTCAGGTGGTTCAATTCATCGCCCAGGCTCCTTACCTTCAGCTGCATGCCTGCTATGAGCCGGGTCTTAGCCTGATTCAAACGATTGATGAGGGTTTCTTTCTCAACTACTAAGAGTTCGGCGGCTGCGGACGGGGTAGGCGCCCTGAAATCCGCCGCAAGGTCAGAGATCGTAAGATCGATTTCATGACCCACTGCAGAAACGACCGGAATTCCAGACTTTCTTATGGCCAGAGCAAGATCTTCCTGGTTAAAGGCCCACAGATCTTCGAGGGAGCCGCCGCCCCGCGTCAGAACTATGACATCTGCCTTTAACTTGCGGTTCACCAGATCAAGGGCATTTACAATCTCCTCGCAGGCCTGATCTCCCTGAACCCTGACCGGGACGATGAGTATTTCCATGTTGGCAAATCGCCTGCGGATAATTTTGAGGAAATCACGGATGGCAGCCCCGGTGGGGGATGTTATGACTGCAACCCTCTTGGGCAGAAAGGGTAATGGCTTTTTGATATCTTTGTCAAAAACACCCATGCCTGCCAGTTTTTTCTTAACCTGTTCAAAGGCGAGGGCCAGGGCCCCCACGCCCATGGGTTCCAGATAATCGAGGATAATCTGATATTCCCCTCTGGGTGCATAAACACTTATTCTACCCTGTGCGATGACCTTCATTCCGTCTTCGGGGAGGAATTTGAGATAGCGGGCCTGAATACGAAACATGACGGCCCTGATCTGGGCCTTTTCGTCTTTGATCACCATGTAGTAATGGCCTGAAGCAGGAGATCTGAAATTAGATACCTCCCCCTCAACCCACACAAAATCAAAATGTTCTTCAAGGAGATCCTGGATTGAAGCGGTAAGTTCGCTTACGGTGTAGACCTTAGGGCCCTGGTTTTCCCCGGACAAAATAGATGCAACCTCCATTAATCCTTCTGATTGAATCCCTCTAAACTTCCTTGGTTTATACGCTACTTGGTGGCATTCTGCAACCTGTGCGAGCATAAATGGAATTCTCATGAAAGGATTGAACAAGAAACTGTGGGGCCGAAAAAATCGAAATAGCCGATCTTAGCTGTTTTTGGCTGTTAGAAAGCATCTATTTGGTACCTCAGCGCGTTAGAAATGGCAGAGGTGATACGACTCAAGAGCGGTTTTTCTTGACTTCTGCATGGCAGGGAAGTACAGGAAAAATGACCAATATCCACAGTCCAACAAGATAGGGGGGTATTTATGGGCAGTTATGAGACCCTGAGATTTGATCAATCTGACGAGATTGTCACCGTCACCTTGCACCGTCCGAAACTGAATCTTTTCAACACTCAAATGGTAGAAGAGTTAATTCAAGTATGGCACTCCCTGCGCAATAACACCTCTGCCCGATTTGTAATTCTCACTGCCGAGGGAGACCACTTTTCTGCAGGTGCTGACTTGAGTGAGTTTGGAGGTGGGGAGTTCAAGGCCGAAGACGCCCGTATACACCAACTGGCAGGCCACGAATTGATGCGCAGTCTGGAAAATCTCGAACAGGTCACAGTAGCAGCCTTACGAGGAATCGTGTGCGGTGCGGGAATGGCTGTGGCCCAGGCTTGCGATTTCCGCATCATGACCGAGGACAGCTATTACGTTGTCCCGGAGACCAATATCGGGACGTACTACACCTGGGGCTGTACACCGAGATTGGTCAGGATGGTGGGGGCCTCCAAGGCGATGGAGATCATTATGACATGTGACCCTATTCCGGCGGAAGAGGCATACAGGTTGAATCTTGCCAACAGGGTTGTCCCGAACGATTCCTTGATGAAGGCCACACATGAATTCATCGAAAAAATTGCATCCAAGAGCCCCACCTGCATCAGGCTGACCAAAAAGATCGCACTTGGAGCCTCCATGGAAGGATTCGGGAATATGTTTATCTGTGAACCCGAGCTAATGCAGGAGGTTGTTTCTACCGGTGAAGTAAATGAAGGAATAGAGGCCTTTTTGCAAAAGAGGGCGCCGAAATTTCGCCCATAATCGGGGCAGGGGGGTTATGTAGTGCCTGAACGAAAACCCTGTTCAGGCACGATTTTGGATTTTGGATTTTGGAATTATGGAACAAATTCCAACTCATTGAACCCTCATTGTTGATGTTGTATTTGTTTTCATTTCGAGGTTTTCGTTCAGAGACTATGTAGAAAGCCCATGGCGTTTTCATGAAAGGAGGGTGTAAAAGATGGGGAAATCTATCACTGGAAAAAGCCGTATGGAAGCCGCCTTTGGCGGCGGGAAACTGGACCGCCAACCTGTTTTGTTGATTTTAGGGGGCCACTATGCTGAACGGGCCGGGTACAGCCTGGAGGAGTTTTTCACTCAATCCGAGGCGGCCCTTGAGACCACCAAGGTTACCTGCCAGGAACTTGACTCGGATGCATTGTTCGTTCCTCTGAATCCCCTTATGCCGGATGCTCAGGAAGCCTTCAGGAAATTGATGGGCAAACCACTCAGCATAAAAAAAGAGAATATCAAAGAAAAGCTTCCCAAATGGTCGGTCCGTTTGCCGAGAGAAGACCCCCTTTTTAGCGGGCATTTGGATATGTGTGAAAAATGTGTGGCGGTGTTCCCGGATTATCAAATTAATACAATGATAGGCGGCCCATGGAGCTTTGCCCTGGAGTTGCGGGGCGCAAATGAGGCAATGGAGGACCTGTATGACGACAAACAATTCCTTCATGATCTGATGAAATATACCACCGGCACTGTGATTGCCAGGTGCCTGGCGGTACTCGATCTCGGGGTTGTACCCTTTATAGGGGATCCTTCAGCCGGTATGAGCCTGATTTCACCAGCCGTCTACAGGGAACATGTCCTTCCTTTTCATAAGGAGATTGTAGAAGCCGTCCATGACAAAGGAGGGCTGGTTTCCTTTCATATTTGCGGTTATATTGACCCCATCTTTCAGGATCTTATAGACCTGGGTATCGATGGATTGAGTATTGACGGGCCTTCATCTCTTGAAAAGTTATTTGACATGGGCCGGGGAAAGACGACCATTATCGGCAATATTGATCCCATGTTATTTGTGGAGGGGACCCCGGATCAGCTTGAAGAAGAAGTCAGGAAATGCCTTGACATAGCCGGGGGGGAAGCGAGGTACGTTATTGGTCCGGGATGCCAGATACCTCTTCAGGCCAATCTTGACAACATAAGGGTCTTTACACAGGCATGCCATAAATACGGAGCGTTTTAGTTCCCTGGTTCAGGCCATCTTTGGTTGCGTCACAATCGGCACAGTCAGGTAAGCGAGTTTGCGAGACTGCGAATCTGACCCAAATCCCGGCGCCAATTCTCGGAAGTTTGTGCGCAGGCCTTAGAGACAGGAGTGTTTCATGGACTGGATGAAAACCTTATACGAGGCTGTTATTAAGGGTCAAAAAAATGAGATAGCGGAATTTGCCACAAAAGCGGTAAATGAAGGTATTTCGGCATCTAATATCGTCAACAAGAGCGTAATCCCGGCCATGAACAGGGTGTCTGAGCTGTGGCGCAACGAGGAGTACTTCGTACCGGAAGTGATGCGTTCCGCGTCAACTATGCAGGTCTGCATGGATGCCCTGAAGCCCTTTCTGGTCAAAGGTGAACATGGTAAGGACTTAAAAGTGGCCATAGGGACTGTAAAGGGAGATCTCCATGACATCGGCAAGAACCTCGTGGCAATCATGGTGGAAGGCGCAGGGTTTCAGGTTGAAAATATGGGAGTAGATCTACCTCCTGAACAATTTGTCGATGCAGCGCAGAAAGGGGCAAAGGTCATCGGACTATCCAGTCTGCTTACCACGAGCATGCGTGAAATGGGAGCCGTTATCGAGGTGTTAGAAAAGAGCGGTCTTCGAAATAATGTTTCTTTTCTGGTTGGCGGGGCTCCGATTACAGCGAGATTTGCAAGCGAGATCGGTGCGGATTATTATGCGGAGAATGCAGCCGGAGCTGTTGCAGTGTTAAACAACCTTTTTGAGGCAGGGGTCCGGAACCAATGAGACGGGTTTATGTGTGATCCTGGGAGGCTGTCCGAGAATGGCTATTTTCCGCAATCTCTACGTCAGGCTCAGATTTGAATCCTCAAAATACTTCAATGTATTCTTGCGGTTAAAATCTTCGCCTTCCTTGACCTTGCAAAAAATCTCTCATTCTCGGACAAGCTCCTAGTGTCATTTGAGGTGTATGATGGCAAGAATTGATTATGTAACCTGTCTTAATGAGATGTATCAAAGCCAGGGGTTCCCGGTCTATAAGTGGTCGCAGTTTGATACAAGCCCATGGACCCCCTTTGAGAAACCATTAAAAAAGACCTGTCTCTCCCTTGTCAGTTCCAGCGGCGTCTTTCAAGAGGACCAGAAACCCTTTGATCCCTGGGCGGCCAACGATCTCAGTTTCCGGGAAATCCCCAAGGACACTCCTTTTGACAGGCTCCGTCTGAACCACAACTATTTTGACCACCGGGACGCGGTAAAAGACCTTAACTGTATTTTTCCCCTTGAGCGTCTCCAAGATCTTGAGGACGAAGGTCACATCGGGGAGTTTGCTCCCACGACCCTTACCCTCGGTATGGGCAGACTCTATAAACGCACAGCATTAACGACTGAAACAGTTCCCAGGATGGTGGAAATCCTGAAAGCACAGGACACGGATGCGGTTTTGCTTGTGGCGGCCTGACCCCTGGACCATCAGTCCGTTGGACTGATCGCCCGTGGTATTGAGGATGCAGGACTGCCTACCGTCTACCTGGGATCATGTCGGGACATGATGAAACTGGTCAACGCCCCTCGAGGTGTTTTTGTTGACTTTCCTCTGGGGCGCCAGTGCGGAAAACCCGGGGATATCCAACTGCAAACACAGATCCTGAGAGATACTCTCGAAGTATTGCTTAGCGCCAAAACCCCCGGTACCCTGGTGGACCTGACCTACCAGTGGGGCGAGCCCTTTGACTGGAATACCTATTTGAGTGACGTGAAAGAAATGGTTGACGAGGAAAAGGCCCTCTCAGAAAAATTGATACGCGTTAGAGAGAGCTCAGGGTAGTGCAAGGTTTTCTTAAAGTTCAAACTCGGCAGGGTAATCAATCGGTTTTTTTTTCGGACTGTCAAATGCCTCGATTTCATCCAGGAAATCAAAATAGGGCTCCAGATCTAAAGGTTTCTCAAGAGAGGCTGTTTTTACCATAAGCGCAGCCTTCCTGCGATCCTTTGGGAAATCCGTTTCAAGTTCAATCAGTTCCATGGTTTCCTTTCCCTTTGATGATTTCATAGAAATCCTTCAACAGGCCATGTTTCTCAAAATAGGCTTTGACCTCTTCTGTTTTGATTTCTGGTAGGGTCATCAGATGTTCAATATCGGCCATTTCCCGCAATCTTCTGCTGGGATCGTTTTTTATGGTAAAGATTTTCAGCGCCACGAGGTGTATGGGGCTGACTACGGGTAAATCTACATTTCTTAAAACGGAAAACCTTTTTACGTTCGAGAAAATGGTGGTTGCGGTTTCGCCTTTGATATAAACAAAATCGATTTGGCCAAGTCCTGACAACGCATGCCGGTGGTTGGAGTATCCCGTCGACCGATAAAGCGTCTCAAAGCCAAGAGACCCCAGGAATTCAATGATTTTCGCTTGATCCTCCTGCCTGACGACAAAATCCACATCCTGTGTGGCTCTCAGATACCCGTATACCTTCAGCGCAAAGCCGCCGATAAGAGCATGATCCATTTGATGGGTATTGAAAAAATCGATCAAGAGCTGAATTACGTTCTTAAATTTCAATGGGACCTCTTTTTTTTGACAAGACCTTGCTTTCTGGAGAAATTAATATACAAAAATTGCTCTTGTGTGTCAAAGTAAACCCTAACCTCATAATGCAAAGGAATCCGGGCATGAAGAAGTTTTCCGTGATAAGTATCGCTTTTTACGTCCGATAATAGGCGGAATATCAGATAAACGACCGGATCGCCTTTTAAATTGTTGGCCCAGGAAAAACGGCTCTTCAGCGAAATCCTCAACCTGCCGCTCTACTCCATATCACTGCTTCCAGCGCTTATCGATGGTCCGGGATGAATTCCCTTGACCGTTCGCTTATAGTTGCTCTATATTTCATTGCAATCATGATCTGGCACAACATAAACTAAGGAGAGCGCCATTCAAGCGCCCCTTACATAATCATTTACCATAAATATACGGAGGTTCAACATGAACACTTTTTTGGAAGAGGGGCCCAAAAACCCTCTCAAAATTCAGGACAATACGTTCAGGGACGGACATCAGTCATTATTGGCTACAAGGATGAGGACCGAGGACATGATCCCTATCGCGGAAAAGATGGACAGCGTGGGGTTCTGGGCCATGGAGGTATGGGGAGGGGCAACCTTTGATACCATGCACCGTTTTTTGGGAGAAGATCCTTTTGAACGAATAAGGACCTTGAAAAAGTATATAAAGAACACACCTTTTTCAATGCTCCTGAGGGGGCAGAATGTTGTAGGGTATCGGAACTATGCGGACGATGTGGCCAGGTTATTCGTGGATAAGTCGTGTGAGGCCGGTATGGATATCTTTCGGGTCTTTGATGCTCTCAATGATTTCCGCAATTTTCAAACTGTTGTGGAGCGGATCAAGGCCAACGGCAAGCATTTTCAGGGAACCATCTGCTACACTTTGACGGAAAGACGTATGGGCGGTGACGTGTTTAACCTGGAATATTATATCGGCAAGGGGAAAGAGATCCAGGAGATGGGGGCCGACACCCTCTGTCTGAAGGACATGGCAGGTATCATGTCTCCCTTTGATATTGCCAAGATCATTACGGCCCTCAAAAAGGAAATCACCATCCCGATTCACCTCCATACCCACTATACAAGCGGTATGGCCTCCATGATCTATTTAGAGGCTATAAAGGCGGGGGTAGATATCGTGGATACCTGTCTGGCTCCTTTTGCGCTGAGAACCTCACAGCCGGCTATTGAGCCCATAGTTGCAACGCTTTATGGGACCGTTAGGGATCCGGGATTTGACCTGAGCCTCCTGTTGGAATTAGGGGATTATATAGAGACCATTGCCCCCAAGTACCGGGACTATCTGGCAAAGAATAAGATGTCGGTGATAGATACAGGGGTCCTGGCCCATCAGGTGCCCGGCGGTATGATCTCCAATCTGGTGAGTCAGCTTACCGAGGCAAAAGCCTTAGACAGGTTGGCGGAAGTTTATAAAGACGTAGCGGTGACGAGGAAGGAATTGGGCATGCCCCCTCTCGTTACGCCCACCAGTCAGATCATAGGGGTTCAGGCCGCGCTCAATGTCCTGTTTGGCAGATACAAGATGGTTACAAACGAGGTCAAAGACCTGGCCTTTGGTCTATACGGCAAGACACCTTTACCGGTAGACCCGGAGGTCCGGAAAAAGGTGCTGAAAGGATATAAGCGCGGTGAAACACCGGTAACGGGCCGCGCTGCCGATTATTTAGAGCCTGAACTCGAAGAAGACAGAAAGAAGATAGGAGACCTGGCCAAAGACGATTATGATCTGCTCATCTATGCCCTCTATCCAACAACGGGAGAGCAGTTTCTCAAATGGAAGTATGGCCTGGAAGAGAGACCCCCCGAGGTCAAGCCAAAGACATTGGAGGATATCCGGAAAGAGGATGAGGCCCTGGCTGCAGCAATAGAGCAGGTATGCAAGACCATGTGAGGGCCGATGGTGCGAGACCTTTGAAAAACGCCCCCTTTCGCCCAATCTCTGTGTTGCATTCGGATTTTAATCCTCGAAATATTCAATATATTCCTGCGGTTAAAATCCTCATACGCCTTGATCTTGAACGAAATTGAACATTTTTCAAAGGTCTCGGTGGATTGTTGGCAGTAGAGGAAAACGATTGTTTATAACGCTTGAAGGGATAGAGGGGTGCGGAAAGTCTACCCAGGCCAGACGGCTTGTGGATAGACTTGAGGGAGCAGGAGTTTCATCAATCCTTACCTTGGAGCCGGGGGGGACTCCCATAGGGAAAGAGATTCGGCGTATCCTTCTGGACTCTAAAAATAAGGACCTGTCGCCTTTATCGGAACTCTTTCTCTATGAGGCGGACAGGGCGTTGCACATGGAAATGGTGATCAAACCGGCCCTTGTCAAAAAAAAATGGGTTGTGTGTGACCGTTTTTTTGACGCGACCACTGCATACCAGGGTTATGCCCGGGGGCAGGATAATGAGCTTATCAGATTGCTGAATGAAAAGGCCTCCCTTGGCATCAGGCCTGACATCACCTTCCTGATCGATTGCCCCGTAGAGGTAGGGCTGGAACGGGCGCTGAAACGAAACGAAATCATGGAGCAGGAGGGTCAGGACCGGTTTGAAAGGGAAGAGATGAACTTCCACACGGCTGTGCGGGAAGGGTATCTCTCTATCGCAAAAAATGAACCTGCACGATTTATGGTGGTGGACGGCACCCTTGGGGAGGATGAGTTAGAAGAGAGAATATTTGAGCATATTCGACCCAGTTTGAGTAAAAGAAGTGACTAAAGTGACTAAAGTTTGAAGTGCCTAAAGTTAAGGAACTTCGTGACTTCTTATAAAGGATGTTTTTAATAAGACCAATGCGAAAGATCAGACCAAAGGACTCTGGGAATATGTAGTCAAGGAGTTCGACCGTCCTGTCTGCCGAGAAGCACAGTAACAATTCTCTCAACCAAGGTCTTGATCGAAAACTTTAGATCACTTTAGTCACTTTAGCTCACTTTAGTCACTTCAAACTTTAGGCACTTATATAAATCTATGCTTTTTTCAGAAATAATAGGCCAGGAAAAGGCCAAGCGGTTTTTAAAACGTGTAATGTCTGAGGAGAGGATCCCCCATGCCTATCTTTTTACAGGGATTCCGGGGATAGGGAAGACGAGTATGGCTAAGGCCTTGACAATGGCCTTGAATTGCCATGAGCCAGCAGATTTTGATGGTTGTGGCCAATGTCCTTCATGTCGTCAGTTATTGGGAGGAAATTTTCCGGATTTCATACACATCGAACCGGATGGGCAAAACATAAAAATCGAGCAGATTCGAGATTTAAACCGGAGTCTGAGCTTTGCCCCGTTGTCTGCCAGACACAGGGTGTGCGTGGTTCAGCAGGCCGAGGCGATGACAGGTGAAGCAGCAAATTCCTTTCTAAAGACATTGGAAGAACCTCCTCCCGGCAATATCCTGATCCTTAATGCGAGAGAGC
>JACNJD010000252.1 GCA_014382715.1 Candidatus Desulfacyla euxinica | reverse complement strand
GGAACAGAAGATACATTGACCATGTGAGTATCACTGCCGCTGAAACCCTCGGTGTAGAGCACAGGGCGGGATACTACGAACAGGCAGGTGTTTTGAGAGATATGTTCCAGAACCATATGATGCAGATCCTTGCCCTGACGGCCATGGATCCCCCTTCTCTGTTCCAGGCCGATCGGGTTCGTGACGAGAAAGTTAAGGTGTACAGGACTATGAGGCCTTTTCCCACCGCTGATCTACAAGACTACCTGATCCTTGGACAATACGCCGCCGGCATCATTGATGGTAAGAGGGTCCCGGCCTATCGCGATGAAGCTGACATCAACCCGGAATCTTTGACTCCCACATTTGCCATGATGAAAATTTTCTTAGACAACTGGCGCTGGCAGGGTGTGCCCTTTTTGCTCACATCGGGGAAGAGACTGGCCAGGAAACGCACCGAAATAGTTATCCAGTTTAAAGAGGTCCCTCATTCTATGTTTCGCAAGACTTTAGGTGAACACATCACTGCCAATCGACTAATTCTGAGCATTTATCCGGATGAAAAAATATCGTTGACATTTCAGACAAAGAATCCTGGCGCCAGGGTCTGTTTAAGGTCGGTGACAATGGATTTTAATTATAACCAGAACTATATCGGTCCCGTGCTGGACGCCTATGAAAAAGTACTTTTAGATGTGATGTTGGGGGATCACATGCTCTTTTGGCGGCAGGACGGTGTAGAGCTTTGCTGGGCCTTTCTGACCCCCATTTTGAAGGGATGTGAAACATGCGACGATCGCTCAAAATTGCTTTTTCCCTATGAGTCAGGCAGCTGGGGCCCGGAGGCTTTTAAGGAGCTGACAAATAATGAGAAGGGAGAATTTTCCAATGGAGACTTATTACAAACCTGAAGACCTTCCAAAATTTGAAGAGATCGGGAAGGAAGCATCCGATTTAGCTGACAAGTTTTTTGATTATTACGGGGCCGTATTTTCTGAAGGAGAACTGACGGAAAGGGAGAAATCTCTCATTGCCCTTGCCGTGGCCCACACCATCCAGTGTCCTTACTGCATTGATGCCTTTACACAATCCTGTCTGGAAAAGGGATCTAATGTGGCCGAGATGACCGAGGCGATTCATGTGGTAACGGCTATCAGAGGTGGCGCATCACTTGTCCATGGTATTCAGATGCGAAACATTGCAGAAAAGCTTTCCATGTAAATACAAAAAATGAGTTAACAATGGCTCCCGCGAAATCATCAAAAATCATAGACAGGGGTTGTGAGAAAAGGGCCATGGCAATTGAGCCTTTTCACCAGACCTTAGCCACGCACGGTCTTAAGCTGGAACGTGATCAAACCACCACCTTGCAGATTAATATGGGATTATTATGCAACCAGACATGCCGGCACTGTCATCTGAACACCGGACCCGGACGCAAGGAGAATATGAATTCCGAAACCGCAGCCCAGATCGTAGATTATGCAAAGAGGTGTTCTTTTGAGGTCATAGACATAACTGGCGGAGCTCCTGAACTGAATATTAACCTTCCTGATCTAATTGAAAGACTCTCCCCACTGGCACCGAGAATCATAATCCGATCAAACCTCTCCGCCCTCTATGACGGCAAACAAAACCATCTGTCTGAACTCTTCAAAGAATATGGTGTGGCAATTGTGGCCTCTTTCCCTTCCCTGAACGAGGCCCAGACAGAATCGCAGCGTGGTCGGGGGATCTTCAACACGAGTATCACCGCCCTGAAAAAACTTAACTCACTTGGGTATGGATCGGACAGATCCGGGCTGGAACTCAATCTGGTCTCGAACCCGACCGGCGCATTTCTCCCATCATCACAGTCTGAAACCGAAAAGAGATTCCGTGAGGTTTTGTTAAAAAAATGGGGGGTCGTATTTAACAACCTTTTTACTTTCGCAAACGTTCCTTTGGGAAGATTTCGCGATTGGCTTTTGGAATCAGGAAACCTGGACAGATATATCGAACAACTCTCTTCGGGTTTTAATCCATGTGCGGTCGAGAGGGTCATGTGCCGGACAATGGTTTCAGTCTCCTGGAACGGATATCTTTATGATTGCGATTTCAATTTAGCAAAAGGTCTTTATATGGGAGGGGGGAAAGTCCATATTACTGAAATGACAGGACCCCCGGACCCTGGAAGCCCAATTTCTGTGGCAGACCACTGCTATACCTGTACGGCAGGAACAGGGTTTACATGAGGTGGAGCAATAAAGACCTGAGTTCGGGTTGGGGATTAGGGATTCAATATGTTTGGCATAAGCAGTAAAATTTTCTTTTTACTACCCGCCCTGGTACTGATGCATAGCCATTCAGAAGCTCAAACTAAACTTGGCAAGGCGACTTTTGCCGGAGGTTGTTTCTGGTGTATGGAGCATCCTTTTGAGCAACTAAAAGGGGTTTTGGACGTTGTATCAGGTTATACAGGCGGTCATGAAAAAGACCCTACATATGAGGAGGTCTCAAGTGGAAAGACCGGTCATGTGGAGGCCGTCCAGGTGATCTTTGACCCTTCCAGGGCAACTTATTCAGAGATTCTCGATCTGTTCTGGAGGCAGATTGATCCGACTGATCCAGGTGGGCAATTTGCGGACAGGGGCCCACAGTACAGAACGGCAATTTTTTATTATAATGAAGAGCAAAAGACTTTAGCAGAGAAATCCAGGGCAGATCTTGATAACTCCGGGATATATGATAAGCCGATTGTTACAGAAATTATCAGGGCCTCCAAATTTTATCAGGCAGAAGGTTATCATCAGGATTACCACCGGAAAAATCCCATGGGGTATAAACAGTACAAACGCGGTTCCGGTCGCGATCAATACTTGAAAAATGTATGGAAGGATAAAACTCCAGTTGAAGTATCCAGGAACCATAGCAGCAAATACAAGAAACTGTCTGAAGAGGAGTTAAAGAAGAGATTGACACCGTTGCAATACAAGGTAACCCGGGAAAACGCCACGGAAAGGCCATTTGCCAATGAATACTGGAATAACAAAAAGGAGGGGATCTATGTTGATATAGCTTCCGGGGAACCTCTTTTTATCTCTACTGACAAGTATGATTCCAAAACAGGATGGCCAAGCTTTTCAAAACCCCTTGAACCGGAAAATATTGTTGAGATTGAAGATAGAACTCTTTTTATGAAAAGGACAGAGGTGAGAAGCAGACATGCCGATTCTCATCTCGGGCATCTGTTTCCTGACGGGCCTGAACCATCAGGATTACGTTACTGTATTAACTCTGCCTCCCTTCGTTTTATTCAGAGGGAAGACCTGGAAAAGGAGGGTTACGACGACTATAAAAAAATGTTTGAGAAATAGGTAAGCGTTCACATGTTTCCCGCTGAAAGCGGGATTCAGGGTTAGGGACAAGGACAAAATTGATACGCCTGTAAAAAAGTTCAAAGGCCGTCACTCCCGCGAACGCGGGAGTCCAGTCCTGCCGCCGCGAGATGATTCCATGGATTCCCGCGTTCGCGGGAATGACGAAAACGAGCCAGTGACTTTTTGCGAGTTTGTCGAAGATAACAATAACCATTAACAGGAGGATAGAAAAAATGGAATTGACGGAAATTTACCAAAAAGGAGAAGCTGAAATAAGAAGCCGTGACATTGGGTGGTTGCTGGATGGGGTGGAGACGGAATTTGTCCTCTCAAACAACCGCAATGTCCTTGATCGATACACCATCAGACAGCGTTGTATTGACGGGGTCGAAGTGGAAACGGATTGCTCTGTTTTAGGCGTTAACTTGAGTACACCAATTATCATGTCTTCCATGACCATGCCTATCCCCGCGATAGTTGATGACGGTCTCATGCAAGTGGCAGATGGTCTGAAAGCGGCGGGGAGCCTCATGTGGACCGGCACCCCCATACCCCAGGATCTGAAGGCTATTGCAGAAACAGGGGTAGCTTTAGCCGCAAATGTAAAGCCATTCAAAGACCGCCCGATGATGTTCAAAGCTATCGATGAAATCCAGGCCGCAGGTGTCAACTGGCTCGGCATTGAAATCGATTCCGGACAGGGGACCAAAGTACATGATAAACAGATGGCCTTTGACTGCTCACCGCTCTCTCTCGAAGAGCTCAAGGAGATTAGAAAGAATGTGTCCGTCCCGTTGATATTCAAAGGTGTACTGGGCAAAGAGGACGCTGAAAAATCCATTGAAGCGGGTGCTGATGCCATCTTCGTGTCCAATCATGGGGCACATACCCTGGATTATCTTCCCCATCCCTTCCAGGTCATGGATGAAATTGTCTCGGTTGCAAAGGGCGAAACCGTAATATTAGTGGACGGGGGATTCCGGCGCGGGAGTGATGCTTTTAAAGGTCTGGCATTCGGGGCCACATTGGTAGGCCTGGGAAGACCGATCCTTCACGGACTGGCAGCCGATGGCAGCGAAGGCGTCAAGGAGGTTATCCAACAGATGACACAAGAGATGAAACGGCTCATGTCCATGACCGGTTTTGCTTCTCCGGGGAAAATAGGCCGCAATTCGCTTATTGAATATTAGCGATCCAATAACAAAACCTGATGAGAAAAGCTGGGACCCGAAAACATCCGGCTTTTAAAGAGGTGTAAAAAAATATGGACGACACTGCACAACTGATCGTTGACGGCAAAACATATGAAATCCCCCTTGTAACCGGCAGTGAAGGCGAAAGGGGGCTCGACATCTCCAAATTGCGCGCTGAAACCGGGCTGATTACCCTTGATCCGGGCTGCGGCAATACCGGCACATGCCAGAGCGGCATCACCTTCATGGACGGCGAAAAGGGAATCCTGCGCTACCGGGGAATTCCAGTGGAACAGTTGGCCGAACATTCATCTTTCAGGGAAACCTCCTATCTCCTGATCAAAGGGGATCTGCCCACCAGCGAAGAACTTCAGCGCTTTTCCGTTCGGCTGAACGACCACAGCCTGGTTCACGAGGATATGCGGGAATTCTTTGAAAGCTATCCACGAGGGGCCCATCCCATGGGCATGCTGTCCTCCATGATCAACGCCCTGAGGGCTTTTTATCCCAGCATTCCCGAACGGAGCGAAGGAGAAGAGATCAGTATCACCTTTGCCAGGCTTCTCTCCAAAGTGAGAACCTTAGCGGCCATGAGTTACAAGATTTCCCTGGGCCACAAGGTGGTGTATCCACGGCACGACCTCTCTTATTGCGCCAATTTCCTGAACATGATGTTTGACTCGCCGGTCCGCCCATATATCGTTGATGAAGATCTGGTGAATGCCCTGAATGTCTTCTGGATTCTGCACGCGGACCATGAGCAGAACTGTTCCACGTCTTCGGTCAGGTCTGTGGGGAGCGCCCGGGTAAACCTTTATGCCGCTATTTCCGCCGGCATATCGGCCCTCTGGGGCCCACTTCACGGAGGGGCCAATCAGGCGGTCATTGAAATGCTTCAGCAAATATACGATACCGGCGGCGATCCGGCCCCCTTTATCGCCCGGGCCAAGGACCGAAACGATCCTTTTCGTTTGATGGGTTTCGGCCACCGGGTGTACAAGACCTTTGACCCCAGGGCCCGCATCATCGAAAAGGTGTGCAACAAGGTTCTCAAAAAGCTTAACCGGGAAGACCCCCTCCTGCCCATTGCAAAAAAGCTGGAGGAAGTGGCGCTGAAGGATAGCTATTTCATTGACCACAATCTCTATCCCAACGTGGATTTTTACGCCGGCATTGTCCTGCGGGCCATCGGCATCCCCCTCAACATGTTCCCGGTTATGTTTGCAATTGGGCGTCTGCCCGGCTGGATTGCACAGTGGAAGGAGAGCGCAGACGACCCCAAATGGAAAATCCACCGTCCCAGACAGATCTACACCGGATCTCGAAAAAGGGACTATGTGCCAATGAAAGAAAGGATATGATTTTTATTCCATATTTCCCACAAGAGCCGCACCGAATTCGGAACATCTGACCTCCTTTGCCCCCTTCATCTGCCTGGCCAGGTCATAGGTGACAATCCCTTGTGAAATGGTCTTTTTAAGCGCCGAAACCACCCGTTTTGCCGCTTCATCCCAACGAAGAAACCGGAACATTTCAACACCTGACAGAATCAGGGAGCCGGGGTTGACCTTGTCCTGACCCGCATATTTAGGGGCTGTGCCATGAGTGGCTTCGAACAGAGCGCAGCAATCCCCGATGTTGGCACCGGGGGCCATCCCAAGCCCGCCTATCTGGGCGGCCGCGGCATCAGAAAGATAATCCCCGTTAAGGTTGGGGGTGGCGATGACGTCATACTCTTCCGGGCGAAGGAGAAGCTGCTGAAACATGGCATCGGCGATACGGTCCTTGATCACAATCCGGCCGGCAGGGTGTTCGCCATGTAATTTGTCATACAGCTCCGCTTCCGTCAGAGTGACATCCCCATATTTCTCACGTGCAACCCCATATCCCCAGTCCCGAAAAGCGCCTTCCGTGTATTTCATGATATTTCCCTTGTGCACCAGGGTCACGCTCTTCCTGTTATGTTCCAGGGCATATCGAATAGCCATGGAAACCAGGCGATCCGTGTTTTCCCTGCTCATGGGCTTGATGCCCACGGCGCTCTCCAGGGAAACGGTCGTGCCTCCCGCGGCCTCGGATTTGGCATTGACGAATGTTAACAGCTCACGGGCCTCGGCAGAACCGGCGGGCCACTCCAGTCCTGCATACACGTCTTCCGTGTTTTCTCTGAAGATCACCACGTCCACCCGCTCGGGATGGATCACCGGTGCTGGGACGCCTTCAAGATAGCAGACCGGACGTACACAGGCATATAGATCAAGGGTCTGCCGAAGAGCCACATTAAGGGAACGAAATCCCCCCCCGACGGGGGTGGTGAGGGGACCTTTGATGGCCACACCGTAACGGGATATGGCCGTGAGTGTCTCTTTCGGAAGGGGGTTCGCCGGGCCATAGTGGGCCTGAGCCTTTTCCCCTGCCAGAATTTCCAGCCAGGATATCCTCTTTTTTCCGGCATAGGCTCTTTCTACCGCTGCATCCAGAACGGATTTGCTGGCTGCCCAGATATCTGGGCCGATACCATCCCCTTCGATAAACGGGATGACAGGAAAATCAGGTGACACAGGCCGATTATCCCCATCCCACTGAATGACGTTTGGCGAATCCACGGCATCTGGATTGTTTCGGTTTTTCATTTTCCATTTCTCCATTATTGATGAACTCGTAAAAAGTCAAAAATCTTCCGTTTTCGTCATTCCCGCGAACGCGGGAATCCAGGAAAATTAGGTGTTTATGGACCCCCGATGCAGTTTATCCCGCACTTGATGCGGGGCGCGGGTGACGGACTTGGGGACTTTTTGCGCCCATGTTCCCATGTTATTTATTCAACTATAGAGTTTATCCTATCAACTAACGTTCAATAATGCCAAGGAGAAATGCCGTCGTCTGATCCACGGCGAGATTTAAGAATCCAAATAGCGTCCATCCAGAAATGAGATGATTTTCGCAAGGTCAAGGAAGATATATAGAAAATCACATATGGAAATAATGTTCGTTACATCAGCACGTTATCAGTTTGAACGACGTGGCCCTGGTGGGCCACCGCCCACATTGACAGAAAACCACGCTTCGCATATACTCCACCGCATCAAAAACTATAATCCTATCCTTTCTTTTCAAAATTGACCTCACTTTGAATCTGGAGGACGTCAACATGAAGTGCCCAGAATGACAGCATTACTGGAGTGAAGAGCATGCAAAATTTATGGAAATAAAAGGTGCTTCCCTTATTTGCTATGATCACCAAAACTACAAAAAATAAAACCTTCACATATAATGTTTGCCGCACGGCAAGAGTTACGAGGGATGTGCGATATGACGGGCTTATTTTCTCAGGGTCGTCAACCACTAAAATTTATTGTCGTCCAACCTGCCCGGGGAAACCTTCGCTGGAGCCCAACAATATCTACTTCCAAAATAGGGCGCAGGCTGAAACGGCGGGATTCAGGCCTTGTCTTCGCTGTCGACCGGAAGTAGCCCCAGGTGACCTTATTCGAAATGCCAATACCTGGGAGGTTCGCCATGCCCTTGAACAAATCCACCAGGGAATACCACCCGATGCCGCTTTTATTACCCGGGCAGCCAAAATCAAAGGGCCTGCGGGTAACATTCCCGCCGTTTTTCAGGCCGCTGTTGGAACGACATTGCGGAATTATTGGAAAACATTTCGAATGGGTTTCGCCAAAATGCTGCTCACCGACACCGCTTTGTCGATAAAAGATGTCACCCGTGCCGCCGGATTTGACAGCACCCAAGGAATGTTAGATGCATTAGTCAATCTTTATCATCGTGACCCGTTAACGTTCAGAAAACCTTTGCCCGTTCATAGGCAACCAGGTTTGAAATCTTGTGCTTTGATGCTGGCATACCGCCCACCGTTAGATTGGCGCACCATGCTGGACTATTTCCGTGCGCGTGCCATTGCCGGCATAGAAAAGGTGGAAGATGAAGTTTATGAAAGAAGCTTTTCCCTGAACGGTCACCCGGGTTGGTTGTCCGTTCAAGATGTGCCGAGTCTTAATGCCGTACTGCTCGAAGTTCACGCATCAGGCTTATCGTGCCTGATGCAGGTGGTTTGGCGGGTCAGGCGAATGCTCGATCTTGATGCAGACCCGATGGCACTGGGATCTTTTTTTCGTGAAGACCCCGTGTTACGCCCCGTCTGGTTGCGCTACCCCGGTGTTCGGGTTCCGGTAGGTTGGGATGCCTTTGAATTCGCAGTGCGCGCCATTGTTGGCCAGGTGGTGTCAATAAGTGTTGTCACCAAGGTAATGGGCAGAATTTCTGAAGCGTTCTCAAAAGACCTTTCGCTCCCTGCACCGAAAGGAATTGAAAAGGTATTTCCCGGCCCGGCCTGCCTTCAAGGGGCCAATATGCGACCCTGCGGCCTGACGCGCAACAAGGAAGCAGCCATAGCGGCCCTTGCCCAAGCCGTGGTCAACGGCACCCTTGATCTGGAAACGACCACCGATCTTGACACCTTCATCAAACGCTGTACGGCCTTCCGGGGAATCGGTGATTGGACCGCCCAAACTATTGCCATGCGCGGTCTGGGTTACCAGGATGCATTTCCGGCGGGTGATTTAGGAATTGTCAAAGCCCTGTCCGCCGATGGTCAACGATTGAAACCCGCACACATTCGCATAATGGCCGAGCGTTGGCGCCCGCGGCGGGCTTATGCGGCCATGCTTTTGTGGATGATGGGACGTAAATAGGAGAATTCACATGCGCTACGATACCATGAATTCGAAACTTGGTCCGATCCTTTTCTCACGCGATGACAACGGCATAAACCGGGTGCATTTTCTCAACAGTTCCAAACCGTTGCCCAGGGACGAAAGTTGGCAGCAGACCAGCCAGGATCCACTGCTCCAAGAGACCTGCAGGCAATTAAAGGCTTATTTTTCGGGAAAACGCCGGGAATTTTCACTGCCGCTCTCGTTTGATGGCACCGATTTTCAAATACGCGTCTGGAAGACCTTGATCACCATCCCATATGGGTCTACGTGGTCCTACAAGGAGCTGGCCAGTGCCATTGGAAATCCCGCCGCCTGTCGGGCGGTTGGCAATGCCAACGGCAAGAACAAGCTATCCATCATTGTGCCTTGACACCGTGTCATCGGCAGCGACGGGGGTCTCGTCGGATTCGCAAGCGGGTTGGACCGCAAGAGATATTTGATCTCACTTGAACAATGATGTAAGTATTGCAGAGCTATGACTCCTCAGCAATCTCATCTCAGAGGATCAGTCCTGTTCGGAAACCGGAGCAGACGGTGAGTTGTCGGGCGCTTCTTCCTGCTTCATATCTTCATTGAGCCATACCTGGAAGAGCTTGAAGCCAAGAGAGAGAATAATCGCACCGATGAAGAGGCCGATAATACCATTGAGTATGAATCCTCCGATGGCGCCGATGAAAACCACAAGCATGGGTACATCAACACCGCGACCCATTAAAAGAGGTTTCAGAAAGGAGTCACATCCGCCCACAAGAATGCTCCAGATCGCGAACAATATGGCCGGAAACGTACTGGCCGTATAAAAAACGTAGATAATGATCGGCCCCAAAATCAGAATGGTGGGGAGTTGAACCACAGCAAGAATCAGGACAAGCAATGCCCAAAGACCCGCTCCGGGCACGCCTGCCACGAGACAGCCGAGCCCTGCCAGGATGGACTGTATAACGGCCACGCCCAGGATGCCCCGGGCAACACTTCGCACGGTTGCCCCCGAGAGCTGCACAAATTCTATTCCCCGTTCGCCTGCAAGGCGAACAGCAATTGCCCGGGCTACCCATACGCCCCGCTCTTCATTGGCGAGCATAACACCGGCGATAAGGATGGAAATCACGAAACTCACGATTCCGAATCCTGCGCCGGCAGCCCTGTTCAGCAGCCACAGACCAAAGACCTTGAGGTGGGGGGCGATCTTGCTCACGGCAGATGTAAGATTCTCTGAGGAGAGGTGCCAGAAATCGTACAGTGTTTCGCCAACAACCGGCCAGGATTTGATCGCTGTCTGTGGTGGAGGGATACTCAGAGATCCTTTAAGGAAACTAGCAGATAACTTCTGTGCGGTGTCCACAAGAGACCCGGCAAACATCAGGCTGGGAACGATCAGGACAATCAGAAGAAGAAACGTAACCAGAATTGAGGCCAGCTTGTTACGTCCGCCCAGAGCGGAGCAAAGCCGGCTGTACACTGGAAAAACAGCAATGGCAATGATAATGCCCCATACGAAAATCTGGATGAACGGCTGGGCAATCCGGAAGCACCAGAAAAGAAGCAGCACCACAAAGCCAACGTGGACGGTTATCTCCAGCGCCGCGGATACAAGAGATTTATCCTTCGAAGGATCATATGAAGAATTCATGATGGAACCTCCAATCTATGGACAAGGGTATCTGTTCAGGGGTTCAAAGGTCACAGGTTCGATTTTTTTACCATACTCTATTTTATAAATATTTTGTACGGGTATTGTATGACATGATCCGTATCCACAAATATAAAATGATGTTTCAGACTGTCCAAGAGGAGTTCAAGCAGCTCAGGTCGATTCATCGTAATTTCTCCTTTGCACGTTGAATGGTTCTTATCGGGGGTCAATGGGCGTCTGCACAGGGAGCGCATTTTCCTCTTCAAAGATGGCGGCCGCACTCAATACCCTGTCTTCTCTCCTTGGGGGACCAACAATCTGTATTCCAACGGGGAGACCTGAACCGGTAAACCCGCACGGTAATGATATGGAGGGGCACGCGGTGAGCGTTACCGCAAACGTGGGCACGAGCCAGCTTATATAAGTGTCGAATTTAATTCCATCTAACTCCTCAAGATATTGGATATTTACATCAAAGGGCGGGGCAACCGCAGCAGGACATACAAGGAGATCATATTCCTGAAAAAATTCCAGTACAGAATAATACAGATCCGCTCTCATTTGTTCTGCCCTGCTAATATCACTACCTGTGAGGCCTGTTCCTTTTTCAATGTTCCAGATGATATCCGGTTTGAGCTGGTCACGATGTTTATCCAGCAGAGGTAAAAACTTCAAAAACATCAGCGCTCTCAATGTCTGAAATATCTCTTCGGCACGGGAAAAATCCGGGCACGCCTCCTCAACCCGGACCCCCATATTTTCCCAGGACTTAACGGTTCTGAGACAGATTTCCTTCACCTCATTATCAACAGGCGGTATACCCAAATCGAGGCTGAAACCTATTCGTTCAGGTTTTTCCGGTTGCTCCACAGCTTCAAGATAGGAGCTTCTCGGACGCGGCAGTGAAATCGGATCTCCAGGATGATAACCGATTTGAGCGTCCAGCATCAACGCGGTATCAGGGACATTGCGGGCCATTGGCCCCTGCACACTCAGGGAGCCAAAAAGTGTTTGATTGGGACCCGTAGATATACGTCCCGGGCTGGGTCTGAATCCCACAATGGAACAGAAGCTTGCAGGGGTACGCAGACTTCCTCCAAGATCACTACCAGCTGCAAGCCATACCTCCCCGGTTGCCAGGGCAGCAGCAGATCCTCCCGAAGATCCGCCGCATGTCATTTTCAAATTCCAGGGATTCAATGTTTTACCAAAAACATTATTAAAAGTGTTCGCTCCGGCGCCGAATTCAGGAGTGTTGGTTTTTCCAATCACGATGGCTCCGTTGGCTTCCAGGGTTTCAACCAGATAATCGGATCTTTCGGGGACATGATCTGAAAAAATTGTCGAGCCGTAAGTGGTTCGCACGCTACTGACATCGGTTAGATCCTTGATGGCAATCGGCAGCCCGTAAAGATAATGTGGAGGGGGATCATCACAGGGGTTAGCCATGAGCTGCCGGCCATGATCTCGTGCACGATCAAGACAGAGTGTTGGCATTGCGTTAACCTCAGCCTCCACCTCAGCAATTCGATCTGCAGAGGCTTCAATAAGCTCCAAAGGGGAAACCTCGCCCCGTTTCAAGAGAGATACTGCCTGTCGGGCCGTTAATTCTGTAAGATTTTTCATAGTCTGAATCCTATTACATGGGTAATATATTTATGAGATGGGATTTGCACTCGACAAGGCTCGAGAGATTAGCACACAAAGTTTGCGAATGTAAATACCGATGAATTGATAAGAAATCAGAAATTACCTGTTTTTGTCAACCTTGGAGACTTTTTGCGAAACCATCAAATAGCATATGGTTTAGATCAGCCCTGAAGAATGTCCTTCGGTTGGCTTCCCTTGACCGCACCCTTGTATGTATCCTTACATCCGCTTTTCCGTACATTATCCCTTGAGGTTTTCAAATAAATCAAGGATGATGGCACTGTAAAAACTCGAAAAGCACGTTATTTGGCGTAATCGCTTTAGGTCTAACTGCTTATAATAAATAGTAACTCCTCAATACCTAAATTCCTACTGTTCGGCTAATCAATGCCCTTGAAAAGGCAGTTGGAATTTCTGGCAAACATCGTGTCCCCTTCCAGCAAGCGAGCTATTCGTTATCTGCTCGGCTTTGACATGTTGTTTTTGCGTAAGGCTGCCAGCGACGCAGTCGGTCCCGGATACTGCTCCACGAGCTTTTTCTTAAACAGTGCGGGCTTTTTGTTCTGGCTCGGGAAAATATTTAAGAATAGAAAACAGTAATTTGTATAAATTGGCAGGAGTAATATAAATGGACATGAACGGGATATGCGGTGATAACTGCGCATACTGCCCTCGTTACACGGCAACACAACATGGTGGGAAGATCGAGCTGGAAAAGGTTAAAGAATTATGGGTCCGCCTGGGATTAAGAGATCCGGATTTTAATATTAAAGAAATGGCTTGCCACGGCTGTACTCCTGAAAACAACTGCGCATATCCGGAACTTTATAAATGTGTCAGTGAAAAAGCACACGAAAATTGTGGTTTTTATGATGAGTATCCCTGTAAACTCTTAGACAAATCATTAGACAAATCAGAAAAGTTGAAATCTCTTTCAGCCAAGGTCTGTACTCGGGAAGAAATGGATATGCTTAATAAAGCATTCTTTTCGAAAAAAGAATATTTCGATAGTATTCATCAGAAATATGGGGGAAAGCTATGAAAGTCAACCGCCACCCCTTTGAGGGGTGATGTTTGACTATTTCAAAGGGATTATTTTGGTAGTCCAAATAACTTTCACATAACAAGCCGCGACCCTTTATGTGACAGATCAAACAAAATGATGGTGAAGAATGCCTGATATAATGGTTTGGATCACTTTGATTGTTGTCATTCTTTTAGTTGTGGGTATATCACCTTGGCTATTTCGTATTCTGAAAAAGGTTATAAAGAATTACAGGAAAAGAGGAGTTTATACCTTTCCTGATGGCAGAAAATATGTAGGTGAATGGGAATATGATTTACCCAATGGATTAGGACTCTTGACACTTCCTGATGGTGGCAAGTATACAGGTGAATGGAAGGCTGGTGAAATGAATGGAAAAGGGATTTTAACATATCCTGATATGGGGCAATATGTAGGTGAATTCAAGGATGGTGTACCCAATGGACAGGGGATTAGAAGTCATCCTGGTGGTGAAACATATGTGGGTCGATTCAACAATAGTCAATTCGATGGAGAAGGGACTTTCACACATTCCAATGGTAGAAAATATATAGGTGAATGGAAGGATGGAAAGTTTATCAGTTAAATGACATCAAAATTATTTTACCTCTTTATCAGAAATACCCACATACCCCATTATAGTAGAACGGAGTGATGTAAAATGAAAAAGAACATCCTGATTCTTTCTTTACTGTTGTTGATTTGTTCTTTCCCAATAAACACTTTTGGAGAATGTATCAAAGGAGATTGTAAGAATGGCAAAGGGGCATTTATCTTTCCGGATGGTTCAAAATTTGTAGGTCAATATAGGGATGGTAAATATGATGGGCAAGGAACTTACACCTTTCCGGATGGTTCAAAATTTGTAGGGGAATGTAAGAATGGTTTACCCAATGGAAAAGGAACTTACACCGGTCCTGATGGTTATAAATATGTAGGTGAATATAAGGATGGTAAGTATGATGGACAAGGGACCTCCACCTTTCCGGATGGTTCAAAATATGTAGGTCAATATAAAGACGGTAAATACGATGGGCAAGGAACATACACTTATCCTGACGGTTCACAATTTGTAGGGCAATATAAGAATGGTAAACCCAAATGGACAAAAAACTGAAACCTTTACTTATGATAGAAAACATGTAGGGGAATTCAGAAAGACCACAATGACACTCAACAGATCTTGTCTGTTCAGAAGCTGATGGAGGAAAATTTCGACCGGAGCTATCCATACGAGGAACTGGCACGCAGATTCGGGATGAGCCGCAGGACATTCGAGCGTCGGTTCAAGGCCGCTACCGGTGACACACCCCTGATTTATCTGCAGAGGGTGCGGGTTGAGGCGGCAAAAAAGATACTTGAGACAGAGGAACTTTCATTTGATGAAATTGTCTACCGTGTGGGGTATGAAGACACAGGCGCTTTTCGGAAGGTATTTCTGAAACAAACGGGGCTTCTACCAAGAGAATACAAGAGACAATTTCAGAGAATATGATCTTTTGAAAATACTCGTGTGCGGCAAGTGCGTTTTTAAGCGGGGCTGCCTGGGTTGAATCTATAAACCCCAGCTCGATCCACCGGATCTTTGTGAAATGAAATCTTCGTGAGCAGCCACGGTTATTCAGTGAACGCCTTTTCAGCCTCATACAACTGCAGCCTTTTTTCCACTTCCTCTACCAGATCCTCATCCCCTGCCGACCGGGCGAGGGTGAGACTTTCCCGGGCGGTCCGGACTGCTTCTTGGAAACGTCCGGCCTCGGCATAGGCTGCCCCAAGGGTATCAAGGTATTCCGGATTCTTGCTCCCCTTACCCTTGCAGGCGATCCGGGCCCAACGTATTGCTTCTATGCCATTTCGGATTTCATTATTTTTATCCGTAGCGAGGATCCAGGCTAGGGAATTGGCAGCAGTTGCCCAATTCGGCTTTACACTCAGTATCTTGCGGTACTCTTGAACCGCAGGTTTAGTCTTTCCCAAACTCCACAATGCCAGACCGAGGTTGTAGCGGGCATTGATATGTTCCGGGTAAATTTCCAGTGCCTTGTTCAGGGCACGGGCGGCCTCCCAGAACTCTTGCTTTTCCAACAGGGTTACCCCCAGATTGTTATGTACGTTTGGGTTGTCCGGATGAAAATCCAATGCCCTGAGAAACATCTTCTTGGCTTCCTCCAGCTTGCCCTCACGCCTCAAAATAACGCCCAGCTGAAAATAGGCCTCATCACTCCTGGGGTCCAGATCAATGGCCTTCTTGAAGAATTCGAGGGCTTCCTTTCTTTGGCCCACCATGAAACACAACCTGCCCAGGGCCAGGTGTACCTGGGGATTTTCCGGGTCCAGGTCTTTGGCGCGCCCAAGAAACCCGGAGGCTTTCTCGATATCGAGCTCTATGATGGCTTTGGACCCGAGGACCATAAGCTGCTCCACATCGTAGCATAAATCATTGAGGTCATCGATCCAGGGGTCGGGGGCGGGGCGAAAGCGCGTACTTTGCGCTGCACGGTCGAGGGACTGCTTCATTTCATCTTGACGACCGAAATGGTCATGAACCGAGGCAATCAACCGGTGGGCGGGCCCAAACCCGGGATTTGTTTTGATGGCCTCCTCCAGATATGCCTGGGCCGTTTCCCATTCTGATGCATCAAGGGAAATACGTGCCAGACCGAGTAATGCATAGGGGTCCCCCGGCAAGAGATCCAGGCGGCGCTTGTAGTAAATTCTGGCTTCGTTAGTTTTCCCTGTTTTGAAATGGCTGTCGGCGAATTTGAGTATTGCGGGTGCGTAGCGGGGTGCCAGCGCTATGGTAGTCTCCAACAGGTCCTGAACCGATTCGTTTTCTCCCTTTTCCTGTTTGACAAAAGCCAGATAATAGGCCCACCGTGGATTTTCTTTGTCAAACTCCATGGCCAATTGATAGCAGGGAACGGCCTGGTCATAGAAATGATTTGCCTGGTAGAGTTTCCCGAGCTGTCCTGCCTTCCGTCCAAAGGCCCTCTCAGGGTTCCCACCATCCAACGTCCGCCTTAAAGCGTCATCGGCCCGGGCCACCTTGTTTTTTAACGTTTCGGTATTGAAGGAGAGGTTATTTATTTTTGGCAGACGATCAAGAAGGGTGTCACGTCTGGCCCTATCCATGACCCAGAGTGTTCCCACGATGATAAGAATCGCCAGGGCGACAAGAACCAGGGGCAGCCGGAAACGTCCCGTTTGAAACTTCGATTTTTTTGGCACGGATTTCACGGTTTTTCTCACCCCGAATATAAAAATTCCGTCATTCCGGGCTTGACCCGGGATTCAGAGACCTTATGCGGAGACCTGGATTCCCGCGTTCGCGGGAATGACAGGGGAGCGAAGGTGCTCGGAACGAGAACGTATTTTCAAGGTAAACATTCTACTTGTTTGCTTTCGCTCCCGGTTTTCGGTCCGGCCAATTATTACGCCACAGGAGAACACGACTCATCCGGTCAAAGGGGGGGTAGGCATGCATTCCGCCTGTCACAAAATCAACCCATCCATCCCCGTCCATATCGGCGGTATCTAATACAAGAAGATGGGTGGGGTCAGAAGTCAGATCACGGGGTTTAAAACCCATTTCACCGTCATTCTCAAACCAGATCATCGATTGGGCTTCGGAGTCATCCCACTTATTAAACGCGCTGACCACGCCGACGTCCAGATCCCCATCCTTGTCCACATCAACGGCGTTGGCAAAATAGGACCCTGGAAAATCACCGATCCTGTGGTACTCGAATTTGAGCCCGCCCTTATTTTCGAGCCATTGAACCCCGTGCCACGGGCGGGGGCCGGGGGGAATATAATCAAAGGCGTCGCCGTTTGTGTAAAGGATATCCGGGTCCCCATCCAGATCCAGATCCACCACCGAGATACCGCTGCTACCGAAATCCTCGTTTGTGGAACCGTAAATCATATTTGTTGTGAACTTTCCCTTGCCGTCGTTTTCAAAAACATATATCTCTTCCCACTCCTGAGAAACCAGGGCTACAATATCCAGATCGCCGTCACCATCCATGTCACGGACAGGGGTGTGGATCGTGCCGGAAAGATTCAACAGATTATGGCTGTCAAACTGCCAGTTTCCCTTGTTTTCCATCCAGCGGATCTCCCCGTCATCATAGCCAAATTGACCGACGGCCAGATCGATATCACCGTCACCATCCAGATCACCGGGCTCAACATCGGTGACACGGGCAATCCTGTCAACCAGGACATGATTAATAAATTGGCCGTCGCCTTTGTTCTCGAGGACTACAACAGCACCAATCTTATCGTTATTTGGAAATATCATCCCCATTTTCGCTACCAGAAGATCCAGATCTCCGTCTTTGTCAATATCGCAGGGAGTGACATGTGCCGGTCCACGTACCTGGGATCCGATTTTCTTTTCACGATAGGTACCTTTCGGGTTCTGTTGAATCCAGGAGATCCGGTTGCGTTTGGCATCGCACACCACAATGTCTTTTAACCCGTCCTGGTCGAGGTCTACAATTTTCAGATGGGTTATCCAGGGCTTGGAGTCACCCACCGGATCACCAACATGTATCCGCTCGAGAAAATCAATTTTCTCCCCTGGCACGTTAACAGTTCTGGATTTTAAAGGACTTTCTTTACCGGTTTTTGATATGGCCCTCTTGAGATATTCCCCTACGGTTTGCCCGGTCCGCCCTGCCTCGTGGGTGATGAGTGCCAATGGAATACCGATAAGGATGGCCAATAACGCTAATAGAGATAGAAAGGTTGATTTTGAAATACGCATGTTTTAGATATTCTCAACTCTTGTGGTTTGACCATTAATAATGGGTAAGATAGATAAGCATACCTCCAGCCACTATCAACAAAATGACAGCCGTTGGGGCAAAACCTTTTAAAACATTCTTTTTCCCCCTTGTTTCATTATCCCACAGTACATATCCTTTTTTCAAGCTGAGAGTCACACCGGCTAAAATTGATCCGGCCTGTATCCATGGAATTCCACTTGGCCAGATCTGAATCCACGGCATCCCTGCCGTCCCGAACAGGTCCCAACCCCAGCCGAATGGATCTGAAAAGCTGAGTAGAATAAAGGTCATATTTGCCATAATGGTTTCAACAAAGAATACGGCCCACAGGGCCAGACCAAGGGGTAACAGGGCCGGTAAAGTTTTCTTGAATATCCCCCCAACCGATGCATTGAAGAGCCTGTTTTGAAACCCATTTCGGGTTGCACCGACCCTGTCGCCTATCTTTGCGGTGCCTTCAGAAAGCCACAGCCCCAATCCACACATCAGCCAGAAAACCAGCGGGACAAAACCTAAGGCTACAGCACAAAGAATCACAAAAAAAAGTCCGAATTCAGGCAGGGACGTCTTGTCAACCACGTTTACCATATCGCGCATAACCGGCCAGGGCGAATGCACGGTAAGAGAGTAAGCAATGGCCAGAACCAGCAAAACAATGGCCTGCCACGCTTCGCCATAGGATCTGAAGCTCTCTCTCCATGGACCTCTGCGCCAGGAGAGTGATACATTATCGCTCGGACAACTCTTGAAACACTCGGTACACATACCGCAGTCAGCATTTCGATCGATTCGGGCAACCAGCAGGCCGTAGGGACAGGCCCAACCTGTGGCGTTTCCCTTGAAGCATGGCTTATCCTTGCAGCTCCTGCAGACTTCAGGATTTCTCTTTCGAACCATGAGCCGACCTATCGTGCTGTATGCCGAAATAAACGCGGCCACCGGGCAGACATATCGGCAAAAGGAGCGAAGCTCCCACACCAGGGAGAAAAACACCCCTGCTGCTACCATTATCATCAGCGTAATTGCGGTCCACTTGGGCTGGCCGGCCAGGGAGGCACTCAATGTACCCAAGATCAGGAAAAAAAACAGTCGCAACCATGGACCACTCAAGACCCGTGGCCAGTGTCTGCCTAATCCAAAAAAGCGATTTCCGAACCGGCCTCGCCCTCCTGCCCGCACCTCGGTAGTCGCACCCCGCTGCAGATATTCACCTATAACCGGCAAAGGGCAAATCATACACCAGATCCTTCCGCCCAGGGGAACCAGGAAAAGCGCCAGCATCGATATCCACACGATCCAGGTGAGCATGACCGCCACATTGCGGCCGCCCACCTTTGTACCGAAAAGACCGGCCAACAACACCACCATAAGACCGGCCAGCAATGGAAGGGTAAAGGTAAATTGGAGTGGTCTCCATTTGAGCAGTCTGTCTATCAGGATAAATCGTTTATTGAGATCAATGGGAGGTTGTGAGATGGTTTTCGTTACAGATGATTCCAACCGGACACGCAAATAGCCGATTATGACGATAGACAACAGAAGCCCCATACTTCCTGCCAGCAGCCAGTTGGGGCGAACAATCAAATCCCCCTGTTCAAATCCATGCATTGGACCGCAATAGACATGGCATCGAAATCTTGAAATCGACACCAGGCTTCCCCAAAGACCGGGCAGACCGGCTTTGAGATGGATTTCTCGCACATAAGTAGGCGGTTCGGTGGACTGCAATGGGTCACGAACCTCAACCGTTTCGCTGGCAGGAGAAATTTTTGCGTCGATCCGATAATCCTGGAGAAAAAAGCTGTGGCCTGTGTCGAGGGTTGAAAACGTCAGGATAAGCCGGTCGCCACGGTTCGCCCGAATAATAACCGGCGATGTCCCGTAGCGAAACGCCTCAATGTGTATCTTTTTCGTCGATGGTGGGGGTGTAGTGAACCATTCAACAAAAAGCGTTGCGCCAATGCAAACAAAAAGAAGAACGATATACAATACCCTGTGGCGTACCATATAAAAAGCCTGTCAAATGGCCGGGGCTGTTCTGTTTCCCGACCGGGAATTACCATAAACAGATTTTCATGAACCGTATCGGTAAGGGCTATGTGGAAACCCCTCCTGGTCAAGAATTATCTCTCTCCATCAAGCCAGCTGCGTACCGCTGCTGCAAGTTCAACAAGATCAGCAGGTTTGTCCGTCACTGGAAATGTGGATGCCCATGTCACATTCCGCCCCGGTCCCACCCTGCCGTGTGACCCATGAATACGGTTCGTATTCTGACTCACCGAGCCCGGAGGCCAACCAAAAAACAATTCGCATGGATCATATCCCGGCTTGTTGTGTATGTCCACGTGGCCTGCAAAATCAGGCGCCTCCTGTTTATCTGTCCACCATGGATAGGCGACCCATTTCCCCGGCTCCGCAATAATAACAAGTTCACCGCTGTTTTTATGACCCAGGTTGATGTCTGCCTGTTCTTCGCTGCCAAGAATCTCTGATATCCCCGGCAGGTCTCCCAGTAACTTCTCTACAATGGGTATATCCTTTTTGGTCGGGATATAGATGTGGGCAATTTCGTGGTCTGCCATGGCAAAGGCCCGGCTGGCGTGGAAATCGGGATATGCCATTCCCTTCACATAACGAACGGCCATTAGTCCGGCCTTTCGAAGCGCCAGATTCGGCCGCACGGCACCACGAACGGGTCCCATATGATAATCGCCGAAGATCAACACATCGTAGCCCCGGGATGTTGCTGCTCGAACAAGACGGGAGATTTGTTTATTCACGATGGCGCGTGTCTTAGAACTGGCTGGGCTGTTCTCCGGGTCTTTCCGCTGCAGATCGTAATCCAGACTCGGAAGATAGGTAAAACAGAGATCCGGCGCCAGCTCCGAATCCTCAAGAATTGCTGAAACGGCCTCCACAATCCATTCACCCGCCTTCCACGATGCCAGAGGGCCCCAGTATTGCTGCAATTTAAATGGACGTCCGATGCATTTGCACAGGTGCGCGTACATGTCACGCGGCTTACTGTAACACGTCTGGATCATCCCCCCGTGATGTTTGTGAATGGGGGCCGGAGATAGGATAAGGTCTACAGACTCTCCCAGACTCTGTTGCCAGAAAATCATACCGACGCGTTTGCCCCGGTTACGAAAATTCGTCCAGATTCTTGGTCCTTCAACCAGTCCAGCCGACTGTTCCCAGAACATGGGCCGATTTAATGTTCGGCAAAAAAACCCATTCGCTACCATCCCGTGTTTTCCCGGCGGCGATGCCGTACGAAAGCTCGCCTGGACAGTGCATGTTACGGCAGGGAAAATGCTCTGTATGGCGTGAGAATGCAAACCCGCTATCTCAAGTTCATGGGCCAGACCGGCAACCTCAACAACCAGCAATTTTTTGTCCATGCTGTGGCTTTGCCTCAAACAGTAAAGTCAGAAGTCAGAAAACGGAAGACAGAGTAAAAGCCGGCACCCTTCATTAAGGACAGAAAGTAGTTTACATTTTTTCCGGTTCGTGAAATCAGGTTTCCCCGCTTCCGTTTCAGAACTTGAAACTCGTAACCCGCAACCCGTAACCCGCTGTAACCTGTCACTCCTCATTCAGACGGCCCATGCCTTCTCTTTCGGCAGAGAAGGGGATGGCCGGAATTTTTTGCACTGCCCCAGAAAATAACAGGGATTATTGTAAAAAACAGTCTCCATATGTTCTTCTTTATGCCCCCTCTTTTTCATTTCAAATATGGCATCATGGAGAGTGCCGGGATCGGAGGGGCCCCAATCTCCCGAAGCATCCACGAGCATATGATCAATCCCATAGGTTTCCAGGGCGTCCACCACACGGGGGGGAGAGTTCTTAGTTACAGGATAGATAGTCATGGCAGCCCAGAACCCTGCATCTACAATCATCTTCAATGTGTGTTCTTCACAATGATCAAAGCAGACTTTTTCAGGATTTACCTTTCCGTGGCCTTTCAGGTAATCAAGCATCATCCTTGTCCCCTTGAGTTTGTCTTTGAGGTGAGGGGTGTGGATCCAAATCAGTTGCTCATATTTCAATGCCAGTTCTACTTGCTCCTGGAATATGGTCATCTCATTCACTGTATTGAGATTAAGTCCGATCTCTCCGATACCGAGGACCGTTGGCTTATGGAGAAACTCTGGGATAAAGGATATGACTTCTCTTGCGAGAACGAGATCATCGGCCTCTTTCGGGTTAATGCAAATCCAGCAATAATGCTCGATCTGGTACTGTGCGGCCCTTGTGGGCTCGAACTCTGAAATATGGGTAAAGTAGTCAAAAAAAGCTTGTGATGACGTGCGATCATAGCCGGCCCAGAACGCAGGTTCACAACAGGCGACCGTATGCATCCGTACCATTCGTTCATAATCCTGGGTGGTTCTTGCGATCATATGGATATGGGGTTCAATGACTTTCATGGGTTACAACTCCTCTATGTTTCTGATTACTATTCCAATGGGTCGGAAAAGAGGACTAAGAACTGTTCGGCCCTGTTCTTCTTGCCGTCCTTCAATATCTCACAAGCCTCAACCAGCTTCCCGATACGCGGGTCCCTGAAGATGTCTGATCCGTTTTCTGCCCTTTCTATTCTGTCCAATGTGGCAGCCGTTTCCAGAAGGGCGGATCTCATGTCCAGGAAATAGATGTCCAGTAACTTTTCTGCGGTTCTGGGAGAGGCCAAAACCGGTTTTGTGGGAGTATTTGCCATGTTCATCCTCCTTTTGTTTTGCGGCTTGCCGCTTCAAGTCACATATACATAACGTGATAAGGCCATTGCTGGGACCATACATAAGGCCACCGGGATACCATAGACCCAACCATGGAGCCCTGAGACATAGACTGCATCAAGCAGGGGTATCCCAAGTATCAAGAATTTAACGGCCCTCCCCACCCGATGAGGCGTGGGTCTTAAGAGCCCTGCAAGCAGAGGCAGTCCGGCAAACAAGATCAGAAGCCCCATGTAGATAAGACAATCACCAACCAGATGCTGCGTCATTCTCAAGACTGAGATGGTAAAGATCACCAGGATAAGGCATCCGGAAACAACCCAGCCCTTGCCCCCTAAACCGCCTTCAACCTCAAATTGGCTCAGGGTCGTCAGGGCAAACACATAAATAAATGAAATCAGGGGAAAGATAAAAATGATACCAGACCAGCAAAACGACGGACTCATACCGAGCAGTAAATTGGCTCCTCGACAGGCTGCCATGGTGATTGGGCCTGCAACTGGCATCTCCTTTGTGAAGATATCGTAGGAAACGGCCAGCAGGATCAGAATGGAAGCCATGACAAGCGAATTCTTTCCTACCAAGAAGGCCGTGATCAGACCGAGACCAAAAAAGATGAAAACGAGAAACAGGGCTTCCCTGAGTGACACCCTGCCCGATGGGATGGGCCGGTGGGACCGCTCCCTTGCATCCCGTTTTCTGTCACAGACATCGTTTAAGATACAGCCGCCTCCATAGATAAAAGATGTAGAAAGGCAAAGCGCCAGCAATCCCGGCCAGTCGATTCTCAGTCCTCTGATAATCAGGTAGCCGGCTAATACATCGGCCATGGACGTAAAGAGGTTTGGAAACCGCGTCAGTTGGAGGTAGGCGAAAATCTTGTCTTTCAAATTTTTCCCCTCTGCCCTGGATCTTTTTATCAAAACCAGATGTCGAATCTATTCCTTAGAAACGGATACGGAACCTTATATATTTATAACAGAGGCCTTAAGTCTTATGCAACCGGAGAAATAGCAGTTCAACAATTTCAAATATCCCACCCTGGCCGCTGCCTGGTTTATGCAGAGCTAAATCATTCGGGGATTGACCTTTGGCGCGGTTAAAGGGTAGAAGAGGGCAGAAAAGGCTTAATCGACAATTTATCATTAACAAGCTGGATTTCTCGGTCCAGGGAGGAATGGAAATGCATGAAGAAAAAATGATCGTGACCCCGGATGGGCTGGAACTGTTTCATGTTAAAGATCTTCCTGAAGACCCAAAGGCGATCATCGTTCTTGTCCATGGTCTTGCGGAACACTGCAGAAGATATGATTACGTGGTCCGGAAACTGAACGAATTTGGATACGGGGTGTATCGGTTTGATAACCGGGGGCACGGTCTGTCAGGAGGGAAGCGGGGTTATCTGGATGACTTTCACAAGTTCATCGATGACGCCGATCTTTTCGTGGAACGGGCCAAGGAGGAAAATTCCGGGCTGCCCGTCTTCATGCTGGGGCACAGCATGGGCGGGTTCATTACGGCCGGGTATGGATCGAAATACCCGGGGAAACTCAAAGGCCAGATCTTTTCCGGGCCGGTCATCATTGAACTGCCCATCTTTGATCCCCTAAAGGAGATGGATGTGGAAAAGGCGCCTGAAACCCCCATCCCCAATTCCCTGTCGCAGCTCATCTGCAGGGATCAGCAGGTGGTGACCGATTATGAAAACGACCCGCTGGTACTGAAGGAAACCACACTCAAACTGCTTACCACCGTGTTTATCGACGGTGTGTCATGGCTTGGGGAAAACCTGAAAAATTACAGCTATCCCTGCCTCATCCTGCACGGCGGAGATGACCAGATTGTGGACAAGGCCTCCGCCCGCTACCTATATGAAAACGTCTCTTCCAAGGATAAGGGCATCAAAATATACGACGCATTTTTTCATGAGATTCTGAACGAGGCTGAAAAAGATCAGGTCCTTTCCGATATCCAGCATTGGATTGACGAAAGAATCTGAACGGGCCTCCCAAGAAAAATGTTGCGGATGACTTGTTCAAATTGATCATAGAAAAGAACAGGCTTCTGACCGGCGAGCACGGTATCGGGGTAACAAGGCCCTTTTTATGGAAGTGGAGCATGATGCCGTAGACATGGTGGTTATAAGCAAAATCAAGAAGCTTTTTTTGATACGAACAATCTCCCAACGAAAGGAGTCTTGAAAATGGAATGGCGCAGCAAAGAGATATTGGCGAGACCCAACTGGTCCATGAACCGGGCCCTGTACAAATCCATGGGGTATAGTGATTATGACCTGGACCGTCCCCTGATCGGCATAGCCAACTCGTGGAACCGTGTTGTTCCCGGTCATTACAACCTGGATCTGGTCTCCGATTATGTGAAACAGGGAATCTATCAAGCCGGGGGTACACCGGTGGAGTTCGGGGTCATTGCGCCCTGTGACGGTATCGCCCAGGCCCACGACGGTATGCACTTCATCCTCCCCTCCCGGGACCTGATCGCCAACGATATCGAAATCATGATTCAGGCCCATCGGCTGGATGCCCTGGTTCTTCTGGGTTCCTGCGACAAGATCGTTCCGGGGATGCTGATGGCTGCGGCCCGCCTGGATCTTCCCAGCATCCTGGTGGTGGGTGGTCCAATGGAGGGAGGGTGTGAATTCGATGGCAGGTCTGCGGATACCACCTCTCTCACCGAGGGTCTCGGTATGCTGAAGACCGGAAAGATCGATGAGGCCGCCTATCGAAAGTTGGAAGATTGTGCCACCCCTTCCTGCGGTTCCTGTTCTTTTCTAGGGACGGCAAACACCATGTGCTGTGTGGCAGAGGCCATGGGACTCAGTCTCCCGGGTAGTGCAACCATTCCGGCGACACATGCGGACCGAATGCGGGCGGCCCAGGCGTCCGGCCGCCAGATTTTGGAGTTACTGAAAAAGGGCATAACGGCTCGGCAGATCATCAACCAGAAGGGGCTTGAGAACGCTATCCGCCTCAGTACGGCCATCGGAGGGTCAACCAACGTGGCCCTGCATATGCCGGCCGTTGGATACGAGGCTGATTGCGAGGTCCCCATGGACCTCTTTGAGGCGTTGTGCCGGGAAACTCCGTACATCGCCAAGATGAATCCGGCTGCTCCACCCAATGTGCCGGACTTTCACAGGGCCGGAGGGGTTCCCGCCGTGATGAAGGAAATTTTGACCTTGCTTCACGGCGATGCCCTCACCGTTACCGGAAGAACGGTTGCTGAAAACGTGAAAAATGCCGAATCGACCAACCGGAATATCATCAGGACCATGGATGATCCCTGGGAAGCCGGTGGGGGGCTCGCGATTTTACAAGGGAACCTGGCTCCCAACACGGCCGTTACAAAACCGGCGGCCATTGTACCGGAGATGCATATCTTCGAGGGAACGGCCCGCTGCTTTGATTCGGAGGAATCTGCCAATCAGGCCATCCTGGGGGGTGGAGTAGAGGAGGGCGAGGTCGTAGTGATCCGCTACGAAGGCCCCAAAGGGGGCCCCGGTATGCGGGAGATGTATAATGCCATGAAGCTGCTTTACGGAAGAGGGTTGGCGCTGAAAACTGCGGTTATTACGGATGGCCGGTTTTCCGGCACCAACAACGGCTGTTTTGTGGGCCATATTTCCCCCGAAGCCGCGGAGGGGGGCACTATCGCCGTTGTTGAGAATGGAGACCGGATCACCATTGATATTCCCAACCGCAACCTTACACTGCATGTTTCAGACACCGAGGTTAATGACCGTCTTTCCAGGTGGAAACGGCCGGAACCGAAATTCAAGAAAGGGTATCTGGCCCTCTATGCGACATTGGCCGAATCCGCAGACAAAGGTGCCATTATTCGACACAGGGCAGAATAGGACCATTCATGAATGGAAACTGGGAGCTGATGGTTGAGTAATTGAACAACTTGACGGTCTCTATAATTCATATGCGGCGGTTTTCTTCTGATTCAATAATTTTTCCGCGGTGAAGGGTCAGGCTGTTGGTAATACAGGGTACAATCTCATTTTCATGATGAGTTATATAGACCAGTGTCGTATGTGTATGGCAACCGATATAGTCAATAATCTCAAGGATCTTATCTCTGTTGGCCATGTCCAGCCCGTCACAGGGCTCATCCAGGAACAATAATACCGGAGACTTTACCATAGCACGGGCGATGAGGGTCAGTTTTCTCTGGCCGTAGGAAAGTTGTTCAAAGGCATGCCCCGCCAGGTCCTCAATACCCACGGTCTTCATCCACCTTATGGCCGTCTTCTCCTGCTCCGCACTGCAAGACTGATACAGACCGATCGAGTCATGAAATCCTGAACAAACCACATCAAAGGCCAGGACGTCTTTGCGGTACCTGGCCTGCAATTCCGTAGAAACCACACCGATCTGTCTTTTGATCTCCCAGATACTGACCCCGTCACCTTTCTTCCTGCCGAAAACAAAAACCTCGTTGGAATAGGATTGAAGGTTATCACCGAGGATCAACTTCAATATCGTGGACTTGCCGGCCCCGTTCTCCCCCAGAATCGCCCAGTTTTCCCCATCTCTTACACGCCAGTTGAAGGCATCGAGCACAACCGTCTCACCGTATCGTACGGTCACATTCCGCATGTCAATCAAGATTCGACCATCTTCTTGGGACAGGTCTTCGGCCCTCTGAATACCCTCTTTTTCAAGGACCGGGGAAACATATCCTTTAGAAGGAAAAAAGGTCCGGGCTTCGTCCTTTCGCCCATCTTTCATCTCTACAACGCGCAAGACATTCTCTTTGGGTCCGATAGCACATATTTCCCCGTCTTTCATGTACAAGACATGTGAAATGCGGGGCAAAATCTCTTCGAAACGGTGGGTAATCAAGACCACACACACCCCGCTTTGGATGAGGCTGTCCAGGGTTTCAGCGAGGGCTATCCGCGACCCGTCATCCAGCCCATTAAAGGGCTCATCCAATATGAGGAGCGCCGGGTCCTTCATCAGGGATCGAGCGATGATGACCTTACACAGCTCCCCCATGGAAAGGGCACAAATATCCCTATCCAGAATTCCCTCAATACCTATTTTGTCTGCCACACGGTGTACCCGGTCTTGAACCTCATTCTCGGGATAACCGCTGTTTCTCACCCCGCGGACAACAACGTCCCTTGCGGTCGTCATTTCATGAATTCTACCGCTGAAGTCCCGAAAGCTTGCCTCCAATTCCTCCCGCTCAAAGAGTTCGCGGAACAATTCCGGCGAAACATACCCGACAGACTGCATCCCCGTGGAAGGGCCGTAGACCGACCCCCTGACCACCGGGACCCCTCCAAAGAGGGCTTTTGCCAGTGTGGTCTTTCCCGATCCATTGGGACCAACAATGGCCCACTGTTCATGGGTTCCTATCTGCCATGAGATATTCTGAAGATAGAGTTTATCAAAAAGCCGGACAGAGATCTTATCCAGCGTTATGAGAGGTTCGCCTTTCACTGCACGATTTCTCCTGTCGCCAGCATCACGATCAAAAAAACAGAGGGTTTGGGAACTCGTCTTTACCTGTCCCCTCCCCCCCTGATGAATTCAAAGCCCTACGATTCAAGACGTCCCGGTCGGAATATGGTCTATTGGTTGACGTTTCCTACCCGGGAAATCAGGTTACCGGAACCGTCAAATTCCAGTTCCAGATCCTCCTCTCCAATACTTCCAATCTGGTCCTTGTCCAGGGATGCAAGGCACCCCATGGAAACCATCATGGAAGTGAGTTCCATGGTATTCTTGATATGGACCAAACGAATATCTTCCGCATTGCAGGGTCTGAGCGTCTTCAAAGCTACGGCAATGGCCTCCCGATCATTGGGAAAAGTAAAGGGGATCATCCCCCCTTCCGGGCCACAGGCCGTAACACAGTTAATGATCGTAGCAGGAAAGTCAATTTTATCCACCAGCCGTTGGGTGGTAAAATCCGCTTGTGATATTCCGACCGCGCTGCCTTCGCTGCCCTCGGTGAGGTCCCGCACAAAAATACGGGTTATTTTCGGCGAGGGACGCTTAACCCCATAGGCAAGCACATCCCGACCCACCACATTGGGATCAATACCTTCACCACTGATATCCTTCCCCATCTCGTCTATGATAAGAAAATCGATCTCCTTTAACGGAAGGGTGGGCAAACAGGCTCGTGCCATCTTGAGCAGCTCGGTTTCTACTGTCTCTATGTCCCGGGCCAGAGCCATGGCTACTTTTGCCGTTTCATGGTCCTGGTTTTCAACCATCCCCACCCCAAAGAGGACCCGACTTTTTTTGAGCAACTCCTTTCCCGCGGTACTGATGATTTCGTACTGAGACCGCACAACCGAAAGACGGTGGTAATGCTCGGCCCCCGCCTGATTTCCAAGCCCTATGGCCATGATCTTTATGAGGCCGCTTTCGGTTGGTCCGATAAAATTGGTGTGCGGTTTGATCCTGTTGATGAGTACAATCCCGTCGGCCCCATGGGCCAACCGGTCTAAGAACAGGGGTATCCCGTCCACCTCACCCATGGGTTCCACCGCCATTGTTGCCCGCACCGGCACACCCACGCTCTCCTCGGTGATCCCACGGGCCGCCAGGACCTCTGTTTGGCCTTCTGCCGTGGCTCCGCCGTGCGAACCCATGGCCGGAGTAACAAAGGGATTATAGCCGGCCTCTTTCAATTTGGTAGCCACGGCCCTGACAACAGCAGCCAGGTTGGAAATTCCCCGGCTGCCGACGGCCATGGCCACGCTGGACCCTTGGGGCAGATCCAGATGGTCTTTGATGTTCATCCACTCCTTATCTACTTCCGCCAAAACATCCACGGCCGGAGGGACATCGAAACGCTGCAGAACCATCCTCATCTTGGGCAGTTTCAATTGAAATGTCGTATCAGTTTCCATAGGGTTTCCTTCCGAGTTCCGCTTTCAAATTGATTCTAATCCTGTTCTTCCAGGAGTTGCCAAAGAAACTGGGAGGTCGTATAAATCTTGAATTTCTGTGCCCTCAACTTGGCGTTATTGAGATTGTGAACGCAAGAGTTACATTCCGTCAGCACAATCTCAGCCCCTGCCTCTTCCACCTCCTCAAGCCGCCTGCGCGCCATGGCAATGGAGTTTTTAGCAAAGGCCCCCCGCACACCACCACCTGCACCGCAGCAGAGGGCATCGGCCCGATTGTGCCGCATTTCCACGAAATTGGGAGCTATCTTTCTGATGGTCTCCCGCGGCTCTTCATAGATGTCGCAATGTCTCCCCAGATCGCAGGGATCGTGGTAGGTGACCGCCTTGTCCGTTTTGACGCCCAGATCGAAGTCCTTAAGAAACTGGCTGATGTGAATAATCTCAACCCCTGCATCCTTTAGCCCTTGATATTGAGGCTTGCCATTGAAGGTCCTTGAGCAATAGGGGCACCCGGTAATTACAGCCTTAGCCCCGGTTTCCAAGATCAGTTCCACATTTTTCTCCGCAAGCCGCCCATTGATCTCAAACCCAACGTCCTCTAGGGCGCCGCTGCAGCAGACTTCATCGATGAGGGTATAGTCAACCTTCAGATGATCCAGAATATCCAGTGTCGCCATAGTGGCCTCGTCTTCCCGATAGGAACCCACGCACCCGATAAAGAACACATACTCGGCCTTTTTATTCCGCGCGCGCTCAAAATCTTCCGGTTCATCCTCTGCATAGATATTGGTATGCTCCTGAAGGATTTGGTTCATCCCTTCAAAGACCGGATGGCAGGATCCCTTATGCACCATATCCTTTCTCACCTGTTTCATGATTTCCGGTGGTTGGACGCCGGAAGGGCACTGTTCTGAACAGCTGGCACAGGTCGTGCACTGAAAAAGGGTTTCTATCAACTGGTCATCCAGTTCAATATTCCCATCCATGACCTCCTTGAGGACCAGCATCTTTCCGCGGGCATTGAAGGCCGGTCGTTTGGTGAGTCCGAATACCGGGCAGACTGCCCGACAAAAACCGCAGCTTGAACATCTCAGGACCTGGTCCCGGAACTTCTTTTCAAATTCGTACTTTCCTTCCATTCACTCCTCCAGACCCATTTTTCCAGGATTGAGAATGTTGTCTGGATCAAACAGCCTTTTTATGGAGCGCATGATATCCATACTTATCTCATCGTGTTCCAGACCCATAAACGGTATCTTGGCCAATCCGATTCCATGCTCTCCCGTTAACGTTCCACCCAATTCGATGACCTTTTCAAACAATTCGGTAGAGGCTTCTTGCACACGTTTAACCTCATCAGGATCGGTTCCATCGAAACAGATCACCGGATGGAGATTGCCGTCGCCCACATGCCCCACCGTAGGCATTTTCACATCGTGTTTCCCGGCAATATCGGATATGGCCCGGAGCATATCGGGGACCTTGGACATGGGAACGGCCAAATCCTCCACAAGAAGGTTGTTGTTGATTCGGGCTACGACCCCGTAGCTCGATTTGCGGGCAGTCCAGAGGGCTTCCGCCTCTTCCTTACCCTCGGCATGTTTGACAGTAGTGGCATTGTTGCTCTTGAAGATACTGATAATCTTCTGCATTTGAAATTCGGTTTCCTCCTTTGTGTGACCATCTGTCTCGGCTACAAGGAGCGCCTCCACTACAGGCAGCCCCAAATCTGTATTTTCATTGATGGCGATCAGGGTCTGCTGGTCTACAATCTCCAGGGCGCTGGGAATAATGCCCGAGTACATAATCTGGTTTACAGCCCGGCCGGCATCTTCCAGCTTTTCAAAGGTGGCCATAGCAGTTGAAACCAACGGTGGTTTGGGGTTGATTTTGAAAGTTATTTCAGTCACCACCCCCAGGGTGCCCTCGGAACCCACGAAGAGCCTCGTCAGATCGTAACCGGAAACACTCTTCATGCATTTAGAGCCGGTATGTAAAACACGGCCATCCGGTAAGACCACCTCCAAAGCCAGTACATAGTCTTTTGTGGTTCCATACTTGGCCCCTTTGATGCCGCCGGCGTTGGTGGCCACATTCCCTCCCAAGGTACAGACCGAACCGCTGGCCGGATCAGGGGGGAAGAAAAAACCGTAAGGTGACAGAGCACGGTCCAGGTCAGCATAAATGACGCCTGGCTGGACTACGGCCAGCCGGTCTTCAATATTGATTTCGATGATTTTGTCCATACGTCCCAGATCGAGGATGATACCGCCCTGTTCCGGCACAGCCAGGCCAGCGAGAGAAGTTCCGGCCCCCCTTGGAACAACCGGAAGTTTTTCCCGGTTTGCCAATTTCATGATGGCTGAAATTTGTTCTGTGTTTACCGGCCACAGGGCTGCATCAGGTCTGTGATGATGCTCTGAAGCATCTTTTGAGTAGGCGATAAGGTCGATCAGGGAATCGGAAAAATTCTCCTCGCCAACAATTTCTTCCAAGGATTGTTTGATTGTTGTGTCCATGATTCACTCCAATAAGCGGGTGCCAGCCACGAAGATTATAATCTAACCGAACTGACGCCCAAGACATCCGAATTCAGCGGTTCACATTTTCTATTGAAAGATTATACAAATAGCACAAATCTGTTCATTTATCCAATACTCATCTGTATCCTGGATTTCTTGACGGTACAAAATCTGTCATCCTCCTAAACCACAAAGAACACGAGGCATTAAGATAAGTTTAATCCCGTCGTGTTCTTCATATTCCTGGTGGGAAAATCCGCCGGTTCTTTTCATCGTAACCGTGAACGGTTGCTTCAAACCCTGGTTACGTCTTAGCCATTGCCTCTCACTTTCTCGGCAACCTCCATGAATTCCCCTTCGCTGAGGACCCTTTTCAAATCATGTGATCTTAGCTTCACCGCTGACAGAACTTCGAGGGCTTCATCTTCGTCCAGTTCCAACCCCAGTTTCTCACACCATATCCAGATATTGTCCAGCCCGCTCTTCTTCCCCATGAGGATTTTAGGGTCCTCACGTCCCACGAAGGCAGGGTTCACAGGATACATGATGGTAGGGTCATCGGCGTATGCGTTTCGAAACCACCCGGTGACGATCCCCGATTCAACGCTGTATGCGCCATCCCCAATGAAGGGCCTTGAGGAGGGAATCTCGGTTCCGGAAAGCTCCCGCACCAGTTGTGAAAGCTCATTTATCTTGGAATAATCAATGCCCACATCGATGCCGTACATGGTCAAAAGGGCCATAACCGTCTCTTCCATAGGCGTGTTACCCGCACGTTCCCCAATGCCGAGGACCGTAGAATGGATCACTTCTCCACCCGCCAGAAGGGCATTGATGGTATTGGCCACCCCCAAACCAAAATCGGAATGAAAGTGGATTTCCAGGGGCTTGGATATCCGCTCCTTCACTTTTTTTGTAAAGTAGGTTGCGGCCTGAGGATTGAGGGCGCCAAAGGTGTCCACCAGGGTAAAGGCATCCATATGCCCCTCGGCTGCCACCTTTTCTACCAGATCGAGCAGCCAGTTCATGTCGGACCGGGTTGCGTCAATGGTGAAAAACACCGTATAGAGACCCTGCTCTTTGGCAAAGGCGGTGGCCTTCACGGAGAGGTCAAGCGCCTTTTCAATGGGCCATTTGTATCCTTTCTCAATAAGGTGTTCACTGGAAGGTATTTCGATGACGATACCGTCTACCCCGCAGTCTGCCGCAAGCTGCACATCCTGCACCATACAACGGCAAAAACAGAATATTTCCGAGTTTAAATCCCGCTTTACAATCTCCCGAATGGCCTCTTCATCTCGCGGTGAGACAGCCGGCATACCGGCTTCGATACGATGGATGCCCACTTCCGACAATTTCTCGGCGATACGGATTTTGTCATCTTTGGTGAAGATGATCCCCGCCTGCTGTTCTCCGTCCCGGAGAGTAACATCATGGATCTTTACCTTCTCCGGAATAATAAAATCTTTCTTAACTTCATCGAGGTAGTTCCAGGGACTGACAAACCAATTCTCTGATTTCCATGGTGTTTTATTCAAGATTCTAATCCTCCTAAGTTCTCTATTTTGTTGGTGTCTACAGGCTTCCCGCCGTAAGCGGAATTCAAGGGTGCATCAAAAGGACTCCCTACCCTGTTGTCGGAGTTTCCCAAAAACTAATCTCTATTTTTTTCCAGGTAGTTTCAGCATAGACCTTTTTGAGTAGTAATTGGCCATAATGGCAACCAGCAAGAGCGCGCCCTGGGCAAAATACATCCATTGGGGGCCAGCCCCCAGCAGGGTCAGGCCGTTGAGCAGGCTGACGAGAAAGATGGCCCCCAGCAGGGTCCCTGTAATGATGTTTTTCCCGTTGAAGATCACCGTCCCCAGCATGGCGGCAATGAACCCCTCCAGGAGAAAACGTTCGCCCAAATCCACATTTCCGACGGCCTGGCGGGCCGCGAGGAGTATCCCGCTGAACGTGCTCAGAAAACCGCAAATCACGAAGGTCATGAGCGTCAGTTTCTTGATGTTCACCCCCGACAGTCTGCAGGCCTCAATATTACCCCCGATCATCGTTATATTTCGACCATAGCTGGTTTTTTCCATAAAGAGATAGGCCAGGACAAAAACCACGGCCATGATATACATGGGAATCGGTATGTTTAAAAAGGTGCCGTTCCCCAAATACTCGAAATTTTCCGGGACGATATGGACACTCACCCCTCCCGTGATTCCGTAGAGAAACCCGACCAGGACGAACATCGTTCCGAGAGTGGCAATCAGCGAGTTCATATGTAAACGGGTAACCATGAGGCCGTTACCCAAACCGATCAAGCCGCCAATAGCAACACCGGCCACAATGCTCACCCAGATATCATAGCCCATATTGCTCATGAGATGGCAGGTAAGCATAGCTGCTGCGCCGGCCATATTTCCAACGGACAGATCCAACCCCCCGGCAGCAATGACGATGGCCTCGCCAAAGGACACAAAAGAGATGATGCTCGTTTCTATAAAAATATCATAGAAATTTCCCAGGCTGAGAAACCCGGGTCTCAAAATGGTGACGATCACATAATAGAGGCCAAATATGATGAAAATGCCATATTGAATAAGATGAAGGTTGCCTTTTCGGGAAGCCTTTTCAGCCGGCTCATTTGCTAAAGCGGGCGTTGATACTGCATTAGAATTGGACTTGTTCAATTTTCCCCCTCCTTGCAGAAGAGATGGCGACAGATATGATAAGGATGAGGCCCTGGGCGAAAGGGACCAGGTAAAACTTCATGCCCAGAGCGGTAAACCCGCTCAAGAGGGTGTAGAGGAAAAATGCACCGATAAGGGTCCCCGGAAAATTGGCCTTTCCCGCCTTAAAGGTCGCAGTCCCCAGAAAACAGGCCGCAAGCACGGAGAGCAGGAGGTGGCTTCCCGCATACATGACCGCACCACCAATCCGCAGAATTTCGATATAACCGGCAAAGGCGAAGATGAGTCCTGCGAACACAAAAACACCAGATTTCAGTAGGCTTGCTCGGATACCGACCTCTTTGACTGCGCTGATATTTTCTCCCAGGGCCCGAACATACTGCCCGGCCTTGGTCTGGGTCTGCAGAAACCAGCATATGAAAAATAGGGCAAACAGATAAAGCACCGGCAACGGCACCGGTCCGACACTGCCCTGCACGATGGAAAGCACGCTCGGATCCCTGATCCAGGTGGTGACTCCCTGGTTGTAAATCCTTTCAGCACCCATACAGATAAACATAACCGCCACGCTTGCCAGAAAGGAAGGCAGGTTCAGCACCACGATCAGGATGGCATTGAGCAGGCCCGTTCCCAATCCAATGGCCAGACACACAACCGTCACCAGACCAATGGAGTGTCCGTCCTTGAGCATTCCAGCAAGCACGGCGCCCACCAGACCGATGACCCCGCCGTAGGATAGATCGATCTCTCCTGTTATGAGAACGAAGGTCAATCCAAAGGCGCAGATCCCGAGAGAAGTAGATTGGACGAGAATGTTCTGAAGATTCTGCCCACTGAAGAATCCCTGGGATGCAAAGGAAAAAAAGATGATCGCGATGATAAAGGCAAACGTCGCCCCGTAATTGTTAATGATACCCTTTGGAGTTATTGGCTGTTTCTGCATAATCTCTCCCACCCATGACGTAAAATAGTAGCTCCTCCCGGTTGGTTGCCACTGTTTCAAGCCCCTTGATGATCTGGCCATTAAACATCACAAGGACTCGATCACATAATGACAACACCTCCATAAGCTCGTTGGAAATAAAGATGATACCGGCCCCCTGTCTGGCAAGGTCAACAATCAGCTTATAAATGTCATACTTGCCGCCCACATCTATCCCCTTGGTTGGCTCGTCAAAGATATATATGCTCGAGTCACTCATCAACCATTTTGCGACCACCACTTTCTGCTGGGTGCCGCCACTGAGAAACTGAACCTCCTGTTCCGTGCCCGGTGTGGCGATTCGAAGGGTCCTGATGGATGTCTCTACAGCCTCGATCTCTTTATCTTTTTGTATCCATGATGGGCCCACACAGAATTTCTTTTTCAAGGCGGCCATGGTCATGTTCTTTCTCACCGATTCGTTCCCCACAAGCCCCTGGTCTCTTCTCTCTTCCGGAATCAAAGCAAGGCCTTCACGAATGGCATCTTGAGGCGTATTGATCTTCACTTCCTTGCCGGCAACGCTGATAGTCCCCTTTTTTTTGGGGTCCGCACCGAATATGGCTCGGGCCACCTCACTCTTTCCGGCCCCGATGCTTCCCACAATCCCCAGGATTTCACCTGATTTCAGATCGAAATTGATATTTGCCCCTTTTTCCTTTGGGAAAAGGTCCTTGACCGATAGCTTGACTTCACCGATAGGTACGCTCTCCTTGGGGACCTGCTGGGTAATTTCCCTGCCCAGCATATATTTCACCAGTTCGGTCTGTGGGAGTTCATTGATCTGCTCGGTGATGATTTTCTTGCCGTCCCTCAGGACTGTTACCCGATCGCAGATTCGGTAGATCTCTTCCAGCCGGTGGGAAATGTAGACGACGGTCAGGTCTTTCTGCTTGGCCCGTTCTATGAACGAGAAAAAGCTGTCCGAGGACTTTTGATCCAACCGGGCCGTGGGCTCATCCAGAATCAGGATGCGGGGCGAGGTCACAAGGGAGCGTGCGATGGCCACTAACTGCTGCTCGGAAATGCTGAGATTCTCCACAAAATTTTCTACATCAATCTCCGATGTAACCTCGGAGAGGAATTCTTCCGCCATTTTGCGCATGGATTTCCAGTCAATCTTTCCAATCCAGTTGACCGGTTCCCTTCCCAGACAGATATTTTGTGCCACGGTTAACATGGGAATCAGGTTCAACTCCTGATGAATAATGCTCAGGCCCAACTCTTGGACGCCGCGTATTCCCAGACCCTCAACGTTATGGCCCTCAATAAAGATATTCCCCTCATCCTCGACATACTCCCGAACAATGATCTTCATGAGTGTGGACTTACCGGCGCCATTCTCTCCGCAGAGTGCATGCACCTCTCCGCGTGTTACCTCAAAGTCCAGTTCCTTCAAGGCCCGGACGCCGGGGAAGGATTTTGAAACCTGCTCGGTCCTGATCACGATGTTTTCTTGACCACCCATTGGTCTGTTCCTCTCATCTCCATACTGGTTTTATAGTATTGATCACACGGATCCCTCGGATGGGGGATCCGTGTGAGAATCAATCCATTACCAGGGTTTTTTCAGTTTTGTACCTGAAAAATTACCGTCCCAGCACGCGTTTACGCTCTTGTAGATCTTTTTTGGTTTGAACTCATCAACACCTTTGGTAGCAACATAGGAAACGCCGATCACGGAAAGCGCCGGAAGATTTGCCTTGGCTTCCTGCACCGTCTTGTATTCCATGGCAGCCCACAGGGCCTTGGCAGCTTCGGTGCCTTGAACAATAGGCTCAATACCCACAACGGCTGTGGCGGGGCAATTGGGCTTGTGCATCTGGGCCAGAAGTGCCGCTTCCTGATCGATGCTGATAATGGAAACCTGCTTTTCCTTCTTCATCTCTCTGATGGCCTTTATTGCCCCTACTGCCGGTAGTCCCCATGTGGTGGCTACACCCTTGAGATCAGGGTGGGCCCGAAGGGTCGCTTTTGTAATCTTATAGGCGTTGTTTACCGGATCGGCCGGGTTTACCTCATGCCATTTGCCGATCATTTTGATCTCCGGAAACCATCGGAGAACCTCTCCATAGGCCCTCTTTCGAACCTCGAGTGTGTGCCATCCGGCGGCATCCATACCGATATATTTTCCGGAACCACGCATCTGATTCACCAGCCACACGGCCAGGTTCGTACTGCCCTGCCAGCTGTCCTCAACGGAGTTATGAACCGCATAAGGCAGAAACATGATTACCGTCACAATCGGTATATTGGCATCCCAGGCCTTTTTTGAGACATCCAGGAAGGCGTCACCTTCCCCGCCTTTAATGATAATTCCATCAACCTTCATGGAAACAAAATTCTCAACATCGGCTTTTTGCTGGCCGGTTTTCCCTCCGGCATTGGTGCTGATGACCTTGCACCCCTTTTTTTCCAGATAATCGATGATAGTCTGGTTTGCCCTGGCATTCCAGTCGTTCCCCAGCCAGAGATTGGATACTCCCACGACCTTTTGCTTGGCCAAAACGGGCGCAACAAAACAGAAAGAAAAGGCGATAACGGCGAGTAACAAAAGGATTGGTAGACTCTTCAAATTGATTTTTTCCATGATAAAACCTCCGATTTTGTTAGAATTATTAATCCGTAGCCTCAGACTTTGTTTCAGTTAACACCTCCTTTCTTTTCAAATATTGGCACAGTACCAGCTCTTATAATGCCATCCAACAAACTGCCATATTCACAATTGTGTAAAAGCATCTATGAGTATTTCAGACAATAGGCATAGTGGTATAGTCAATATACCAATTCATTATTTATAGATTACTTACCTTGTCAAGGAATATTTTGACCTGTTGAAGAAAAATTAATGATTCGGCGCTGGGCCTGAAGTATGTACTTTGTTGTGATCCAGTTATAGAGAGTCCTTATCATATTTTCACAACCGAGGAATTGCTCTTTTATTGTTGACAATAGATATTTTCCTGATGTAAAAAGTTTCATAAGATGATCAGAGGTAAGACCACTGGATGACTTATATGAGCTGATATGGATGAGCTATATACGCCTATAAAGCCCAAAAGGATATCTGAAGAGATCGTAGAGCAGATCAAAGACTTGATATTCAAGGCAAATCTGAAACCGGGTGAAGCTCTCCCACCGGAAAGGGCCCTGGCCAGATCCCTGAACGTAAGTCGGGTTTCCCTGAGGGAAGCCTTGAATGCCCTGCAAGGTATGGGGCTATTAGAGATCCAGCAGGGCAATCGAACTTGCGTACGTCCAATAACAACCCGATCCATGCACGATCCATTAGTTTCATTCACCAAAAGTTCTCCTTCCAATATATTGAAAGTATTTGAGATCAGAAAATACCTCGAAATAGGATCTACCGCTTTGGCTGCTGAACGGGCAACAAGCGAAGAAATCGAGGTGATTGAAAATATCTTAAAGGAAATGGAGGAGGATCTCAGAAAAAACCGATTGGGGGCAAAGGCCGATCTCGAATTCCACGCTGCTTTGGTCCAGGCAACCCATAACCAGGCCTATGCCCATATCATGAACACACTCCATGACCTTTTGCAGGAGGAACTGCGTATTGCCTGGGGTGGCGTTTTTAGAAAAAGAGACAAACGAAAGAAATTATTCCAGCAGCATAAGAATATATTTGAGGCGGTTAAGCAGCATAACCCGAAAAAGGGTGCTGATGAGGCCTTAGCGCACCTGGAGTTTGTCGAAGAAGCCTGGAAAAACGCCTTAGTTACATGATTTCAGCGCAGAGTTATTGTGACATTTAATTTGAAATACCATTATAATCTTATGATAGACCCTTAGCGTCAGAAGGAGAAAACGCATGAAAAAGAAGATGAAAGGCGTTATTTTCCACGGAATAGGAGATATCAGTCTCGAAGATCTGGATGTTCCGGTCATTCAGCACGCATCCGACGCCATTGTCAAGATTACGTTGACCACAATCTGCGGGTCGGATCTTCACCTGATCCACGGACAAACAGTTGTCGATCCGGAAAGCCCCATAGGTCACGAATGCGTGGGTGTGATCGAGGAAGTAGGCAAGGACGTAACCACCTTCAAACCCGGAGATCGGGTCGTGGTTCCCACGTTCACATACTGCGGCAACTGCTTTTATTGCAAAAAAGGTTCGCCTTCGCAGTGCGAGAAGGGCGGCATCTTGGGGTTTGGCTCCATCCGGGGAGGACTGGGAGGCGCTCAGACCGAGTATGTGCGTATCCCATTTGCGGACATGAGCCTGGTAAAAACGCCAGACTCCCTGACTGACGAGGACGTTCTTTTTGTGGGCGACATTTTATCCACGGCCTACTTCGCCCTGGAAAACGTGCCTATTCATCCCGGCGACACGGTGGCCATCGTAGGTCCCGGTCCGGTCGGTCTTTGCGTCCAGGAGTTGGCGCCCGTTTTCGGAGCCGGTAAGATCATCATGATAGGTACGCGGGAGTTTCGTCTTGAGATGGCCAGGAAGCGCGGTGCCATAGCGATCAATCCCAAGGAGGAAGATGCTCCGGCCCGGGTCCAAGAGCTGACCGGCGAGTATGGGGCCGATGTAGTGGTAGAATGCGTCGGGACGCCCGAGGCGTTTCAGATCTCCTTCGATTCGGTCCGCAAGGGCGGTGCCGTATCCTTGATGGGTATGTGGGGTGAACCCGTGTCCGTTCCTCTGAACGACATGGTCATGAACAACATCACCATATTCACAGGCCTAGTCAACTGCCACCGCATCCAGGAAATCGTAGACCTCATCGAATGCGGCCGAATCAGCGCCAATCACCTGCTCACCCACCGTATGAAGTTGGACGATATCCTCGAGGGTTATCGAATTTTCGAGAACAAAGAGGATAACGTTCTTAAAATAGCCATTACACCTTAGCCGGCCCGAGCCCTCTTGGTTCAACAGACAAAAAACAATAATGAGGAAAAAAATGGGTGATGTAAAGTTAATAATAGATGGAACTGAAGTGAGCGGTCCTTCGGGGATGACCATTCTCGAAGCCGCCAATGAGACTGATATCAACATTCCAACACTCTGTCACAGACCGGATCTGAAGCCTGAAGGGAACTGCCGGATCTGTGTGGTTGAGGTGGAGGGCTCCCCGAGGCTTGTGGCGTCCTGCCACACACCCATCACGGAAGGGATGGTGATCAATACCTGCACCCCAAAGGCCCTGGCAGCACGGAAAACGGTGGTAGAGCTGCTGATAGCAGGGCATACGGGTCCCTGCGTAACTGATGAATGTGCGAAGGACTGTGAACTCCACTATCTCGCAGCAGAGTTAGAGGTAGGCCCACCAAGATTTCAGGTAAAGGCACGGCGTTCCTACCCGATGGAGACCCTGAGCCCATATGTTCAAAGGGATATGGGCCGGTGCATTCTATGTAGACGTTGTGTGAGGGCATGCACCGAAATCGCCAAGAAGAACGTCTTCAGCATGGCCTACCGGGGGTTCCATTCGAAGGTGGTGGTGGACTGTGACGTCCCCTTAGACAAGGAAGAATGCAGGGACTGCGGCATCTGCATCGACTACTGTCCCACGAGTGCGTTGACAAAACCGAATAAGGGGGTGAGCTAATATGGAAAGAGATCAACTCCTGGGGATGATCAAGGAAGAGCAGGCAAAGAACGGATCGGTATCTGATGGGGCCATGGCCCATATTGCCCAAACCCTGCATCTGCCCATAGGGAATGTATATGGAGTAACTACCTTCTATTCTTTTCTGTCCACCAGACCGCTGGGCCGGCATGTGATTCACATCTGCAAGAGCGTGCCCTGCTTTCTTCAAAACGGAGCGATGATGGCCGCGGCCATTGAAAAGGAGTTGGGTATTAGTCCGGGAGAAACAACCTCTGATGGAAGATTTTCCTTTGAATTGACAAACTGCATAGGCGCTTGTGATCAGGCCCCGGCTATGCTGGTGGATGACGAGGTTTATGGAGATCTGACGCCGGAGAAGATCGGGGAAATCCTGAAATCATTTGAATAGAGATCTGGAGGAAGAACCGTGCCTGAGAAAAAAATCCTAACGAAAAACTGTGGGAAGATCGACCCTGGAGATGTCTCTACCTACGAGGCGGAGGGAGGCTTCAAGGCCCTGGAAAAGACCCTGAGGATATCACCCGAAGAGGTGATTGCAGAGGTTAAGGCTTCGGGTCTTCGTGGCCGGGGAGGTGCAGGATTTCCCTGCGGTGCCAAATGGGAACTGGCCAGAAAGTCCAAGGGGGATGAGAAGGTCCTCATCTGTAACGCCGATGAAGGAGAGGTGGGAACCTTCAAAGATCGCTATCTCCTTCAACACGATCCCTTTTCTCTAATGGAGGGGATGGCCATTGCCGGGTATGCCATAGGCGCCGGAAAAGGCTACATCTATCTTAGGTCCGAATACCACTATCTGCTTGAAGGACTCCAAAAGGCTATCGATCAATCTAAAGAGAAGGGATACCTCAAGGATCTTGAGATCGAGATACGGGAAGGTGCAGGCGCCTATATCTGCGGGGAGGAGTCGGCCCTCATGAACTCCATCGAGGGGAAACGGGGTGAATCCAGATTCAGACCGCCCTTCCCCCCTGAAAGCGGTCTCTTTGAAAAGCCCACCATCATCAACAACGTGGAAACCTTAGTCAATGTTCCCCACATTATTCAAAACGGTTCAGAATGGTATGGCGCCATGGGGACGGATGAGAGCAAGGGAACTAAACTCTTCTGTGTGAGCGGAGACGTGGCAAGACCTGGGGTCTACGAGATGGAGCTTGGGTGCGATCTCAAGGAACTGGTAATGGACCTGGCCGGTGCTAAAGAGATCAAGATGATCCAGGTGGGGGGTTCCACCGGTGGGATAATCCCTTCGGACATGCTCAGCACACCCTTGGCCTACGAAACGATCTTGGGCTCGGGTGCCGTAATGGTATTTGATCAGACCCGGGATGTGGTGGATTTTACGTACAGGACCATGGAATTTCTGAACGAGGAATCCTGTGGTAAGTGCACCCCCTGTCGTGAAGGGACCGAGGTGATGGTGGGGGTTCTGGGTCGGCTTGTAAACGGAGAAGGGGTGGACGGAGATATGGAGGTGCTTGAGGAGTTGTCAGACACCATGAAGCTCAGCGCCCTTTGCGGTCTTGGTCAGACAGCGCCTGTGCCGGTACTGGACACCCTGAAATATTTCAGGAAAGATTATGAAAACCGTATCAGCCAGTCGGTCTTTTTAAGGAGTCTCAAGACCGTAAACGGTTAACCTTGGTTTGGACGGTCTTGCTATAGGTTTTAAGGAGGTCGTGAAAAGTGAAAGAACAATTGCACAAATACCTGTGTCCCTATTGCAGCACGAAATTCGAGGCATTCGAGGATCTGAAAGATCATGCCCTGGCAGCACATACGGGCGAACCAACGCCTTTGCCGGAGGGGATGATCCGGTTGACCCTGAACGGGGATGAATACCAGATCCAGGTGCAGCCCGAGTGGACCCTGAACTACCTGATCCACGACAAGCTGGGACTTACCTCGCCCAAGATGTTCTGCGACCGGGGGGCCTGCGGATCATGCACGGTAATCATGAACGGGCGCCCGATCCTTTCCTGCATGACCCTGGCTATCGAATGTGACGGGAACACCATAGAAACGGCCGAGGGGATTGCGGACTCGGGGCACCCGCTCGTGGAAACCTATGTAAAGCATCACTGTATGCAGTGCGGGTATTGTACACCGGGGTTTATCACAACGGCCAAAGCTCTGCTGGACAAAAACCCTAATCCCAACGAGGAAGAGATCAGGGAAGCCCTGGGCGGCAACCTCTGCCGGTGCGGTACCTACCCGCAGCATCCAAAGGCCATCATGGAGGCAGCCGAGTTATTAGGGGAAAGTGAAGGAGGGAAATAAGATGAGCGTACAGGAAGAATATGACCGAATGATCGAAATGGAGGATAATATCGAGTTTGACAAATATACTCTCAAAGACTTCGATCAGATCGGAAAAAAGGATGTTCGGCGGCTGGACGGAACAGAGAAGGCCAGCGGTAGAGCTGAATACACCATGGACGTCCAGCTGCCAGGTATGCTTTATCTGAAATTCATGACGTCCCCCTACCCCCATGCGGAAATCAAGAGTATGGATACCAGCAGGGCAGAGACGCTACCAGGCGTACGCGGCATCTTGAGATACGACGATCCCGACCTGCCTGAGGTTGCCGACCTGGGAGGACACGGCCCTACGGCCATGGCACCCCTCCCGAAGGTTGCCCATTTCGAAGGAGAACCAGTGGGGCTTGCGGTGGCGGCGGACACGGAAGACATTGCCGATGAGGCATTAAGATTAGTCAAGGTTGAATGGGAAGAACGTCCTTTCCTGCTGGATGTGGAAGAGGCCCTGAAATCCGATGCACCCCTTGCCCATCCAGAGGATTTCCCTGAAAACAACCTGGAAGTAGAGCACCTGGAAGCGCACGGGGATATGGAAAAAGGCTTTGAAGAAGCGGACAGGGTGCTGGAGTTCAAGGCCACCCGGCGGCTGCATACCTATGTTTCTCCCGAAAGACCCTGTGGGGTGGTCCGTTGGAACGGTGACTATCCGGAGTTCTGGCTCAAGCATCAACGGCCCCATGAAAACAAACGCGCCATTTCTTCGTGGTTCGAACACATCCCCATGAACCAGATCGAAATGCATATGCTTTATCAGGGAGCTACCTTTGGGGGCTGGACCCAGTTCTATTGGAACCAGGGCCCAATGTATTGTGCCTCTGTGTTGGCCAAACGAACCGGACATTCGGTCAAGTACATCTTCGACCGCAGGGGCGATTTTTATGGCGGCTCCATGGACGAGGGAAACTACTATTTCAAGGTGGGTTTCAACAATGACGGACGGATCCTTGCCGTTGAAGCCAAGGGACATTTTAGCAATCCCCAGTGGGAAGGTTTCGGACCCGGAAACCACTTTGAGGACAATACTAGGATCCCCAATCTCCATGCCCCTCGAAAAGTTATCAAAGTAAACAAGGGGCCCAACACGGCCGTACGATGCGAACAGCTTCCCAATACCATGTCTTTCACCCTGGTCATGGACCGGGTTGCAGCGGAGTTAGGGATGGATCCCATTGACGTGGCCATCATAAACGACGGTGCCAAAGGGCACGATATGGACTGGCTGAACGAGCGAAAGGTAGAGGCAGGCTTTACACCGAGGGACAGTTTGAAGGAGTGTCTGGAAAAGGGAAAGACCGCCATAGACTGGGACAATAAATGGCATCCGCCGGGCGCCAATAAACTGTCCAACGGCAAAATGCACGGTGTCACCTTTTCCTGGACCCACGAATGGGACGATTCCTGTGGGTCCGGCGAGATCGCCATGCGGGTGGAACGAAATGACGGGACCGTCAGTATCCTCGGGATGCGGTGTGACAACGGAGTAAACGCCGAGACCGGTTATTGCCAGATCGCCGCAGATGAACTGGGTATGCGTCTGGAAGATATTTTCTATCGGCCCCACACGGACACCGGTTTTTTCCCCATGTGCCCCGATTCATCCACAAACACCGGCGTCAACGGATGGGCCGTCAGACATTGCGCCAGACTCCTCAAGGCCAAAATCCTGGAAGCTGCAACCAGCCCCAGGGCGGTCACCCAGAGGGGGATCTACCCGCCCCACTTCCCGGATATAAAGCCGGAGGACCTGGATATCAAGGACAGCGTGATCTTCGTAAAGACCGATCCCGCACAAAAGCTCTCCGTTGCTGAATTGGTTGGGCCTTCTGCTGAGGCGGGCCCCCTGTCCTTTCATGAATTGTATGGAGCCGAGAGGCATCCATTCAGCGCACCTCTTTTCGCGCACGCCTACCAGGCCCAGATTGGTTGCTATAAAGGGTTCCGTCCCAAATTCTGCCGGCAAGTCCATTTTATGGAAGTAGAAGTGGATACGGAAACAGGGGAAATCGAAGTAAGCAATGTGGTGAATGTGAACGACGTGGGAAAGGTTATCAACCCTGATTCATGCGCCGGCCAGCAATACGGCGGCACCTATATGGGTGCGGGGAGAGCGCTGTTTGAAGAAGTTGTCCACGACCCGGTTACAGGTGTCATGCTGAATGGAAATCTTCTCGATTATAAGATTGCCACCATAGAGGACTGTGGACCCATTGATACCCATTTGGTGGAAACCCAACAGGGGTATGGACCATATGGCGCCACCGGTATCGGTGAAGATATCGCCACGGTTATCCCCGCCATGCTGGCGCCCGCCGTCTATAACGCCATAGGGGTCTGGATCTATGAATTTCCAATAACACCGGATAGAGTACTGAAAGCCTTAGGTAAAATATAGGGGGCATAGGATGAAAAAGTTCACACATTTCAATGCATCGACGATCGATGAGGCGGTTTCACTCCTGCGACGGTACCAGGGCAAGGCAAGCCTTATTGCCGGAGGGACCGATATCTTAGGCAAAATGAAGGATAGAATACTGCCCGGGTATCCTGAGGCCCTTGTGAATATTAAGACTATTCCCGGGCTGGATTCCATCAAAGAGGGGGGGGGAGTCTTGAAAATAGGGCCCCTCGCCATTCTGGAAGATATTGCGCACAATTCCATTGTTAAGTCGAAATACACCGCCCTTGCAGAAGCGGCCCGCAGGACGGCCTCGCCCCACTTAAGGGAGATGGG
>JACNJD010000223.1 GCA_014382715.1 Candidatus Desulfacyla euxinica | reverse complement strand
TAAAAATCGGCTTGAGCCGCAATGGAGGAGTTTTGCCTAAAAAAGTCAATTTTTTATGTTGATTTTTTCCTGGTGCTCTTTGAACCCTGAACCTCTAAACATGAATAAAACAGACAGAAATATTTTAAATGAGATACAGTCAGATTTTCCTATTTCATCCCGACCTTACCATGACCTTGGAATACGGCTTAACCTGACAGAGAATGAGGTCATCGAAGCGGTGGGAAGGCTGAAAGCCGAGGGGGTTATCAGGAGAATCGGTGGCAATTTTCATTCTGCTCATCTCAACTTTGTCAGCACCCTCTGTGCCGCAAAGGTGCCGGAAGATAAGATTGACATGTTTGTCGATGTTGTAAACGCCTATCCCGGGGTTACGCACAATTATCTGAGAAAAAATGCCTATAATATCTGGTTTACGTTCATCGCAGAGGATATGGCCCATATTGATAATGCCTTAAGAGAGATCGCAGAAATGACGGGGGTAACCGAGATTTTGAACCTGCCTGCAGAGAAGATGTTCAAAATTAAGGTGGATTTTGAGGTTTAGGATGCGGGATGCTGGATACAAGATGCAGGATGCAAGATACATGATGCAAGATGCTGGTCGAAGATCCCGTTTTCAAGCGGGGATGCTCGTTGAGTTCCTTGAGCCTAACGCCTTGAGCCTTGGGCCTTCAGCACTGGATACTTGATGAGTGAAACGTGATGTGTGAAACATGAGAGTTTTTAATTCCGCATTCCGAAATCTGAAATCCGAAATGGAATAATGCTGGTGAAGAAGGGGGGGTATAAAATGGACATACCGATTGGGGCGGATGTGGAATGTTCAGATGGCAGGATTGGACGTTTGACAAACATAATACTTAACCCTGCAACGCAGACAGTGACCCATGTGGTGGTGAAAGAGCATGATTTTCCAGGTCTGGAAAGGCTGGTTCCGGAGGAGTCTATAAACAGGAGCACCCGGGACACGGTTTATCTCTCTATGGACAAGAAAAAATTTGGTGAGTTGGAGGATTTTGTTCAAACCGAATTCCTGTCTTCTGAGGTGCCTGCCTTTATGGCTGACCCCTACCTCATGTGGCCCATGGATACATGGGTTCCCCCCATACTGGAACATAAGATGATTCCTGCTGGAGAGCTTGCGTTCAGGAAGGGTGCTAAAGTGTCTGCATCGGATGGGCATGTGGGGCAGGTTGACGAGTTTCTTGTTGAGAAGGAAAGCGGGCATATTACGCATCTTGTGTTGCGGGAAGGGCATCTGTGGGGGAAAAAGAATGTCTATGTTCCCGTGGATCAGATTGAGCGATTTGAGGGGAAGGTGGTTTATCTGAAAATGGACAAGAAGTCTGTTGAAGATCTGCCCGTTATCGAGAAGGATAAGAGTGGTGAAGAATAGTCTATGCCAGAGGTGATATTCCGCTTTTATGAAGAGCTGAACGACTTTCATTTAGAAACGAAAGCCCGAGGAGGGGTTTTTTCCTTGAGATGATATAGGAAAATTGATAGTTTTTCATAAAATAGGGTTATGATGAAGAGACCTCGTTTTACCCGGGTCGACACGGGGTCTTTTTTTCAATGGCCTGATAACCTTATGGTAAAGGAGGAAGCAATGAAAGCAAAAGTGGTTGAGAAGGTAAAGTTTGCTCCTGGCAAGTGGAAAGAAGCAGGGGCCCTGATGAAAAACTTTATGGAAATGGCCCAGAAACAGGGATTTCCCCCGGTGAAGATTTATGGTTTCATCAGCGGCGGCGATGTTGTGCAGACCTTGAATTTTGTGACCGACTGGGACAGCCTTGGAAACATGGAGACCGTCATGGACAAGATGTTTTCCGATCCGAGAATGCTGGAGATGATGGAGAAATGGTCAAATGTAGTGGAAAGCCATGAGGTTTCAATATTGAAGGAGCTTTCCCCGGAAGAGCTTGGGATGTAATTAGTGCTTGACCGAAAACCCTGTTTTTTCGGTCAAGAAATTCGAAATCCGAAGCACGAAATACTAAACAATGATCAAAACACAAATGTCCTAATTACAAAAACATAGTATTTCCGAAGTGTTAAGTTTAAAACATTGAATCATTTGATATTCGGATTTGTTTCGGATTTCGGTTTTCGATATTCGGATTTTGCCTGAACAGGGGTTTTCGTTCAGGCACTAATTAGGTGAAAGCCAAGGTTTGATTCGCCTTGGAGCCCGGTCCATTTTCTTTTGTGCCGGGCTCCTTTTTTTGTATGTTAGACTGAAGTTTTGGGAGTAATAATCTTGAAGCATTTGCCACTGATAGCTATTACCATGGGTGATCCCGCAGGGGTGGGCCCGGAGATTATTGCCACAGCCCTGTCTGACAGCTCTCTTTATCAATGCTGCAGACCCGTGGTCCTGGGAGACCCCGGAATCCTCTCTTCTATCATTTTAAGTCTTCTCCCGAAGATCCCTAAGGAATTGTCTCTGAATATTATTTCAAGGCCGGACCAGGCCAGGGCCATGCCCTGCGTGATTGATCTAATTGCGATATCTGAACTGAAGCCCGGTATTATCCAACCTGGCCTGCCTGTTGTGGAGGGGGGCAGGGCCATGGTGGATTATATCGTCAGGGCGGTGGAAATGACCATGAAGGGAGAGATCGGGGCCATAGTCACCTCTCCGATCAGCAAGGTGCTGATGCATCAGGCCGGATATATTTATGATGGGCACACGCAACTGATCTCTCATCTCACCGGTACTTCTGACTATGTGATGATGTTGGCGGGACAGAGACTTCGGGTGGCCCTGGTAACGATCCACTGTGCATTGAAGGATATTCCGGGTATCCTCGACCGTGAACTAATTTATAAGACCATCGCCATAACTGCTAAGGCTCTACAGAAGGATTTTGGATTTAAGTCTCCCCGCATAGCAGTGGCAGCCCTTAATCCCCATGCGGGTGAGGCAGGGTTGTTTGGATCAGAAGAGAGGGAGATCATAGGGCCGGCAATCCAGATGGCCGCAAAAGAGGGGCTGAGAGTTGAGGGGCCATTCCCTGCTGATACCTTGTTTCATAGGGCGGCCTCAGGGCAATATGATGCGGTTGTTGCCATGTACCATGATCAGGGTCTCATTCCCCTGAAGCTCCTCCATTTTTCCGATGCAGTGAATATTACCTTAGGCCTTCCGATTATCAGGACATCGGTGGACCACGGCACTGCCTATGATATTGCCGGGACAGGTCAGGCCGATCCGTCGAGCCTGAAGGCGGCTATCCGAATGGCGGTATCCATGGCTGGGAACCGAGTCTCTGATTGATGATTGTTGATTGAAAAACCCGTAACCCGAAACTCGCAACCCGTAACCTGCAACTCGCAACTTGACCAATACCCAGTACCCAATACTCAATACCCAATAGCAATGACCGATTACATAAAAATAAGAGGCGCCAGACAGCACAACCTCAAGGGTATTTCCTTAGATATTCCGAGAAACCAGTTTGTTGTCATTACCGGTTTGTCCGGTTCTGGAAAATCTTCCCTTGCCTTTGACACCATCTATGCCGAGGGCCAGCGGAGGTATGTGGAGTCGCTTTCCGCATATGCCCGTCAGTTCTTAGAACAGATGGAAAAGCCGGATGTGGATTCCATAGAAGGGCTCTCTCCTGCCATATCTATCCAACAGCGTGGTTCCAGTCGGAATCCACGGTCCACGGTGGGAACGGTCACCGAGATATATGACTACCTTCGGGTACTTTTCGCGAGAGTAGGTCAGCCCTATTGTCCCGAATGCGATTTAGAAATAATTTCCCAGACTGTTCAGGAGATTGTAGATAAGACCATGGGGCTTAAACAAGGGACTAAGATTCAAGTCTTAGCGCCTCTGGTCGAGGGACGGAAGGGAGAACATGTCAAGCTTCTCCGGGGACTGCGCAAAGACGGGTTTACCAGGGTAATGATAGATGGGGATATAAGGCTCTTAGACGAAGACATTGTCCTCGAAAAAAACAAAAAGCATAAGATCGACGTGGTGGTGGATCGGCTGATTATAAAGAAGGATATCCTGCGACGTCTGACCGATTCAATGGAACTTACCCTCTCCCTCTCTGACGGCAAGGCCGTTGTGAAAGTTATCGGTTCAGAGGATATCTTTTTCAACCAGAAGGCCGTGTGTCCCAAGTGCGGTCTCAGCATTCCCGATCTGACCCCCCAGATGTTTTCCTTTAATAATCCCCAGGGAGCGTGCGAGGAGTGCAGCGGTTTAGGAACAAAGAGGTATTTTGATCCTGACCTTATTATCCCTGACCCTGGTCTCTCTTTGAGGGAAGGCGCCATCGCCCCCTGGGCAAACCGACACTCCGTCCATTTTCAGCAGATGCTGGATGCGCTTTGTCAACATTACGGGATAGATATTTATACCTCCTTCGGGGATCTGCCGGAAGAAATCAGGAACGCTTTCTTGCACGGCTCCGGCACGGATGAGATTAAGTTTTTCTTTGAAAGGGATGACCGGAGATATTCTTATACACGTCCCTTTGAGGGGATTATCCCTAATCTCGACAGGCGTTATCATGAAACAGATTCATATCAGGTCAGATACGAAATCGAAAATTATATGAGCATAAGACCCTGTCCCTCCTGCAAAGGTGCAAGATTGAAACCGATCAGCATATCTGTTCGAGTTGGGGCAAAGGCGATCAGCGAGATTTCGGCGCTCTCCATTGATAAGACATATAAATTTTTTAAAGATTTAGAACTGGATTCCAGGAAAGAAGTCATTGCCCGCAGGATTTTAAAGGAGATCAGGGATCGACTCGGTTTCCTTAAAAGTGTGGGGCTTGATTACCTCACAATTGGCCGTTCCTCCGGGACTCTGTCAGGCGGTGAAGATCAACGGATCAGGCTGGCTACCCAGATTAGCTCAAAACTTGCCGGTGTCCTATATGTACTGGATGAACCGAGCATAGGCCTTCATCAGAGAGACAACCTGAGGCTGCTCAGAAATCTGAAGCAGTTGAAGGAACTGGGAAACACGGTTTTGGTTGTGGAACATGATGCCGAAACCATTTTGTCTGCAGATCATGTGATCGATATGGGTCCGGGGGCGGGGATGAAAGGGGGTGAAGTGGTATTTGTCGGCCCCCCTGATGAGTTGATTGCTGATGGGACGTCTCTGACAGGAGAGTATCTTTCCGGCCGGAGGGTCATTCCTGTCCCAGATGAGAGGAGGAAGGGGAACGGGGAAGCCATCATTATCGAGGGCGCCAGAGAGAATAATTTAAAAAAGATTGTTGCTACGATCCCTCTTGGGACATTTACCTGTATAACCGGTGTTTCTGGTTCAGGGAAAAGCAGCTTGATTAACGGGACTCTCTATCCCGCCCTCAGTCAGAAACTATATCGCTCCAAGGGGAGAGTTGGCCCTGTAAAGTCTATCAAGGGGATTCAACATCTTGATAAGGTGATCAACATCGACCAGAGCCCTATTGGAAGAACCCCCCGTTCAAACCCTGCAACATACACCGGGGTATTTACTCATATCAGAGAACTGTTTTCCATGCTGCCCGAATCAAAGACCAGGGGATACAAGCCCGGTCGATTCAGTTTTAATGTAAAAGGGGGGAGGTGTGAGGCGTGCAGGGGAGACGGCATCATAAAGATCGAGATGCATTTCCTTCCGGATGTCTATGTCACGTGTGAGGCGTGTAAGGGGTTTCGATATAACAGGGATACGTTAGAGATCAAGTATAAGGGGTATACCGTTGCCGATATTCTCAGTATGACGGTTAACCAGGCCTTTCTCTTTTTTGAGAATATTCCAGTGATAAAAAGCAAGTTGAAGACACTTGTTGATGTGGGGTTAGGTTATATCAAGTTAGGCCAGCAGGCTACCACCCTTTCAGGCGGCGAGGCCCAGAGGATCAAGCTCTCCAAGGAATTGAGCAAGAGAAACACCGGGAGGACCCTTTATTTACTTGATGAGCCGACCACCGGGCTCCATTTCGCTGATATTGAAAAGCTCTTGGAGGTGTTAAACTATCTGGTAAACCTTAGAAACACGGTGGTGGTTATCGAGCATAATCTCGATGTGATAAAAGTGGCCGATCATATAATCGATTTAGGACCGGAGGGGGGTGACAAGGGAGGTTATGTGGTGGGGACAGGGACACCGGAGGAAGTGGCAGCCATAGAAGGTTCCTATACAGGACAGTTCTTGAAGAAGATCCTTGGAAGTGATTTAAAGTGATCCAAAGTTGATAGTCTGGTAAAAACATTTTTATCTCGCGCAAAGACGCAAAGCACGCCAAGATAAAATGAATAATGTCAACATATTACCTCTGTGATTTTTGCGGGCTCTGTGAGAAATCTGACCTGTTACGGGTTCATCAAAGTTACTCGAACCGAAGAGCAAGATTGAGGAACTTCGTGCCTTTAACTTTAGGCATTTTAGGCACTTCTTTTGCCCTTATAAAGTCTTTCGAGGTGATAAACGAGGTTTTCGAGTTTTACTGAAAAATCAACATTCTCAACGATACAAGATTCGGGAGTTCTTACCTGGATGGGAGCAAAATTGAGTATCGCCTTTACTCCTGCATCCGAGAGTATTTCTGTAACTCTCTGTGCCGCACGGGAGGGGGTGGTAATGACACCGATTTCGATGCCAAGCTCCCGTACCAGTTCCCCAATTTTTCTTTCAGGTTCAATGGTTAGCCCGCATGGTAATTGTCTGCCTATCTTTCTTGCGTCCGAATCAAATGTGGCCACAAATAAATAGCCTCTTTTCTTGAAATTTTCGTTTTCAACCAGGCTGATTCCGAGATTACCCATTCCCACTATGCAGAGAGCCCATTCTCTGTCCGTTGCCAAGATACCCTTAATCTCTTTCAACAGATCCCGGATTTCATATCCTACTCCACGGACCCCAAATTCGCCGAAATATGCCAGGTCCTTTCTAACCTGTGCGGGATTGACCCCGCATAATCCCGCTAATTTCTCAGAGGAGATGACCGGAGGGCCGCCCTTGAGAAGGGCTTCAAGCGGTCTTGAATAGAATGCCAAACGCTCTATGGTTGGATTCGGTATTTTGGATTCTTTAGTCATCGAGTAGCCGGACAGGCCCTAAGGGCTTAGTATTGTGAAATAATGCACATGGATGGCGCCAAAAAAGAGGGCCTTATGAAGGCCCTCTTTTTTTTAAAGGTTTATCAACCGCCTAAGGATTTCACGATAAGTTCGTGCATACCACCCAGGTCCGGAATCTTGAAAACAAGAATAAAGCAGATGACCAGGGCGTAAATACAGAGGGACTCGATCAGAGCAAGACCGATAATCATGGTGGTCATGATCTTTCCGCTTGCTTCCGGGTTCCTGGCTGTTCCCTGGAGGGCAGCACTAATTGCATTTCCCATACCAAGACCGGTTCCGAGAGCAGCCATGCCGATGCTGATACCGCAGGAAATGGCAATTCCAAAGAATACCCATAGCCCGGCGGCCTTGACTGCGCTGTCTTCACCGGCAAAGGCTAATGAACCCATCCCGAGGACAAACACCGTTGTAACAACCCCAATTAAAGTTCTCTTAGACATGTAGACCTCCTTTCTCAAAAATTTATTATGGCCTTCTTCCGAAGATTAAAAAACAGAATATAATTGAGGGATTGCGTATTTAGGAATTGAGGAATTGAATGAAACTTCCTATCTTAATTCCTAAATTCCCAAATCCCTAAATTCCTCAATTTGCCCTAATGGGCGTGCTCCATTGCACCCACAAAATACATTGTGGATAAGAGCATGAATACGACGGCCTGGATAAAGCACACCAGGATCCCTAAAAACATGATCGGCAGGGGTGCAAGGTAAAGACCTGCCAGCCCAAACAGGATCGCAAGGACCATCTCCTTGCCGAATATATTCCCGAACAGTCGAACGCTAAGGGACATGATCCTGGCGAGATGACCGATTAATTCAATGGGAAACATCAAAGGGATCAACCACCATACCGGCCCGCAAAAATGTTTAATATACTTGACACCGTGGAACTTTATTCCAATGCCGTGGGTGACAACAAATGTACACAGGGCTAAGGCAAGGGTGGTATTGAGATTGGCAGTGGGCGAAAAGAAGCCCGGTATAAGGCCGATCAGGTTGGAAACGAGAATAAAAAGGAAGATGGTGGCAATATAGGGAAAAAAGAACCTTCCCTCAGGCCCGGAAATTTCCACCATGAAGGTCTCAAGGCCGTCAATCAGGACCTCAAAGAAGTTCTGCCCTTTTTCAGGCACGAGGTTGATTTTTTTTGCAAGGAAAAAGGCGCTCGCAATAAGAATTAGCATAACTAACCATGTGTAGGTTATATGCGAATAGGACCCCGCATGCTCGACTCCCATGGCCGACAGGATTGCATCAATAAAGAAAATAGGGTGCTCCATGACTTATATTGCCTCCCGTGATGATGTTTTCCAGGCTGTGCGAATCCCAAAATTAAGGATGCTGAATACTACTATCGATAGTCCGATAGCCAAACCTATGGGATTGACCCAGCCGCTGGTGATAAGGATATAAATAATCAGGCCCATAATGGCAAGTCTAAAAAAATATTTTGCGACGATAGAGCTCTTTTTTCCCCCCATTGCCCCCTGATCAGAGAAAGCGTAGCGGATGGTGTGCTGGAGCACACTGAAATTGGCGATTATGATAAGACCGCCCAATATGACGCCGAGGGTAAAAGTGGCACTCATAAATACAGAGCTCAATGAACCTAAGATCAAAAGAAAGATCCAGTTAGTCGTTGTGATTTGCCTTAGCAGTTTTTCCCTGTCTGTCACAGATCTTTTGCCTTTTTGTATAAAATATAAAGATTTCTGAATGCGGCAGCGATGCCGAATCCAAAAAAGAGGAAAAATAACCAGGGTTTAGTCCCGAGCCACTGGTCGAGGTAGTAGCCGATCAAGGCCCCTAACGCGATGGAGAAGGCCATAGTCATGCCGATTGTACTGACATATCCTAAGTCCTTGATGGTTTTTTTCAGGTCTTTGTCCATTCAAATTAGTTTCCATTCATAAATGGCCCTTTTCCGCAATCTCGGCGTCAAACTGCAGGTTTCCTTGTGCGGCGTACTGACGTACGCCTCCGCTCAAACCCTTGTTTTTCTTAAGCTTGCGCAAAATTGCTCATTTCTGAATTGGAAACTCACAGTGCCCACAGCTACGTTATTGGATGGACACAATTTAGTTTCAGCAGCAATCGCCTTGACTTCTCAATAAAAACCCCGTGTCGTTCCTATCACAGGTTTTCCGGCAAAGTCAACAGGTTTTTGCCCGGTAAAAGCAGTTATTCCAGCATATTCCTGAAGGCCTTTGAGGCGCACCGAATGGTCTTTTCTATCATTTCATTTGTGTGGGCTGCGGACAGGAAACTGGCTTCAAAAGGGGATGGGGCCAAATATATGCCCTGTTCAAGCATGCGTCTGTAATATTTTTTAAAGAGATCCTGGTTACTCTCTTTGGCATCGGCAAAGTTCGAGACCGGTTTGGCCGTAAAAAAGAGGGTGCCCATTGATCCCACACGGTTTATAACTACCTGGATACCGGCGTCTCCTGCCGCGTTTCTAAGCCCTGAAAAGAGGGTATCACTTTTTTCCTCAAGTTCCGTGTAGAGATTCCCCTGTTTGAGGATTTCGAGTGTGGCAATTCCGGCTGCCATTGCGAGAGGGTTTCCTGAAAGGGTGCCGGCCTGGTATATTTCCCCCTCGGGAGCCATGCACATCATGATTTCTTTTTTCCCCCCGTACGCCCCGACCGGCAGACCTCCTCCTATGATCTTTCCAAGACAGGTGAGATCAGGCAGCATACCGTAGACTTCCTGCGCCCCACCCGGGGCGACCCTGAAACCACTGATTACCTCATCAAAAATGAGAAGGGCGCCGCGCGCTCGGGTAACTTCCCTGAGTTCTCTCAAGAAAGGTTTATCAGGCATGACTATGCCCATGTTGCCGGGGATCGGCTCAAGAATAATACAGGCGATCTCCGGACCGTACTTATCAAAGGCCTGATTCACTGCTTCTTTGTCATTAAAGGGGATTGAAATGGTATGTCTGGCCAAGTCGTCCGGAACTCCAGGACTGCCGGGGATGCCGAGTGTGGCCACTCCTGAGCCTGCTGATACAAGGAGACTGTCGGCATGGCCATGATAACAGCCATCGAACTTGATAAGTTTTTTTCTGCCCGTGTATCCCCTGGCAAGACGGATGGCGCTCATGGTAGCCTCGGTACCGGAATTTACCATTCGGACCATCTCCATAGATGGCACCATGTCAACAATGGTCTCTGCCATTGTCACTTCCAGTTCTGTTGGCGCACCGTAACTTGTCCCCATTGCAATCCTTTTTTCAATTGCGGCGACTACCGTTGGATGGGCATGGCCCAATATCATAGGTCCCCACGAGCCCACATAGTCTATATACTCATTTTCGTCCACATCCCGGATCAGGGCTCCATTTGCTCCGGTAATAAAGGGCGGGTTCATGCCAACCGACTTTCCTGCCCTTACCGGGCTGTTCACGCCGCCGGGGATGTATCTTTGAGCTTTTTCAAAAAGGATTTCAGATTGTTTTCCCATGACTTTTCTCCGAAAAATATTTCATGCTTGTTTTTTTGAACTCCTTTTCGCTGAAAAGGAGCTGATAGTCCTTGAGATCTGTCGACTGTGAGAGCCGGTCTGCGATCCGATAACATTCTTCCCTGTTGCTTCCATGAATCATGGTATAGAGGTTATAGGGCCAGTCACCCCGGGGCGCCCTGTGATAACAATGGGAAACCTCTCGAAATCGGGCAAAGGTCTTCCCTATTTGATCTATGCGGTTTTCCGGCGCTAACCAGGCGACCATGGCATTTGAATTAAACCCTGCCTCCTGGTGACGTAAAGTGGCCCCGAATCGCCGGATAATACCCTGTTCTTTGAGACTTTTTATCCTATCTATGAACTCATCCTCGTTCATCCCGCTTTTCTTAGCCAAGAGGGCAAACGGACGCGGGTCTAAAGGAAGATCCCCCTGGATAAGACTGATAACTTTTTTATCCTGTTCATCGATCATATATTTGTATTACCCCTACTAAGGGCTCACTTTAGTTACTTCATTCAGTGTGGGAATATCGAATAGCATATGGATTGTCAAGCGGGATCTTCGACAGGGTTCAATGTCCCATTCTTGTTTCCGGACTGCATTTGGAATGGGTATTTACGAGAAAAACGTCAGCTTTGTCAGGCCTACTCCAAAATTTGGTGCTAAACTGCAATGCTTTGGCCTTTGGGGATTTTTGTCTTCCGGGCGCATATCTTCCTATTTTAGTGGGAATTAGCAGATGAAGAACGAAGCAGAGGTGAAAATCAGAAAAAGAGCAATTTTTCAGACACGCAATGGGTTAGGACTACCAAACG
>JACNJD010000305.1 GCA_014382715.1 Candidatus Desulfacyla euxinica | reverse complement strand
AACAGGAGGACTCTCCCACGCAAAAAAACTGCATCACCTCATAATCTTCAAACTGCAGCGAGTTGATCAGGAGCATCATCTGGGCCGGGTTTGCATAGATGAGCACAATATCGGGTTCAAACGGCTTATAGGCCAATGGGGCCATTGCCAGGGCTTCATGTTTTCCTAAGGGAAGACGGGGTATGGACGACTCATATTTCCTGCCGTCTTCCTTGGTTTTGACCCAGACGATGCTTCGAAATGTACCATCCCTGTTCGCCTCGGGGACCTCGGTGAGGCCAAGGATCGAGGGGCAGGTCGGGTTCATGAAATCCTCTAACTCGACACCAACAGTCCAATCAAAATTTCTCACAAGGGTGATCATCTGACAGAGAGTGACCTTGTGGCGGGGTCTCCGCATAAAAGGGATCTCGCTGAGATCCTCCTTTTTTTCCAACATCTTAAAGGCCACGGGAAAGGATTTGAGCCGCATCAAAAGCTCTATCCTCCTGATGATTTTCTCCCAATCACGCTCTTTTTCCATCTCAGCTACTCCTTTGCGCCTATCTCTGCTCTGAAAGCTAACGGTGAATAGTTGCCCCCCTTTAAGGCCTCAACCAGTTCCTCTTCGTTTGTAATTACACCACTGAACCGGGTAGCATAAACCCCCACCTCTTCAACTTCGTGGGCATCGCTTCCTCCGGTTCCCGGCAGGTCAAGGCCTTCGGCCACTTGAGAAGAGAAGCGATTCTCTTTGTCGGATACTTTGCTGTTCAGCACTTCCACGGCATCCACATGTTTAAAAAGAGGCCGCTCCATGGCCTTCTCAGGCGTGAGCCCTAACTGACCGATTCCGAATGTGAGAAAACCTCGAAAAGGGTGGGCCGCAATGATAAACCCGCCGGTCTTGACAACCTTTTTCTTGAGTTTGTCCAACCGCATAATTTCATTGATATCCTCATCAAATCCGAAGACGAGCATATCGCCCTGATCCGTGGCAATCTCGTTTCCTCCGAGGATGAGAAAGTCGTGTCTTTCTCTCAACTCCGCCAGAGTTCTTGGGTCCCATACATGGTTATGGTCGGTCAGACAGATCCCGTCGAGCCCGATGCGCCTGGCTTTGGTCACCAGATCACCAAGCGGCGCCGAACTGCAGGGGGAAGCCTCCGAGGTATGAACGTGTAGATCAATGACCAGCCCCTCAGCTGAGCCTCCCTTGACTGGTTTCGCCATGCTCCGGTCAAGATCATCTTTATCCGGACCAGTGGCTATCACAGCCTCTTTTTCTTCTTCCAGAGAATTTTGCAGGGTAAAAGTGCCCTTGCCCTCTTTTTCCCCTTCTGCCCGGATTACCTCAGCGGCATCCTCCGCCGCATCACAGCATTCCAAAAGGATATTTGCGAAATGCCTGCAGGATTTCCGACCCACAATCTTCTTGACCCTCTGCCTGAATCCATCTTCCAACAGACGAAATCCCACTGCTTCCTGAAGAAAAGGCACGGCCCTTGGGCATTCCGAGTTCTCCATACGTGTCCACTTTCCCTGGATCGACACAATTTCCAGATCAGGCATGGAAATGGAAATATCCATTTCCATGCCATATATATCGTCTTCAAGAATGCCGCGGACGAGCAGGATGCGATCATCTTTTCTGTAAATACTGACAAGCTTGTTTCTACTGAAAGTCAACATGAGCGATACGTTTCTCCTATAGAGCGATAAAGCGTAGATCCAATGTTTAAGCTCCCGACCGGTCGTCAGGGGGGCTCGATCCCATCCATAAGCGGGCTTTCCGGTGAAAGGGCCGCACAACTGTTGTACAGCCGGGGACTGTTTTTGACCATATTGGCAAAATAATCCCGTTCTTTCTCTTTGTCCTCGGGCGCCGAAAGAAGGACCTGTTTGGTAAAAGAGAGAATAATCCCGTTACAGCACTCCCCGATCATGAAGACCAGTTTTTTTTCGATTGCACTCGTTCCCATAAGACCTGTGATGATTTTTTTGATACCCGGGCCTACCCGTACACCAATCACCTTTCGAAGGGTTTCATGGATACGAAGGTCTTCGGGTTCTGAAGACCGCCGAATCTCTCCTGCAATATTCGTTATTTCAAGATGAGGAGTCTTCACATGAATCACCAAACGGAGATCCGTAAGGGTGTCCTGCAGACAGCAAGAGGAGACCATGGTTTGTTCGTCGGGCTGCTCCACTGTAGTAGCGTTGTTTCTTGAAAAGCATAGGATATCGGTCATTAACCCTTTCTCCCTATTTAGTGCCCGAACGAAAACTGTCTTTTGAGCCAATCTCTGTGTCAGATAAAAATTTTAATCCTCAAAATACTCAATGTATTCTTGCGGTTGAATTTTTGATCTTCCTTGACCTTGACAAAAAATTCTAGTTTTCGTTCAGACACTATTTAACCGGTTTGATAGTGCAGAACGACCAGCGGCTGCCGATGCCTCCCACCATCGAAACCCATCCCGTGAACCTGTCCCGTCGCACCCCTTCGACCAGTTTTGGGCTGTAAAGGGGGAGCCAGGGGAGGTCGCGCATTATTATGTCCTGCATATCCCATATGAGTTTTTTTCGCTTTCCCGGATCCATGGCGCCGGCACTGGCGTCGGCAACACGGTCAAAGCGGGGATTATTGTACCCGCTGGTGTTCCAGCCTTTGGGATTATTATTTCCGGAGATGAAAAAATTTCTCAAATAGTCAGGATCTAATGAGAGGTTGCCGTATCCCAATACAAAGATATCAAATTGACGGCGTGTCTTGACCTGTTGAATCAGGGATCTCAGAGGCATTGTTTTGGATGTGACAGGCATTCCCAATAGCTTGAGCCACTCCCGAATGATGAGCCCTACCATGGCCCTTTTCGGGTCATAATCCGCGGGAGGCGTGAGAATGGTAAATTCCTTCATGGGGTTGCCATCGGGCAGGCGGATTTCTTCCCCGTTGACCACTTTTCCTGATAGGGTAACGGGTGAGCGTTCCCACGAGTACCCGCCTTCGCTGAGAATCGAATAGGCTTTTCGGATCCTATCCTCTCTTGAAAGCCCCTCGCCATATGCAGGGACGTTTGGATTATACCAGAAGACATTACCTGATGGGACAATGGAGTTTGCCCTCAGGGCATATCCCTGTATGATTTTTCTGATAATAAACCGCTTATCCGTTAACAGGGCGACGGCCTTCCTGAAATAGATATCATTAAATGGCTCCTTTCTGACATTAAATCCCACATAATAGAGGGCGCTTTTCTCATTGGTGAAAATCCTGATGTCTTTGTCTGCCTCCAGGTCCTGAAGATAGCCCTGCTGAAGCCCCCACCAGAACATGTCAACGCTTCCCTTGAGGAGTGCCAGGATTGCGGCGTCGGTGGTACCGAAAAACTTGTATATAATCCCATCAATATAAGGCCCCAGGAGATACCCCGAGATCTCTTTTCCCTGGCCGAAGAAATGCTCGTTCTTTTCAAGCAGAAGGGCTCCCCCCTTTTTCCATTCCTTCAGGACGAATGGTCCGTTGCTCACCGGGTCGTTCACCTTCTCATTGAGCAGCGCCAAAAGCGGTTCTTGTAAATTTTTTAAGTTGGCAGCGATGGCCTCCCATCTCTTTTTTTGAACAATGGGTGTAGTGAGGGTCCTTGACAGGAAGATAGCCCTGGGCTCTCTAAGGAAAAAACGAACAGTGTGTTTATCCGGTGTCTCAATCTTTTTGATAAACTCCCATTTCGACAGAAAGCGGGGGACCTTGAAGGTCTTGATGATATTGCCCGTAAAGGCTACATCCGCCGAGGTCAACTCGGTCCCGTCCGACCATTTGCAGGGTCTGATTTTTACTGTATAGGACAGGGCGGCCGGATCATACACAGGATCATCCGCAGCCAGCCATGGAACCAGTTTCAAGTTTTTGGGCTCTCGAATATAGAGAGGTTGATAAAGCTGGCAGAGGACTTTGTTGGACCAGGTATCAGTGGCCCGCCATATATTGAGTGTCTTGGGCTCTTCCAAAAGACCGATTGTGATGATCTCCTCCGCATAGGCCTTAGATACCCAATGGCCCGGATCGATCAAAGCCCCTGAGAGGAAAAGGAGAAAGAGAGTATATATGCAGGCCTTACCGGCCGGTTTTCCATGGATGTTTTGGGTGTTGTTCATGGTTCCCTCCGGTCTGTTCCGGGAAACGGTTTTAGGGTGTTTCGCTGAGGCACCTCATCAGAGGATGTCATATTATAAATTTCTTGGGTTTGTACATCTGTATGATCATACACGGAATAGTCGGCTGATTCAATGCCTTAAAGTCATAGAGAAAATTTGGGGTTGCCCCGAAAATATCTTCTACTATAATTGAGGTGACCAAAAAATTCTCTCTTTTTCCACATGTACAGAAGATATGGAACGTTATCCGGCCGAGCATATATTTGACGCTCTGCAAAGAAAAATGGTGTTTGTTGACGGACCGAGGCAGGTGATAAAAACAAACAACCCCCCTTTATCAGTCATATTTGACTGAAAAAGCCTTGACTATCAATCCATTTACTATATAATGCACCGATGAAAAGATTCATAGAGGACAATTTAATAAAATGGAAAGATGAGGAAGGACGTAAACCCCTTATTCTTTCGGGCGCCCGCCAAGTTGGGAAATCGTACCTGATTGAACAGAATTTTGCTCCTCATTTTGACCAGCTTTTGAGTATTAATTTTGAAAAGCAGCCCGAATACAACAACTGTTTTGAATCAGGCTACAGCACTGCCAGCATCTTAAGGAAAATAGAGGCACTTGCAGGCACGAGAATAAGGATTGGAAGCACACTTGTTTTCTTTGATGAAATTCAGTTTTGCCCCAAAGCCATCATTGCTCTGAGATATTTTTTTGAAGAAATACCGGCCCTGCACATCATCGCTGCCGGGTCATTGCTTGAATTCACCATTGAAAAAATCTCAGTCCCTGTTGGACGAGTTACATTCAGGCACTTGGGCCCCATGTCATTCGAGGAGTTTCTGTATAACTCAGGGAATCAATTTCTTCTTGATGAAATAAGGAGCCATTCTATCATCATGCCTTTTCCTGAAGCACTTCATAACAGGGCCACTGCGTTGGTTAAAGAATATATGGCGGTCGGCGGTATGCCTCAGGTTTTAGCGAGTTTTATCGAACATCAGGATTATTTACGATGTCAGGAATTATTGTCTGACCTTCTTGAATCCTATATCAAAGATTTCCCGAAATACAACTCCAAGTACTCTGATTTGAAATACATCGATACCGTATTCTCCAGGGTTCCCCATCTTGTTGGGAATCAATTCAAATTTGTTCAGATTTCCCGTGACATTCAATCGAAATATCTAAGGAATGGGCTTGAGTTACTCAATAAAGCTGATCTTGTTAAATTAATATACAAAACCAGCGGGATTCCGCTTGGGGCCAATTATAACCCTCAGCGTTTCAAACTGCTGTTTCTTGACATTGGCCTTATGCAAAGGGGCTGTGATCTCAACATATCCCGCTGGATTACCGACAGTTACCATTTGATTAATGCAGGTCCTGTATGTGAACAGTTTGTTGGTCAAGAGATCTGCGCAAATTCGAACTTTAAACGCGAAAGACTTTTTTTCTGGGGGCGGGATAAACGCGGCAGCTCCGCAGAAGTTGACTACATGGTTGAACACGCTCATGGCGTAACCCCTGTAGAAGTCAAGGCCGGCGCCTCTGGCAGATTGAAAAGCATGCATCTATTATTAGACACCTACCGTGACCTATCTGAAGGAATCAAGGTATCGCTCGATAATTTCGAAAGAAAGAACAATATTCAGTCCATCCCCATTTACGCCTTTGGAAGCTGGCTTCGAGAAAAGCGCCTGCGTTAACCCGCTGACAACACCATTATTCGATAGGGCGTCAAATTTTCATTTGGTTGACTTTAAAAGGATGTGTAAGAGTTGGCTCTCGGTGCAGTTAAGCAACCAATACCATATCCAATTTCTGCTCTTTCTTCCTGAGCCTTTTTATGAGAACATGGAGTAGGTTGTAATATGCTGTTTTGCGACACGGTCATGCGTCATTATCCTCGAAAGAAGTGGCCGGATTTAGTCCTGGTTCCTTAGTTTCATCCTTTGCTCTGGGTCGAATACTCAAAAACCATTATCTCTGCAGTTCTTCCGAAGGAATGCTGGGGCCATCGTCCGATACGCTGAGCACGGTATGTTCGCCCCGGCGGACCTGTTCATACCCCTTCAGGGGCTCATCGAGATACCGGTTATAGGTTGAAATGTTCACAGTGCCTGAGCCCTCGATAGCCTCTAACGCGTTGACAACGAGGTTCATAATGGCCTTGGTGATGTGTATTTTGGAGCAACTGACATTGAGAAGATCGGGATCAAGGTCATTCGTGAAGTTGACAAACGGGTGTATTTTTTCGAGTTGCCGGTGTTCGGCAGAAGCTAAATATTCCTCCACAATTATATTCAAGTTCGAGACTTCCTTGGTGATCGCCACACCCCTCGCTATGGTCAGCAGGTCTTCGACCACGTCGGCTGCCCTCATGCCCGATTCCTGGATTGCCTTTATCGGCTTTTTCAACGGGCTGTCTTCAGGTAAATGGAGCAGGATCAGCTCCGGATAGCTGACAAGCCCTGAAAGGATGTTGTTCAGGTCATGGGCCACCCCGCCTGCAAGGAGCCCGATAGCTTCCATCTTCTGTGCTTTCTGGAGCTCGGCCTGGAGATGCTTCATCTCTTCAGCAGCCTGGCGGATCTCTGTGAAATCCCGCACGATGATGAGTTTCCCTAATTGGACCCCATACTCCTCGATTGTGGATTGAGAGACAGAAAGGAAACGCTTGTTTCCCTCGCGCTCCATTTCAATTTCACGATTCTGGTAGGTTTCCGTGTAATCATGATTGTCAAGTAGATCCGACATCCTGAGATGCCTCAGTTCAGCATCCTGCACATGAAACAGGGTCTTTGCCGATTCGTTTATCTGAATGATATTCCCATCGGGACTTACTACAATGATGCCGTCTAATATATTTTCAAACAGGTTCCGCGCTGCCTTTTCCTCACCCACGGATAGAAAGTTGTACTTGACGACGGCGAGAGTGGCCGATTCATCAGGGAAACGTTAAAGTCGATCCTAAATCGTTAGTATTAGTTGTTTCTGAGATCATAAAACCCGAAATTCGAATACCCGCCTACCATAGCACCTATGTTGCCCCACGCAAATTATCGAGGTCATTGTTTAACAATTACCACTGATAATGAATAGCGTATATAGGCATTGCGGGCAGGTCGAAACTCGAAACAATATCTAATTTCGAATATCAAATGACCAAAACATTCCAAATATTTACCCAGCATCTGCGGGGCTCATCACGTTTAGAATTTTGGATTTTGGTTATTCGTATTTGTTTCGGATTTCGTGCTTCGAATTTATAGAAAATCAAATAAGCAAACAATTTTCGTTAAGTCAGCACGTTGTCAGTTTGAATGACGTGGCCCTGAACCCCGGCTTTCTCACAACAAAAAAGTCAGATACCTTCCGGTTACCCGGCACTCATTTTGCCTGATTCTAAATGGAGCAAATATGGATTATCTTTCCAGGTGCTCCAATTTGTTCCGAACCAGCATAACAGAGTGAGTGCCGGGGCCGTTATTTGAGAAGACCCATTACATCTTTTTCGGTGTCCAGAATCGGGACAATTTCCATGTCCAGAAGGTCGTTCCATGCCATGGTCCACGCATAATCAGGTTTGTCTGTTTCAAATACCAAATAACCACCGCTTCCACTTAGATCAGTCCATTCCCCGATTATGTTTACTCCAGCTGAATTTAAATTACACACAATTTCTATTGACAGGAGATAATAGGATTATTTCTAGTAATCAGGCAAGTCTGATGGTGTTCTGAGCCGTGAGAGGCCGGAACGAGTCAAAGGATTTCTCTATCGATTTAATGCAAGCCTCTCGTTGAACTCCTCGGGGCTGAATGTGTATTCCTGAGTCCCGTAGCACTCTACGGAAAAGGAAGCACATACGCTGCCCATCCTGGCGCTCTCCTCGACATCCTTACCACGGACAAGACCACTGATCATCCCTCCCCTGTACGAATCCCCGGCGCCTGTCGGGTCCCGCACAATCTTTGCTCTAACCGCAGGGATCTTTATTTCACCATTGAGCGTGGATATCCGTGACCCAAACTCGCCCATGGTCACAATAATCGTCCTTGCGTGCTCAAGTAAGGCCTCTTTTTTTTGCCCGGTCTTATTCAGGATCAGATCCAGTTCATAATCATTTGAGATCAGAATTCGACAGCCATCTATGGCCTGGACAAGGTCTTCCGGTTCCAGCATGGGTATCGACTGCCCAGGGTCAAATATATAATCGATCCCTCTTGCCTTACATAGACGAGGGTAGTTCACCATATCCTCAAGATTACCGGGCGAGACGATAACAATGGTCTCCTTTGGGTTGAGGTTGTCAAATTCCAGCGAGGAGGAATAGTTCATAGCACCCGGGTTGAACCCGGTGATCTGATTGCCTGCCTTGTCGGTGGTGATGTATGCACTTGCAGTGAACTCAGCCTTTATAATCTTGATGTTATCGGAAGAGATACCATTCTTTTTCAGCCATTCAAGATACTTATGCTCTTCTTGACCTAATGTGGCAGAAATTTCGGGCTTTTCACCCAACAATGTGAGTGCATAAGCGATATTGCCTGCCGTGCCGCCGAATTTCTCCGTTATGCCGTTTATCTGGAAACAAACGTTCAAGGTATGCACCTTCTCGGGGAGGATGTGATCCGAAAAATACCCGGGGAAATCCATAATCCTGTCATATGCGAGTGAACCGGAAACAATGATATCCATAATTAATATAATATCTCTCAAATTAGTTCAAAATCGTCATCAGCGATACAATTCAACCATTCGTGCGCACTGGGTTCAGTCGATTCGAAATGAGACATCCTTGAATCGTCGATGACTTTATCATTGGTGACAAAACACACAATCCATCCGGGAAAACCGTGAGAGACACCACAGTGCTCGTTTATCCTGTAGGCTAAGAATTCCCTCCCGCTGCAAAACACCCGGTATTTTCTATCACGGTGTCTGATTCGGATTGTCTGGTTGAGCCATGCTTTATGTGTAAAAGCGTCGATTAACTGATGTAAGACATCCATAGGCTTTTTCTCTCCCTTTTGTTCATTCATGGCCATAGGAAAATTCCTCCTAATGTCAATAAAACGAGAAAGGCTCTTACACACCGTATCCTTTGGTGTTACGCATTAGCCTTTGGCAGTCCTATTAGGCGCCTTCCCGCTTGAGTCATGTTTGCAGAAAGTCAAAATTTCACTGAAGAAAAACATACATCAACCCGCCATACTTTTTACTCAGAATTTCAGAGTTTAGCAGGGTCATTTGAGTATAAGATAGTCGAACCGTGCATTCTGTCTCATATTGGCTGCATATTGTCAAGGCTGCCAGATCAATTCTTCTCTTTTTTACCGTCAAATCGAACAGATGGTTGATATAGCATCACCTCAGCGGACAAAGAAATCAGTCTGATTTTATCACCTATTTCCCTTCCAAGACCTCCTTCAGTTTTTCAGCAAAAGGTGCAATGGAAAACGGTTTCTGGATGAATCCTTCGGCGCCCGCATCCAGGATGGCAATCACTCCCCATTGGGTAATGGTGGGAACTGCCGCAGCTCAAGGTGTTCCCCAAATACACTCGACATCATAGTCTTTGAACTGTTTGTCTACGGTCATAATGGGCAACCCTTCCATCTGCGCCTGGGATATGAGGAGGCGATCAAAAGGATCCCTGTGATGGAGGGGCAATGATGCCACATGCAGCGCGTGTGTATGGTTAATGGGAAGTGGCCTTATGGCGTCTCGCATCAATCTTGGAGGAATAAATTTTTCCGGATCTTCCGGGAGGGGCAGTTTAGCGAGCGCATACTTGATAGCGATTTCCCAACTGCTGGCCGCAGACAAAAAAATTTCATTATGGCCGTCCATGATGAGCTGTTGCGATTCGGGCCCAAGCTTTTCCGGAGTTGTTATCCACCACAGCCAACAATGGGTATCAAGTAGTATTTTCATGTCTCGAAATCATCCAAAACCCCGTCAGACAACGGCGCATCAAAATCATCCGGAACCAGGAATTTCCCCCTGTCCAAACCCGGCTTACGCTTCAAGACGGTCTCTCTCAAGCCGGTTAGCCGTGCGATGGGCTTTCCGGCCTTTGCTATGATGAACTCTTCTCCGGCCGAAACCCTGTTCAGCAATCTTGAGAGGTGGGTTTTTGCCTCATGGACATTGATCGTTTGCATTGGACGTCTCCATGTTAGAACCTCGGCAATTACGCATAAGAACAGACTAAGCTAAGAACTAAGTCAAAGTCAAGCAGAAAGCAATAAGGCTCATTATTCTGTTGGTTTTGTCGCAAACGGGAATGAATTCGATTTTTTAAAGACGTATCAGTATAGAGCCCTGGAAAAGTCTCCAAAGCCGTCACTCCCGCGAAGCTTGTCCTCGACTCCGATCGGGGAGCGGGAGTCCACAAGTGGTTGATTTCTTATTCCACCGGGGTGAGAAATCTGACTTTTCTCGAATCCGCCATCCTTAACTGACAATATTAAGCTATAACCTAATATTATCTTGACAATATTAGGTTACGAGCATATATTGTCTGACATGAAAAGGGCATTATACGAAAATATCTGGGAAAGGCTTTCTGTACATAAACAAATGGTTTTTATTGCAGGGCCGCGACAGGCAGGTAAAACTACTTTTACAGAGATTCTGGCCGAAGATTTTAATAATTCACTCTATTTTAACTGGGATATCCTTGACGAAAAGCGAAAACTGATCGAAAACCCCTCTTTTTATGAAGAAGTCCATCGTAAAGACAATTCCATACCGCTCATCATATTTGATGAGCTGCATAAATATTCAAACTGGAAGAATTACCTCAAGAGTGTATACGACCGCGATAAAGGCAACTATAAATTTGTTGTATCCGGCAGCGGCAGGCTGGATATGTATCAAAAAGGAGGGGATTCACTCGCCGGAAGGTATTTTATTTTTTATCTGTGGCCGTTTACCCTTGCCGAGCTTGCAGGGAACAATCTCACGTTTGAGAAATTCCTGTCCAATCCCATTGAAGTTCGTGCCTGCCCAAATGAAACACAACCTATCTGGAATAAATTATGCCAATTCACCGGATTTCCGGACCCATACCTTGATGGAACAGGTGAATTCTACCGGATCTGGTCAAATACCTACAAAAAGCAGCTCTTACGCGAAGATATTCGTGATCTCGCATCACTTCGTAGGATTGAAGATGTCGAAATACTGTTTTCTCTGCTGCCTTCTAAGATCGGGAGCCCGCTTTCAATGGCAAGTCTTTCCAGAGATATTCACGTGTCATTTGACAGCGTCAGGAACTGGATTGAGATCTTTGAAAATTTCTTTATGGTCTTCAGAATAGCCCCGTGGAGCGCAAAAATATCAAGGGCTATAACAAAGGAGAAAAAGCTGTATCTCTTCGATTATGCCGGGATTGATTCCCCGGCAGCAAAATTTGAAAATATGGTCGCTCTGGAACTTTTCAGGGCAGTGTCAAACTGGAATGATCTCGGGCTCGGGAATTTCTCTTTGCATTAT
>JACNJD010000304.1 GCA_014382715.1 Candidatus Desulfacyla euxinica | reverse complement strand
AATGCCAGAGGATTCATATCAAAAAAATCAGCGTCATATTCAGTAGGTTCAATAAGAATAATATCTCCTTTAAAATCCGGATTCTTGATATAGGTATCTATGCCATGCATCAGCCTGGTATGAAGCAAGGTACGCATTGCCTGATTGAAGACAGCGTACATACCATCCTCGGCAATTTGCATCCGGTTTTCATCTATCTCGCATTTCTCACAGAATGTTTCGTGATTAAAGGGGCGAAAAGGATTATAACAGATGATAAGAGTGGCCCCTTTTGCGACGGCGAGGTCCATGCTGGTGGTTTTTATCACGGCGCCATCCACATAGTCCACACCATCGATCTTTACGGGTTTATAAAAAACCGGTATGGCAATGGATGCCTGCATTGCCTTTGAGATTGGCACCCCATTATTCTCATCGTGCCCGAAAACCTCCCTCTCGGCATTATCGAGGTTCATGGCAAAGATATACAGCTCTCTACCCGTTTTCTTGTAAAGCGCTTTGAAATTATTATGAAGATCATTTTTTTCCAGATTCCTCCGGATAGCCCGCTCGAATTTATCTGTGGAAAAAATGCCGTTCGGGATAAACCCCCATGGCAATGAAGGTTTCCGGATATTTGAACGGCTCTTCTGGAGACAATATCTGAAAAGCTCTTGCGCATTTTCATAAGAGGGGTTTTTAATTACCTTGAAGAGCATTTGGCGAAATTCGTTTCTGAAAATATTATTGAACATGATAAAATTAAGGCCAAGTTTAGGTAGCCAGCCAAGGGTATCTCCAGCCGTCTGAATAGGATTCTTGAGAAAATCGATATAATTTAACGAATATATCTTTGAAAGCTGGACCGGATCGATCTGACCCCGTTTTCCTTCGAAGCTTTTTGCCAGCTCTTCTGTGGAGATCCCGTTTGCAAGAAAGGTGGCAAGCAAGGCCCCAGCGCTGACACCAACATAGATGTCGAACTCTCTGATATTCCGATTCAGCATAAAATTACTAAGGGCCTGCAGGCCGCCTAATTTGAAGGCGCCCCCGGATATTCCGCCACCGGACAACACCAGGGCGGTCTTGGGATTGGGTTTGGGACGGCTTAGATCGCTTTTTTGAACAATGGTAATCCCCATTGAGCTACTCCTCATACCAGGCAGTCAGGGTTTGGACGGTTGAGTCATTGCCACAGCGCCTCATAATCATAGTCTTAGCGGCTTGTGGCTTTGCGCGAGGCCATTTTGCTCCGACATTATTTAGGTTTATGAACACTACAATACCTGGAGCCCGCAACAGGCATTCTCTTGCACTGGCTGCCTCTTTTCGTTTTAGCCTTACACTGTTTTGGAGCTGATTTTCTAACCTTTTTGGCCCCCTTTACCTTCTTGGCTCCCTTATCCTTTTCTATCTTTTTCAGTAGATCCGTCGCAATTTCGCCTATCTTTTCATTCATAGAACGAAGAAAATCATACACATTACCGATGGATTGATCCTGGAAATCTTCCAATTTCTCAACGGCAGAGCCGGAGAGCTTGATTTTTTTTAGCACCTTGAACGGTTTGCCTGCCAGTGATCTATGAATTTCCTCGACGTTATTTGCACCACTGTCAATTGCCTCTTGAACCAGATCTTTTATTTCATGCAGTTTTTTCATGGCTCCCTCCTTTTCTTTCAATCCCATCCGCAGACCATTTAAACATCCCTTCCATTCGCCCCGACTTTATGCCTCATCCCTAAATCCCTCAATTCTTCAATCATCAACCCCTACCCCTCTTCCAGGTTTTCCTCGCCTTAATCGCCAATCTCTTTACCCTCAGAATATCTTCGTTAGTAAATACCCCATTTACCCCTGAAATGGCGGCCAATTTCATCCCGTGCTTGAGTCCAAGTTTATAGATCTCTCTTACCTTTTCCCATTCGATATCACGACCGATGGTGAAGATTTCAAAGCGTCCCTCCAGGGCCAGGACAATAGTCTCGGCAAGACATGCATAAGCCACCTTGGGAGGGAGACCGATGTTTTTCATTTCCGGATTACCGGGGAGCTCAATCTCTCCCGATTCAATTACCAGCACATCAGGACGTTTTGCCACATCCTCCAGTGACAGATCCAGGGGGCGCGCTACATCAGTGATAACACAGCCGGGTTTGACTTTCGTTATATCGAGGATCGCCTTCCCGGCTCCGGAGGTGGCCGTAACAACAACATCCATATCAGGGAGATACTTATCAGTTCTGGTGGAGACATGGAGTTTAACGTCCGGTGTTTCTTCAAGGATGGATTCTCTCAATGCCAGTAGTTTGGCTGTATTCCGCCCTACCATAAAGACCTCTTCGAAGGCCTTTGCCAGCAGGCGACAGCAGACCGACCCGATGGCCCCGGTGGCTCCAAAGACCATCGTCTTTCCTTTGATTTTTTTCCCTTTTTTAATCTTTATTAAACCCATCCGCCGCACGGCATCTGCAGCAGCCCAAAGCGCACCGGATGCACTGTAGCTGTTGCCTGTGGTTATGGGGATCTCCGCTTGTTTTGCCACTGTTACCCCTGCATCACCCACCACCTTGGTGAAGGCCCCCAGACCCATGATCTGCGCACCCATCCGTTTCGCCATTTTGGCGGCCTGCAACAGGCGGTCATAAGTAAACTCAGGCTTATGGGACAGCATTTGTTTTGGGGTTCCTCCAACGGCAATCAACCAGCCTTCTGCTTCTACGCCTGTTGGTGATTTTATACCTGTTACCTTGGAATAGACAAAGGGTGGAGAATAGGCCATGATCTTTTCGACTGCATCCATGAAGGGAGGAGGTGCAACCTTGGAGACAAAGTCCAATGCCTTTTCCTTTTTAAAAAACTCCTGGGAAAGGGGGTGGATCACAAAGGCAAAGCGATTAACCCTTTTGGGGTCGCCCGAAGGATATACCACCCTGGGGTCCATCCTCTCATCGCTGATGATCTCTAACAAATCGTCATCCGTAACCTCGTCCTGCCTTTTTCCGAGGGCGGCAAGTATCAAAGCCCCAAGGATGTCGAACCCAACCACACGTTCAAGCACCTTTGGAGCAGAATCTATAATTACCTCCACACCCCTGTCTTTGAGAAACCGGACCCGGTCATCATAGGCCGATGAAGTAATAATGGTCTTTCCCCCTAACTCTTCCAGGGTGCTATCTTCCAAATAGTCATAGAAGCCATAATAAGGCACAACAATGACGTTGGCCTTTTGCATGGCCTTGCGCATGATGTATTCATTCCACCTCGCTATGGGCGTGACCGAAGAAGAGAGACGCTTGCTGGGAACCCATTTGAGCACTTCATGAACCCCGCCGGCATACATCTCCAGGTCCTTCAACGAGGTCAGGAGCTTGGAAATACCGTTTTCCAGAACCGGATCTGCGAAACTGAGGTTATCGGTAAACTCGGCCATAACCTTGGCGATCCTGTAATTGGACATCCCGGAAAGGAATAGAACCCTGGCATTGCTGAAATAACTTCCGAATTTAAATTCGATATGACGAAGAGACCACTCATGGGCAACATTGCGAAGGGTACTTCCCATGGTAACAGGCGTTTGAATACGGGAACTCAACATGTCTAATTTTTCAGTGTATTTCGATGCGGACCCTCTGAACCCTATTGCGTCGGGGAATTTCATGCCTCCTAACCCGATAGCATCCGCCTTCTTTTCCCATTTCAACAGCATCTCAACGGTTTTATCAATATCTCCGTCAGTCCCAAATCGCTTGATATTGAAATCCTGACGCATAAATTCCGTGTCAAATTCATAATCTTCGCTGCCTGGTCCAAGACTTATACTGACAATTTGCTTCACAGTTTCCTCCCGTTGCCACTCAAAATTGATAAGCGGAAATCCTTCTGAGGGCACTTCACCGCGCTCCTTTGCCGTTATCTACTATGGCACCCACAGGACAGACATCCATGGACTCTTCGCATAAATCTTCTTCTTGTTTGGTAGATGGCTGTTTATAAACAAAATTATACTCTACCTCACAATCAATATCTACGGTTGACCTGAAATTATCAGGCGCTATTTCGGAACAGAGCATACAACCGATACAATCTTGGTCCACGTAATATTTACCGGGCTGATTTTCTTTGAGCTTACCTGATCCCTCAGACATAGCTATAATTTTTTTAACTCCCTTAAGATCTCGGCTAAATCCTTAGCCCGACTGTCTTTCTCCGGCATCTTCGGCCTGTGGATACTGCAATACCCAGAACCGTGCGCAGCTTGTTTACTGCATTGTCTCCCACTCTTAGTAGTGCCTTTACATCTACCCGGGGCTTTACCGGGAATAGCATCGGTTTCCTTTTCATCCTCTGATCTTAAATCCTTTCCAATATGAGCCTGCACACCCTTTTCGGCACCAGCCTTATGCACATTGCAATATCCCAACCCTGCCATGGCGCGCTTCTTACACTGCTCACCACTTTTGGTCAGGGCCTTGCATCGGGCCTCCTGATACCTGTCATGCAAAACAAGGGGTTCATCAAAAATTTTCCCCGAATTTACCAGATCTAAGAGATAATTAAATTCATCTTCAAAACCTTCCAAAAGGACTTCAGGGTCCGGCATTAACCCCTCATCAGCGGCAAGCCCCACGGTCACCTTTCCATCATAGCTGAGAATACTGATCCCGAGCCCCACAGAACCCGACCTGGGAACCCAGAACATGATATTGTTTATCTTCCTGCCAGCAAAATAAAGCGGTTCTCTCGGCCCTGGAACATTGGTAAGAACAGCTGAAGCCTTATTGCCGAATAGATGGGCCATATTTTTTGCAAGACCGGGTGGGAACAGACCCATAGCGCTGAGGAGGCCGAAATTCATAGCGGCGTCAGGGGCTTTCTTAAGATGGTCCATACGCCGCTTTACTTCCTTAAGTCTTAAAATCGGATCTTCGAGGTACACCGGTAGGGCAAGAAAAACGAGGCTGAATCTGTTCCCCAATTCAAACTCCGTGCCAGGCTTACGTATGTTGACCGGAACAGTTACCCGGAGGTCAAGTTTATTCACCGGATAGTTCCTGCTCTTCAAATAGCGGCGCATTGCCCCGGTAACGGTGGCTATCAGGACATCGTTGAGTGTGGTCGTGTTAATTGCCCTGCCAACGGTTTTGATCTTATCCAGCATCATTGGATCGGTCCAGACCGCAGTCTTTCGCACACCGAGTTTTCCTTTAAATGCGGTTTTGGGATCAGAGGGCATAATCAAAAGTTTGGTGAGTACGGACACTACGTCAGTAGCCAGCTCTGAACCGGACTTGGCCAGTTCTAATAAATAATCAGGCTTGGATATGACTTCCTTGAGTTCGTCTATTACTTTCTTGCCGGCTTTTTGGGTTGCATCGGCAGCATGCCTTACGCTCTTTATGACGGAACGAAAGGGCAAAAGGAGATCAGGCAAGGAAATGTCTGCTCTTTTCTTTTTGGGGCTGCCCGTGGGCCAGGGGGCATCCGGTTTCTTGTCTGCCGCTGAAAGTAAAACATGAACCAAGGCAATACCATCGGCTATGCAGTGGTGAATACGAAAGAAAAGGACACAGCCTTTTCCGAATTTTTCAATGAGATAAACATGCCAGAGCGGCTTGTTGGGATCCAGAGGGGTAGTCATCAAACCGCTGACCATCTCCTGCAGCGCAACCTTATCACCTGGAGGAGGTAGGGCAATACGCTGAACATGGGATCTGACGTCAAAATGACTGTCAGTCTCCCAACCGGGTGCCCCCACTCCTGATGCAGGCGTTATCACACGCTTTTGGAATCGAGGAAAAGAGGCCAGGCGGTGCTCTATGGTTGCACACAACCGCTCAAAATCTATGAGCTCTTCAAATTCCATAAAAGCAGTGATGATCATAAGATTAGTGGGATCATCCATACAATACCAAAAATGGTCAGCACTGGTCATTGATTGAGACATATTTTCACCTCAACTTGCTCTCTACCCTTTAAGTCTTTTTACCAGATCGATGTAAGACTGCATGGCCTCTTTTTTTGAGGTACCCTCTATTTTGGCCCAGGCATCATATTTGGCACGACCGACAAAATTGGTAAAACCAGGTCGTTTACCGCACACATCACCCTCGTTCGCCTGCTTGTGGAGGGCATAGATTTCCAAAAGGGTATCATTATCGGGCCGCTCCGGTAATTTCTTGACCTCTTCAGCCGCTTTCTCAAATCTTGTTTTTAAATCAGCCATTTGCTTTCTCCTCTCTTGATCAAAGAACGTTTTTAAGGATTTTTAGCCTCGAATATAGTCTGTATATCTTTAAAATATCAGATAACATACCAAAATACAAACATTTTTTTATCACCCAAACCACGAGAAGTCAATAAACAAATCCCGTAGCTGTTCACGGGTTATCCGAATAGAAATGAGTTGATAAACTTAAGGATCGGTGATAAATGGAGTCTACTCCTTAGATCCATAAAAAAGCCATTTCCTCTGGGGGTGGTATTTTGACTAACCCCTTCCATCAACAATGAGGCATTTCCATGGGAACAAAAGATGAAGAAGAATGGTTTCGCAAATTCTATGAAGGAACTTTTCTCATTAAGGGCTGGAAATCCCGCATGAAGGAAGTGCTTCAGCCATTTTCACCCGCCGAAAGGGACAAAATGCGTGGCCAGCTTGACAGCCTCGGTGAAAAAATCGGCCGGGAATGGGCAAAAGATAACAAGGTCCGCCGTGTAGGCACTCCGATGCTCCAGAAGTGGGGTCAGGATCTGCAGAACGCCAAGAAGAAAGGCCCTGACGTTTTGGCTGAAACTATCCGAAATCTTGACACCGAGCTGGATGACCTCCTGGCGTAATCCCATTAGAAGCAGATCCTCCTCCTCTTCCAGCCTCATTCTTCCTTCCAGGGGTTTTCAGATATCCATAAGAAACTTGACATGAATGACGCACCGCGTTATATTGTCTTAAATATGGAAAAGGTTCTCACACATCCGCATTTAAAGAACCCGGCTTTTGTTATTCCGAGATGGAATTTAGTTTACTGGAATTTAGACGATTCATGAGATGATGGATTCTGACAATAGCAAACACTCAACTACTCAACCATTCAACCACTTAACTCCGTCTGCAATAAACAGTTTTATGGAGGTATTAAGCCCCGTCGACGGCCGCAAGCCAGCTGTCGCTGTGATGCGCAAGCGTGCAACAGGGCTCCTGAAAGACGCCAGATCACGGGGAACCTTAGAACATACGGTCCGCCAGGTGGTGGCTATTACGGGTCTTGAAGACCTGCTTCCGGATTGCTATGCCCAATTCAGGTCCGTGGTAGTGGAGGGGATGGTTTTTATGATATCCGAACTCCCTCTCGCCAGATTGGCTGAAAAAATTGTGGACCAGGTCCGTCTCAAACACACTGCTACTTTAGGCCAGAGACTTTATGCCCTGATAAAGGATATGCCCTCCCTGCAAAAGCTCGGCCAGATAATCTGTCGGACCCCGGGACTGGATCCCCAATTCAAGAAGGCCCTCGTTGACTTGGAAGACAACATAAAGACTGTTACATACAGCCAAATGAGGCCCCTGTTGATAAGGGAAATACGATCACTCGGTCCTAAACACAGCATCACTCCTGAGAAACGGATCTTGGCCGAGGCTACTGTTTGTGCGGTCGTCCCTGCCAAGGCAAGCAAAGCTAAGGGGAAGACCCCATTGAAGGTGGTGCTCAAGGCAGTCAAACCAGCTGTCAGAAGAAACATGAGTGCTGAACTGGTCATGTTGGACCGACTTATGGAATTTCTTGATATGCGGCAGGAGACCTGGGGTTTAGGCGATTTCAATTTCAGCGGGACTCTTCAGCAGGTCAGAAGGCTCCTTGAGAATGAGGTAAATCTTACCTCTGAGCAGCGAAATCTGGATATAGTCAAGGCCTATTATGGCTCTGACGCCACATTGGCCGTACCGGAAAGACTACCATTATCAACCCCGAGAATGACCGTCATGACCCGTATTGACGGGACCAAGATTACTGAAGTGAAACATCTTTCCCAGGAAAAGAGACGGCGTCTGGCTTCAAACCTGGCCAAGATCTGTATCCTGCGTCCTATCCAGGATATGCGTGAAGAAAGTGTTTTTCATGGTGATCCCCACGCCGGCAATATTTCCTATACCTTCGAAGGCGCACAACCCAGGATTATATTTTACGACTGGGGCATGCTCGGGCGTTTGAAGCGGCTGGAACGATTTACCATGGCCCTCCTAACCTTAGGACTTATCATGGGCAACAGAAAACTGATTTTTTATACCGCCGACATCATTACCCGACGTCAGACGTCAACCGATAAGGCCATGAGTCATAACATAATGAGCATCATTGATGAGGCCATCACCGGACAAAAAAACCGTACCAGAGGACTCCTTTCCTCCATTGAGTTCCTGTTTAAAAGATTCACCTACCAGGGAGTGCTCTTTTCCACTGATCTGTTGATGTATGAAAAGGCATTGGTTACCCTCAGGGGGGTGTTAGCGGACGTCGACCCCACCTTCAAGCGGGATGACTACATGATCTGGGCCGCCATGACAACTTTCCTGGATGATGTGGTCCGCCTCCGACTCCTAAAGTTAATCATTAAAGATGCCTGGACCCTGTACCGGCACAGCATCACTGTCATGTTTGATATTCAAAAGGTCATCGGCTGGTTCCTATTGGACGTAGGGCGCTTGTGGAAGAAACTGCCTAAACAGAAATAGTAGTAGCCTCCAGACTGGCTAGAAACGAATTTGATCTCGTAGGTTGCGGTTAAGGTAACATTTTGGTTTTTTATCTTCGACCGCTGCCACATATGTGGGATACAGGATGCAGGATTTTGGATTGGAAAAGACGCGGTATTTACTGGCGCAGAATCTGAATCAACAGAGAGGGGATGGTGGCTATATGTGGACCCCCAATATCCGGAGACCTGCACAGCCTGATTTTTGAAAGAATAAATTGGTTCAAGGGATAGCTCTACCCAGATCTCCTCGATTTTCCGCTCTCCCGGCAAAATCAATCCCCCGATTCATTGTCATGGCATCCGCGCTCTTCCCAACCCCCACCTCATTTTTAACCAGCCAGTTACCTCCACAACATCATGAGGTTGATTTTGGTTTGACACACAAGGCGGAATCACCTATAGTTTGGCCCCAAAAAAGGTGCTTCTTATCACCCCACCTTACCAAAAAGCCTGGCCCATCGCTCCCTTTTCTGCCAACAACCGGTCCGGGTATACAGCCGAAACAGAGCGTCATGATGGGAGAAAAACACTATGAAAGTGGTCTTTTGTAACAAGCTGAATCGGGCATGGATGGATAACATCGAAGCTCTTGGCAAGGAATTTCCCGATGCCCGGTTCGTGACTAAAAAAGAAGGTATGGACGGGGAAATCGAAGATGCCGAAGCGATTGTTGGCGGGGAACTGCCCCTTCATGTGATCCAGAGGGCCAAGAATCTGAAGATCATCTTCGTCCCCTATGCCGGTATGGACGCCGTCCCGCTGGATGACATCAAGGCGCGGGGTATCAGAATCGCAAATGTCCATGTCAACGCACCTTTTGTCGCCGAACGATGCATTGCCATGGCGTTGGCCTTTTACGGAAGAATCATCGACTATCATAACGATTTCAAAAAAAACAGGCAGTGGCACGGCTACTGGGCCACCGGGAGCATCAAAGACACCTGGAACTCCATTCAGGGAAGATCCTGCGCGGTGATCGGAACGGGGGCCATCGGGACAAACATCGCAAAATATCTGAAGATCTTCGGGTGTCCCATCATCGGTTTTAAAAAGAGATCGGTGGCAGGCACACTCAAGTATTTCGACCAGATCACCTTGGACCTCACTAAGGCTCTGGAAAAAAGCGAACTGGTGTTTGTCGCCCTTCCGTTGACCCGAGAGACAAAGGGGCTTTTCAGCGCTCAAGTTCTCTCTGGCATGAAAGGAAAATTTCTGGTCAATGTGGGAAGAGGAGAGGTGGTGGATGAGAAAGGCCTTTACCTTGCCCTGAAAGACGGCACCCTCAAGGGAGCTGCCATCGACGCCTGGTACAACTACCCGGGAGAGGGAGAAACCAGGGCCGAACCCTCCAAATATCCTATCCTGGATCTTCCCAACGTGGTCCTTTCCCCACACCTTGCGGGTCTTACGCCCCAGGCGGCCATGAAAATTATCGAGGGTACCATCGACAACATCAGGGCTTACCTCAAGACAGGCAGGGCCGAGACGGAGATGAATCCAGCTTTGATGTACTGATCATAATCAGTCTTAGACTGAACGCCGGTGGATTTATGTGTCACAAAAAAATAAAAATGCGAATGCTGATTCCCACCTACACCCATGGTCTTTCCAAGGCCCCCGTCTATACTTGAATGCGATTTCAGTTGACAAAGGCTATCTCTTGGGTATTAATAGCATTGAGTGTCATTCATTTTCAATAATCTCCAAATAATTTAATGACATAACCCTAACCTTCTTGAGGAAACCATGAAGAGATGTTTCCAGAAGGTACCGATAATAAAGCCTCCGCGGGATATTTATACCCGATTGGAGGCTTTTGTATTTTAGACACCGCTAATCTTAAACCCATTCCTACCGCTTTTAACCTCGGAAGGGGGCAATCCCATGACAACAAAAGACGTTAAGAGAAAGCTTAAAGCCATCCTGAGCGCCGATGTTCAAGGTTACAACCGTCTTATGGGCGATGATGAGGTTGCTACCGTAAAGACTATAACCAAATATCGTGAGACATTGCCATCCCTTGTCAACCAATACTGGTTGACTTAGGAAACAATACCCCAAAAGATGAGATACATTTCAGGAAGGTCGAGGAAAACAGGGCAAGGGATAGATGCAATTTCAGGAAAGTTTGCGAATCGGGATTTCCAGAGTAAACACAGGGCCGGACATTTGTTAAACCATTCACCATGATCCAGACCAATTGAACTTTATAGGCTCAATCCTGACTCAAAACAGTGGTTTAAAAAAACGGAGGTAAGTCATGGCAGACAAAATAGTAATGATCCACGGTATGTGGGGAGGGGGTTGGTGTTGGGAAAATTTCAAGAACTTCTTTGAGCAACGAGGCTACGAATGTTTCACCCCGACCTTGAGACTCCATGATGTGAGCCCGCTCGATGATCCACACCCTGATCTCGGAGAGACCAGCCTGCTTGATTATGCCCAAGATCTGGAAAAATTCATTCGTAATCTTGACGAGAAGCCGATTCTGATTGGGCATTCTATGGGTGGGCTTCTTGCTCAAATCTTAGGTTCACGAGGATTGGCCAAAGCTATTGTCTTGCTGACCTCTGCATCCCCGAGCGGAGTGAATGCATTGAAATTTTCCGTCATAAAAAGCTTTTGGAGCATTCTGACAACATGGGGGTTTTGGCGTAAACCTCAGCGGTTATCTTTTAAGACTGCCGTCTATTCCATACTGCATTTACTTTCTGAGGAGGAACAAAGAGACATTTATGATAAATTTGTATATGAATCCGGGAGGGCAGCTGGAGAAATCGGATTTTGGTTGCTGGACTTCACAGGAGCCTCTAAGGTCGATCAATCAAAAGTAACCTGTCCTGTTTTAATTATATCCGGAGCCGAAGATCGAATGACGCCTGTATCCTTGAGCAAAAAAATGGCCAAGAAATATAACGGAACCTATAAAGAATTTG